>JAFQEB010000084.1 GCA_017399225.1 Clostridia bacterium | reverse complement strand
CTGCCAGCGGCAGATGAAGCGACCTGAGCGAGTGGCAGCGGTCGGTGAACGAGGAAGCCGCTCCGTCGGCAACGAGGGCACCGGGCACCGCAACAGGAGTGCGCAGCACATATCGCTGCCGCAGGCAATATCGCAGATTCCGCCAGGAATCTATATCGCCGGCGGCCTTTGGCCGCCCTACCCCCCGGGGGTAAGCGCGTAGGGGCGGATGCCCACATCCGCCCGCCGACGGTGCGGCGATGGCGGGCCAATGTGGGCATTGGCCCCTACGAATGGGGAGGTTACAGCTGGTGCAGATGCGCGGCGGGAGCTGTATTTTCCCGGATATAGGCCCGGCGGTACTGGGCCAGGGCGTTGTTATACAGGGCCATGGCGTTATTGTAGCGGGTGATCTCCCCCAGCTCCAGGAAGATCTGGGCCTGGATATAGCGGATATACAGCTCATCGTAGGGCGCGGCGGCAAGCAAGGGGGTTTGCAGCTGAAGCTCCGTTTCCCGGCCGCTCAGGGCCGCTTCCACCCTTGCCACCCAGGCCAGCTTGTGGCTCTGGGGGTAGGTGTTGGGGGTGAGGTCATCGGCCTGGGCGATGGCCTGGGCGGGGGTCATCAGTTGGCCTCCACGGTGGCAGAGAAGCGCTTGGAGCAGCTCTCCACACGCACCAGGTAGTTGGGTACCAGCAGCTGTGCGGTCTTTACCGCCTTCCAGCCCACGCTGGAGCGCTGATCCAGGGGGTCGGCAGTGCCGCCGGAGCCCTTCTGCTTGACGATGATCTCCAGGCCGCCGCCGTTTACATCGGTAACGCCGTAGGCGCCGTCACCGAAGAACAGGCTGCCGAACACCGCCAGGCCGCTGGGGCAGCCATCGCCCTTGTAGACCTTGGCTTCGGTGGACTGGACGAAGCGCACGCCCGCGATCTCGCCGATCTCGCCGGCGTAGAGGTTTTCGGGCTTGCCGTACTTGTGGGCGGCTACCCACTCGGGGTCACGCATCAGGTCGTAGGCCACATAGGGGTGGATGATGGCGATGTACTTGCCGTTTACGGTGGGGGCGTTCTGGGCGCGCAGCTTGGCTACCACCTGCTGCACCACATCCACAGTAAGCTGGCAGCTCTCGTCCAGGGCAGCGCGGGAGGTGACCTCGGTCTCGGTGCCGTCAGCGGCTACCTTGGGGCAGTAGGTAACGTTGGTGCCGGCCTGGATCACATTGCGCACCACGGTGTCCAATGTCAGGCCCGCCTGGCGGCCCAGGAGCTTGGCAGCTTCTACCACGGTGTTGTCCACGGCGGTCAGCTCCAGCATATCGGTCTGGGTGACATAGTCGCCATACTGGGAAACGGTGGCAGTGACGGTGGAAACGCTCAGGTTGTTGCCGCTGGGGGTAACGCCCTCGGTAAGGGGGGTGATGGCCTTGGCCAGGGGGGCGAACTTGCGGAACTCGATGGTCTTGCCGGAGCCGGCAGGGATGGGGCGCTTCTGGCCAAACTGGTCATGCACCAGGGATGCCTGGGCCTCGTCGATGAGGGTCAGGTCGTAAAAGGTCTTCATCTCGGAAGACAGCGTTGCGGTGGTGTTCAGATTTTCCATAGTTTTCTCCTTTCAAGGTTGGGTTTTGTAGCGCTCCGGGAGGATATGGCCGGTTGAGCATTGTTCCATTGTCCCGAAGCGAAAAATGATCAATTACAAATTACAAGTTACAAATTACAAATTACAAATTGGCGGCAGCTTTTGGGTGGGCAATCATGACGCGCAGCGTCAATTCATGGAGCGTAGCGAGAAATCATGACGCATAGCGTCAAATCATGGCAAAGCCAATTCATTCAACCGTTGATCCCAATGATTGATGATTTGCCCTGCGGGCATGAATTGCCTGGCGGCATGATTTGCATAGCTGCATGATTTGCCTGGCGGCATTGCTGACCCATTTATAATTTGTAATTTATAATTTTACTTTCTCTCCCCGGCTGACGCGGGTGCGGATCTCTTCCCGCTGCTGCCGGGTGGAGCTGGCCATAGAGCCGGGGGCAGCGGCGGCCGCCTGGGAGGAAAGGCCGTTTTCCGCAGGCCGGCCCTTCTGGGCATAGGAAAGGGCAAAGAGCATGGCTTCGTCCACCAGCTCGTCGTGATGCACCGTTTCAAAGCACCGGCGCATGGGCAGGCCCGTGGCCAGCAGGGTCATAAACTCCGGGCTTTCCGCCTCCGCCACCAGGTCAAACTTGGGGTAGATGCCCCGGGTCTGCTCCGCCTGGGCCAGAAGCTCCCGGTAAATATCCTCGGCGGAGGCCCGGTTTTCCCCGGCGAAGGCCAGCAGCCTGATGCGCTCCTGCTCCAAAGCCTGGGCAAATTTCTCCTTCAGGGCGGCAATCGTCTGTTCGTTGAGTTCCATAGCAGCCTCCTTAGCCCTTGGCGTTGCGGCTCTGGAAACGCAGGATGGTCTCCAGCATTTCCTCCCGGTGAGCCAGCACCTCCGCCACAGCGGCAGGCACAGCCACCTTTTCGCCCCGTTTGACAATGTAAGTGCGGTTGTTCACCGACACGAACACATCCTCCTGCTCCAGGCCCACCCTGGGCAGCTTGACGAATACAGTATCTTTGGTCATAAAGTTCTCCTTTCTGCCCCGAAGGGGCATATCATTTATGATGCATAGCATCAATTCATGGCGCTAGCCAATTCATGGCGAAGCCAAATCATGGCGTTAGCCAAATCATTCCATGCCGGCTTTCATGATTTGCCCTTCGGGCATGAATTGCCTTACGGCATGATTTGCGTAACCGCATGATTTGCCTGGCGGCATTTTGGCGATATGTCTGCTTGCGCAGACGCGATATATTTGCCGGTGGCAAATGCGATATATTTTCCTTGCGGAAAATGCGATATGATATAGATTCCTTCTCACGCCGCAGCGTATATTGGGAGCGATGGGAGCGCTGCCAGCGGCAGATGAAGCGACCTGAGCGAGTGGCAGCGGTCGGTGAACGAGGAAGCCGCTCCGTCGGCAACGAGGGCACCGG
>JAFQEB010000009.1 GCA_017399225.1 Clostridia bacterium | reverse complement strand
CCTTTCGGTATTCTGGTGTGTGGTAACTCTATTATACCAGAGATCTGTATGAACTTCTTTTATTTCCTATAGTGTTGCACTTGATAGTATAATTCACCCTCATCAAAAAATCCGGATACCCTACGTATCCGGATTCAGACTGTCAACAAACCCAGGGAGGCGTCGGAGGGCTCGCAAGCCCTTCGACTTTAGATCGAAAATCGGCGACATGTGCGGCGATTTTCGCGCTTTTCCGTTAGGAAAAGCTTCTTTACACGAACGAACGGCCGGTCGAACGACTTGTCGTTCGACCAGGGAGAGAGTGCAAAGCCTCGACAAAGTGCCTTCAGCACTTTGTCGATACACTAAATCCGGATACCCTACGTATCCGGATTTTTCTTGTGCCACGACGTCAGATGTGTTCCCGCAGCCAGCGTTCCACAATCGCACCATCGCCCTCTTCCATGAAGGGATGTGCGCTGTGTTCCGCCACGGTCACCTCGCAGCCAAAACGGAGGGCAAAGGCCTCCACGACCTCCAGCGACTGAAGATCATCCCGTCCACCAAAGAGGATGCTGGTGGGAGCAGTCCACTTCTCAACGGGGTGTGCGAGGACATACTGAAAATAGTCCCACTGCATCAGGTCAATGGGCGTGTTGATCTCTTTCTCGCGCTCCAGGCGTTCCTCCGTGATGCCGAACCACAGGAACATCTTTCTGATCAGATGCTCCATATCAAGAATGGGCGACTGGAAGATGCACTGACGGAAAGTGCGCTCCACCAATGTTTGCAGGCTGAAATATGCGCCAAGGCTGCAGGCATACAGATTGACCTCCTGCCAGCGTGCAAAGACATAATCGGCCACACAGGTCAGATCATGAATCCCGTTCCAGATATCGCAGCGTGCGGCTTCATTCTTCCGCTCGCCGTGCTGGGGCAGGTCAAAGCAGATGGTTTGGTAGCCCTTTTCGGCAGCAATCCGGGCAATTCCCTCCGCAGATTCCTTCGATGACATCTTTCCGTGCACACACAGCCAGACCTTGTCTGACGGTTCTCCCCAGATCAGCGCGGGAATGCCATTGATATGTACCCTGTTCACAAGCATGGTATGCCGTCCTTTCATTCCCGTATGACCAGCTCCAGCGGCCAGTGGTCAGAGCCCTTCACACGGTTGTGTACCCGGCAGTCCGCCAGCTGACTGGCGAAGCGCTCCGACACCAGGAAGTAATCCATCCCCATCGCGCGGATGCCCCTGCGGTAGGCAAAATCGCCTGCCTTCGCATCGGGATGAAAGTGCCTGTAGGCGTCGATGAACCCGGCGTTCAGGATGGCCGCCAGGCCGCTGCGCTCCTCCCGGGTAAAGCCGGGAACGTGCATACCCTGGGCCTTTCCGGCCAGGTCAGCGGCGTTGTAGGCAGCGTTCAGGTCGCCGCAGAGAACAACGGGCTTCTGCACGTCCAGCTCTTTCAGAAAGGCCAGCAGGGCCGAATCCCACGCGATGCGCTCCTCCAGCCGGGACAGATCCGCCGCAGCGTTGGGCGCATAGCAGTTGACGAGGCAGAAGCTGCCGAAATCCGCCGTGATGACGCGTCCCTCGCTGTCAAAGGGCTCCAGTCCGACGCCTGCAAATACGCCCTGCGGCTCCCGTATCGTCAGCATCGCCGTGCCGGAGTATCCCGGGCGCTCGGCATAATTCCAGTACTGATGAAAACCGGGTACGTCCACGCCGCCCTGGCCTTCCTGCAGCTTCGTCTCCTGCAGGCAGTATACGTCCGCATCAAGTGCGGTAAAGGCGTCCAGGAAGCTGCGGCTCATCAGCGAACGGAAGCCGTTGATGTTCCAGGAGATGATCTTCATGGCTCGTACCCCTGTTCCTTCCAGCAGGGCGGGTTAGTGGAGTCAACGCCCGTGTAGCACTCCGGGTACAGCGCGGCGGTGGAGTAGGGCTCGTCCCCGGCATAGAGGTGACTGATATCGCCCAGCTGCATACAGCGCCAGAAGCATTCGCCCTTGACGCGCTCCTCGGTGACAAGTGTTGTGACGGAAGAAGGCTGGGCGCAGAAGCAGTGCCACAGCAGCACCGGCGAAATGCCCAGCAGATAGCCCAGGCAGGCCGCCGTGATGCCGAAATGGCAAAAGAGCACCAGCGTGTCGGCCCGGTTGTCTTCGCACCGCCAGATATGCCCGTCCCGCACATAGCCGTGGGACGCCAGCAGTGCGTCGAGGCCTGCCTTGGTTTCCTCCCAGATGGCGGCCACGTCGCCTTCGGCCATCAGGGCGTCCTCCAGCCAGGCGTCGTAGCTGCGGAGCTTTTCGCGGGGCATCCAGATGGCGGGCTTGTAGTCCCACGGGATGCGGTGCTGACCGTTTTCCGGGTCAATGGAGCGCCCCCGGTACTCGGCCAGCCAGGGCAGCACCTCGGCTTCGCGGCCGACCTTCTCCAGCGTGTACCGAGCGGTCTCCCGGGCCCGTCCCAAGGGGGAGGCGTAGAAGGCCTTCACCTCCAGCTTCGCGAGCCGCTCCGCCAGCAGGGCAGCCTCCCGGTGGCCCTTCTCCGTCAGGGAGTCGATGGCATACCACGGCTCCGCGTGGCGCACAAACATCAGCTTCATGTATGTTGCTCCTTATCAGAAATGCTCGCGGTGGATCTTTTCCAGCAGCAGCTCATCCACCGTATGGGGGGCAGGATGGCTTGCCGGCATACCGAGGGTTAGGATGGCCATCACGCCGTACTTCGCGGGGATGCCCAGCGCCTGGCGTACTACATCTGCCGTGTCGCGCCCGTCCTCGGCTTTACGCAGGCGCACCTGCAGCCAACAGCTGCCAACGCCCAGGGCGTCCGCAGCCAGGTGCATCTGGGTCATGGCGGAGGCGCAGTCCTCCACCCACACGTCCACGGCCTCAGCGTCAGCGCATATCACCACGGCAGCGGTGCATTTGCCCAGCAGATTGCCCGCGCCGGGCCGGCACCCGCACAGCCTGTCCAGCATCGCCCGATCCTGCACGAGCACGAACTCCCACGGCCTGCGGTTCTTGGAGGAGGCTGCGGCAAGCCCTGCATACAGGATCGCCTTCAGCTTCTCTTCGGGAATCGGTTCATCCGTGTACTGGCGCACACTGCGGCGGCCCAGGATCGTCTTAAGAATATCCATCTGTATCGGCCTCCCTGCTGAAAACTCATCTGCAGCTATTGTAATACAGAAAGCGCCGCCGTGCAAGTCGAACCTGCTGACAAAAGGAACGAAAAAATACAGCGATGATACTTGTGCCGTTCTTTGGGGCATGTTATAATAAACGGGTATGGGTTTATTTGAATCAGGAGGGATCAGGGATGCGGATCGGCTTTGATCATGACAAATATACCGCGATGCAGTCTGAGCATATTCTCAAGCGAATCGCTGAGTTTGGCGGCAAGCTCTATCTGGAGCTGGGTGGCAAGCTCTTTGACGATACCCATGCCTCCCGCGTGCTGCCGGGCTTCCGGCCGGACAGCAAGGTGTCCATGCTGCTGAACCTGAAGGATCAGGCGGAGCTGGTCATCGTGATCAACGCGGAGGACATCGAAAAGAACAAGACCCGCGGCGATCTGGGCATTACCTATGATGCGGATGTGCTGCGCCTGATCGACGCCTTCCGGGGCATCGGCATGTATGTGGGCAGCGTGGTGCTCACCCGCTGGAATGAGCAGCGTGCGGCGGTGCACTTCAAGCAGCGCCTGGAGTCGCTGGGCATTGCCGTCTACCGCCACTATTCCATCGAGGGCTATCCGTACAATGTCAAGCACATCGTCTCCGACGAAGGCTTTGGCGTGAATGAATATGTGGATACCACCCGTCCGCTGGTGCTGGTAACGGCGCCGGGCCCCGGCAGCGGCAAGATGGCCGTGTGCCTGAGCCAGCTGTATCAGGAGCATAAGCGGGGCGTGCAGGCGGGCTACGCAAAGTTCGAGACCTTCCCGATCTGGAATCTCTCCCTCAAGCATCCGGTCAATGTGGCCTATGAGGCGGCGACCGTCGACCTGGACGACCATAACATGATCGACCCCTATCACCTGGAAGCCTATGGCGTGACGACGGTCAACTACAACCGGGATATCGAGATCTTCCCCGTCCTCAATGCGGTGTTCCAGCAGATCTATGGCCGCTCTCCCTATGCGTCGCCCACGGATATGGGCGTCAATATGGTCGGCAACTGCATTACTGACGATGAGGTCTGCCGGCAGGCGGCCCATCAGGAGATCATCCGCCGCTACTATTCCGCCCGCTGCGCCCTGCGCAAGGGCCATGGGGATCAGAGTGAAGTAGAGAAGCTGGAGATGCTGCTGCAGAAGTCCGGCCTCACCGATGAGGACCGCCCCGTTATCGGCGCGGCCCGTGCCCGTGAGGAGGAGACCGGTGAGCCCGCAGCCGCCATGCAGCTGCCGGATGGCCGCATCATCACCGGCAAGACGACCAAGCTTCTGGGCCCCTCTGCGGCCCTGCTGCTCAATGCGCTGAAGGTGCTGGGCGGCATCGAGAAGAGCGTCCATCTGATCGCGCCCAGCGTCATCGGGCCCATCCAGTCCCTCAAATGCGACTATCTGGGCAACCATAACCCCCGCCTGCATACGGACGAGGTGCTTCTGGCGCTCTCCATCTGCGCGGCAACGGACGAGCGTGCAGCCCTTGCGATGAAGCAGCTGCCCCTGCTCAAGGAGTGCGAGGTGCATTCCACCGTCATCCTCTCCTCTGTGGACAGTAATATCTTCAAGCGCCTTGGCGTCAATCTGACCTGCGATCCCCGTTACCAGACGCACAAGCTCTACCACAAGTGATTCCCGTTGACAGGGAGGGAGACTTCCTGTACAATGATGTCAGATGCGCGATGCGCAAAAGAGAAATACGAAAAGAAGGCTGATTTTTCATGAAGCATACCATGACCATCGCGGGCCTGGAGCGCGACCTGCCCATCTGCCGGGTGACCGACGACCTGTACATCGGCGCGTTCGTCATCTTCGGCGACTGCGAGCTGACCACTGCCTGTGCCGCTGAGCTGCTGAAGAAGGCCCCCGCATACGACTACATTATTACCGCCGAGTCGAAGGGTATCCCGCTGGCTCAGGAGATGGCTCGTCTTGCGGGCGACGCCAAGTGGCTGCTGGCCCGCAAGGGCCCCAAGCTCTACATGCAGGATATCCTGTGCGTGGAGGTCAAGTCCATCACCACCGAAAAGGTGCAGAAGCTGTACCTGGACGGCAACGACGCGGCCCTGATGAAGGGCAAGAAGATCCTCGTGGTGGACGACGTCATCTCCACCGGCGAATCCCTGCGCGCTCTGGAGCAGCTGGTGGAAGCCGCCGGCGGCGAGATCGCTGGCCGCATGACCATCCTGGCCGAGGGCGACGCCCAGGACCGCCAGGACATCGTCTACCTGGAGAAGCTGCCGCTGTTCAACGCCAAGGGCGAGATCATCGGCTGACGCATAACCGATACATCCTGCGGCAGGCCGATAGCGGTCTGCCGTTTTTGCAATCAGGAGGAAAATATGATCTACTATCAGGACGAGGAGCTCGTCATCCGCGACATGGAGGAAGCGGACGCACAGATCTTCAATGACGAATACACCGCCCAGGGCTGGCACCCGGATGTTGACTATTACCTGATGCGCATCCGCGAAGCCGCCGAGGGCAAATGCGTCGCCCTCACGGCGGTGTACCAGGGCTGTCCTGCCGGCAGCCTGTACCTGTACTTTGATGTCAAGGAGGGCCCCTTCAAGGGGAAGGGCTGGCCTCTGATCGTCGACTTCGGCGTCCTGCAGAAATACCAGCGCAAGGGCGTCGGCGCCCGCTTGATGGACGCAGCAGAGCAGATTGCGGCCCGCCATGCGGATGCCGTCTGTCTGGGCGTGGGCCTGTGCCGCGAGTACGGAGCAGCCCAGCGGATCTACGCCAGGCGTGGCTATATCCCGGACGGCTCCGGCGTCTGGTACCGGGATCAGCCCTGCGTCCAGTACGAAACAGTCTGCACCGTTGATGACGATCTGGTGCTGTATCTCTCCAAAGACCTGCGCAGCTGACCGCAACGGGAGGGCATGGGCCCTCCTTTTTTCGTGGAATCACACCCCGCCCCGCCGGGCATATTACGGGAAAAAGGAGTGTGATGACACATGGATTACCGAACAGACCTGGCCATGGAGCGCACCGTTTACCCTGGCGGCCTGGGCGAAGGCGTCGCCGTACAGACCCAGCACGACGGCGATGCGGAGATCACCTGGGTGCGGATCCATTCCGCCAAAGCTGCCGAGCGACTGGGGAAGGCCGAGGGCACTTACTGGACGATGACGCATCCCGAGCTGCCCCTGCTGACGGCGGAGGAGCGCATGGGCGTTGCACAGCAGGTGGCGCAGGTCATCCGCCTGATGCTGCCGCCCAAAGGGGATATTCTGGTGCTGGGCCTGGGCAACCGCCGGATGACGGCCGACGCCCTGGGGGACCGGGTGGTCAGCGGCGTACTGGTAACGCGGCATTTGCAGGAATGGACCCAGGCGCAGACCGGTTTGCCCGGAAAGCTGCGCAGTGTGTGCGCGCTGTCGCCGGGCGTGCTGGGCGTAACGGGCATGGAGACAGCCGAACTGGCCCAGGGGCTGGTCGAGCGCCTGAAGCCAGCCGCCGTTCTGGTGGTGGACGCACTGGCCGCCATGGAGACCGCCCACATCGGCACGACCATACAGCTTACTGATACAGGCATCCGTCCGGGCAGCGGCGTGGGCAATCACCGCGCAGGCATCAACCGGGAGACGCTTCATGTGCCGGTGATCGCGCTGGGGATCCCGATGGTGGTGTATTCCTCCACCATTGTCCGGGATGCGCTGAAAACCATTCTGTCCAAGGAAAGCCCGGACGAAGAGGCTCACCGTATGGCCGAGCAGCTCACGGGCAGCGTCAAGGGTGACCTGGTGGTCACGCCCCGCAACATCGACGAGCTGGTGGCCGGGCTAGCGGATATGCTGGCGCTGGCCATCAACAGCGCCCTGCAGCCCTCCTGCAGCATCGATGACCTAGCACACTATCTGCATTGATGGCATAACGGCCATTTCTCCTGCATAGGCTCTATCCGAAGGCAGGTGAGGGGTATGCGGATGCGTGAGCGGGCGATGATATGCCTGCTGCTGCAGGCGATGGTGACATGCTGCGCCATATCGGCCCGGCTGAGCTGGCGTCCCCGCGAGGTCGCGCCGGCCTTTGCGGAGGAGAGCTGGGTTTTCGAGGTGGAGGTCAACCCGACGACGCCAGAGCCAACAGCTGCGGTGACGGTTGCCCCGGAGCCAACAGCCGTGCAGCCCGTGGCAACGCCTTCGCCGGAAGGGGCGGACGTCTCCTTCCGCGTGGAGGTAATCCGGGAAACCCCGGCGCCGACGGAGCTGCCTGGCAAGCGCATCCTGATCTATCACACCCACACCTGGGAGGCCTACGAGCAGGTCGGCCATGCTCCCTATGTTGAAACGGAAAAGTGGCGCACCAAGGATGACGCCTGCAATGTGGTCGCTGTCGGTGAGGCACTGACAGCCCAGCTGCGGGCCCTTGGCTTCGACGTTGTGCACGACAGGACAGCCTTTGAGCCGCCGAACCTGGATGACGCCTATGCGCGCTCCCTGACCATGCTGGAGCAGCGCAGTGCGGCAGGGGAGGCGTACGACCTGTACATCGACCTGCACCGGGATGCAGTCGCTTCGTCCTCCACCATCCGGCGTACCGTGCATATCGGCGGTACCGAGGTCGCCCGGTTCATGGTGCTTGTGGGCAAGGGTACGACCGGCGGCTATGCAGAAAAACCGGATTGGGAGGCCAATTATGCCCTTGCGGAGCGCATTACAGACGGTCTCAACCGGCAATGCGATGGCCTGGCTCGGGAGATCAAGCTCAAGACGGGGCGGTTCAATCAGCATGTTTCGGATTGCTGCGTGCTGATCGAATGCGGCGTGAACACCAACACCCTTGAACAGGTGCTGGCCGGCGTGCCTTACCTGGCGCAGGCGGTGGCGGATGCGCTGACGGAATGAGAAAATGCACCCCCGGAGAATCATTTCTCCGGGGGTGCATATCATGTTTCTTACATAGCGGCAAGGGAAAGGGGATACTCGTCCAAAAGCGCCTTGACCGCCTGATAATTCCGGCTGCTGCGATCGATGGCGGGGAGGATCCAAAGCAGGATCGCCCAGTCCACCGCAACGGGCAAACCGCCCTCCATCAGGCCTGCACAAACAGAGATGAACTGGAACATCTCCCTGCGTGCAGCGCCGGAGAGAGGCGATGCCGCCTTCAGGACGGGGCCGAGCACCGCGGTGATCTCCTCATTCTCTGCGCAGCGCTTCTCCAGCAGCGTGGTGAGGGAGGCGGCGCTTACGGGCGCGACCTCCTTTGTGGGCTTTTCCTCCACAAAAGGCAGCGCGGGCAGCATCAGCACCGGCCACTGACTGGCGTCATAAGCAACATTGCGGGTCAGATTGGCGGCAATGCGGGAGAGCATCACCTTGCTCACGCCGGGGATCGGCGCGTAGTTCGGCAGGCTGGTCATCAGCACAGCGGGGGTGCTGTCCACGGGGCGAAGGGCCACAACGGGCTTCTGCTCCGGCGCGATCTGATGTGCGTAGCTGCTGCTCCAGCCAAAGGCGGAAACGATATTGCGCACGAGGGTCGCCACAGGGGCGGGCGTCGGAGTGACCAAGCCAAAGCGCGGGCAAAGCGCCAGCAGCACCAGGATCGCGATCGCCTGGTTGCGTCCGACGGCGACGCCGGAGTCTGCACAGGCGTTCATCAGCCGCTCAATGAGCGCATCTGCTGCGACGGCGGTGCCTGCGGCAGGGGACATCCGCAGCGGTGTGCCTGCTGCGGGCGCGACCATCTGGGCGTCTGTCAGCAGCTTGGCAATGGCAGCGGGCCCGGCGGCGTTCTGCAGTTCGTCCACCCTGGCGATCAGGGCGTCCCGCTGGTCGGAAAGGGCGTTGATCTCGTTTTTGAGGGCCTCCACGCGCTGGGCACAGGCGGTCTTGTCCGCCTCGAGCTGGCTGGTCTCGCGCTGCACGCGGCCCTTCATGCCGCTGAGCAGCTCGTCCTTATAGGCCTCCACATCGCGATGGGCACGATCCAGCTCGCAAAGGGCGGTCAGGCGCTCGGCTTCCAGATCCTGCAGGCGGCTTTGCAGCACATGCTGCATGATCGTCTCTCCGGAGCCGCTGCACAGGCGGGGCTCCAGCTTGCTGCGGACGCCGTCCAGGGAGAGGATGCAGTCCAGCAGCTGCCCATGGGCGTCCGATGCGTTCCAGGCCTGGCGGAAGCTGGCGCAGGCCGCCTCCACGGGGTTGGCCACGTCCCGCATGGCGGTCCCAGCGGGCAGATTCTGCGTGGGCGGCTCATATTTGCCGATGGTCAGCTGGCTGGCGACGACCTCCTGCACCCGGTTCTTCGGCTGGGGAGTGGAGGTCTTCAGCGGCGTGCGGATCAGCGGCGTGCCGTTCAGCTCACCGGGCTTGACGGGCGACGGGGCGAGGGGTGCGGCGGGCTTAGGCGTGGGCTGCCGCAGCAGGTTTGCGTCCTTGGAAACCGGCTTGTCCAGCGTCTGCAGCGTTTCCTCGAAATCCTTGGTGTGATCCAGAATTTGAAGGCTCTGGCCGATGGGGAGAGCCGCGTCCTCCGCAGGCGCTTCGGGTGCAGCCGCAGGCGCTTCCGTCGCCTGTACGGCGGGCGCGGGCTCCTGGGCCTCAGGGGCGATCTGCGGTGCAGGCTGCGCCTGTACGGCTTCTGCCACGGGGGCGGGGGCCTCTGCGGCGGGCTCATCGTTCATGCAAAGGATCAGGCGCGTAACGCCGTCGGGGCAGGGCAGCTCAAATAGCGTGCCTGCGGCCTCCTGGGCAGGCTCGGGTTTGCCGGGTACCTCACGGCGTACCGGGCCGTACAGCGTATCGCCTTCGCGGATATAGAAACAGGGCGTGATGGCCTTTTCACAGGCGGCGGCATATTCCTCAGCCGTCCCCTCGACGATGTGATAAAATACGTTTTCGGGCAGCGGGTGGACCGTATCGGAATAGAGGATATACTGGTTCACCTCGCCCTTGTCGGGCCGGAAGTTCTTGTTCGTGCGGATCTTGCCTGCCTCCGCGGGCTGGTTGCGCAAATCCACCACGCAATAAGAGCCCAGCGTGCGCATCCGCACCTTGAAGGTATGCTGTTCGTTGCGGTCCGGCACAATGCGAAGGCAGCCTTCATTGGGCCAGAGCTGCTCGGATTCCTGGCGCACGTCGCCTTCCACCGTCAAAAGCGGGCGTACGCGAAAATATGCCTTCTGGATATTGTCCTCTTCGAGCCAGGAGAACAAAAGGCAGCGGTCGAGATTCATCAATATGCCTCCATACATAAGATGATATGAATATCGGGGCTAACAGGATACTCCCATTTATATAAAATTTTATCAAAATATTCCTGTTCCGTCAAGCCCCCAAAGCCCGGTTTCACCTGCTTTTGCGGTTATTTCATACTGATTTGGGCAGACTTTATCCATGAAGCGATAGGATGCTTGAAAAATTGGTTCAGGAGGCAGGTATGTCAGCTGGAATGGTGCTGCTGATGATCGCGGCTGTGCTTGTGTATTGCGGATTGCTGCAGCGTGTATTGGACAGGATGTATCTTACCGACCGGGCGGCGCTGCTCCTGATCGGCGCGATGCTCGCGGGCACCTTTCTGCCCGGTATTCAGCTGGGCAGGGTCAGCGTCAACATCGGCGGAGCAGTGATCCCCTTTGGCGTTTGTGTCTGGCTGTTTCTCAAGGCGGACGAGCCGCTGGAGCGGTGGCGTGCCGCGCTGGGGAGCGTGATCACCGCAGCGGCGGTCTACGGCCTGACGCTGCTGCTGCCCGCAGAGCCGGAGGCGCTGCCGCTCGACCCCACCTATCTCTGCGCGCTGCTGGGCGGCGCTGTAGCCTGGCTGCTGGGACGCAGCCGACGGTGCGCCTTTATTTGCGGCGTGCTTGGCGTCCTCCTCGCGGACACGGCGGTCGCCATCGTCAACTGGGCCCGGGGGATCGATGCGGCGCTGGCCATGGGCGGCGGGGGCATCGCGGATGCAGCTGTGCTTTCCGGGCTCCTCAGCGTGCTGCTGTGCGAGCTGATCGGCGAGGCGGCCGAACGTATTTTACGCCGCAGGAGCAGAGGAGGTGCGCAGGGATGAAGAAGCTGATGATGGCACTGCTGGCCGTCGGGCTGATCCTGTTTCTGACAAGGGCCGGCGCATGTGCAGATGAAGCAGGGCGGTATTGGCGCATCGTTGCGCCGGACGGTACCCGCGTGACGGAGATCTGCGAGGAACCGTCTGAGGGCGATGTGTATATCTCTGCGGAGAATCGGCTCTATGAGATCGTGTCGGTCACGGGGGACGCCGCCGTTGCGGAAAGCCGGGGCGACGTCACGCTGCCGGACGTTTCCTGGCTGGATGCGGACGAGGCCCTTGCGGTCAGCGCATATACGCGGCGCATCGCCCTGTACTGCACCCACAGCGATGAAAGCTACGAGCCATCGGACGGCTACTACACCACCAATGACCGGGGCTCAATCTATGAGGTCGCCCAATCCCTGGCGGATCATTTAGCGGAGCGCGGCGTGGAGACAAGGGTGGCGGAAACCATCCATCATCCCCATGACGCCGGGGCGTATCGGCGCTCCCGGCAGACGGCCGTACAGCTTCTTCGGGAAATGACGCCGGATTGCCTTCTGGACATTCACCGCGACGGTATACCCGATCCGGATTCCTACGCGGTCACCCTGGGCGGGAAGCCGGCCTCCAGGGTGCGCATCCTGGTGGGGCGGGGGAATCAGAATGCGGAGGTCAACAAGGAGTTTGCGCTGCTGGTGAAGGCGGTGGCTGACCGGGTGCATCCGGGTTTGATCAAGGATATCTACATGGGCCGGGGCGTGTTCAACCAGGATCTGCTGCCCCGCAGCATCCTGCTGGAGTGTGGTACCTATACGCTGGAGAAGGAGCGGGTGCTGCGCAGTATGGACATGATGGCGGATGTGCTGAACCGCGCGCTTTATGGCGGCGTGGTCGGTTCTGCCGGGCGTACCGTGAGTGACGTGAACGAAGCCCAGGATGAGGCTGGAGGCGTCACAATGGGGGCGCCGGACACAGCGCCTGCCGAACCGGCGGGCGAGGACGGCGTGGGCAGCGGATTGATCTTCGTCGGCGCGGTGCTTGTCGTCGGGCTGATCGGCTATGCCCTGCTCTCGGCGGGCAGCCTTCGCGGAGGTATGCGCAAAGCCGGTCGCAATCTGAGCGAAATGACCGGCGGCCTTCTGGGAAGGAAGCCCCACAAGGACGAGGAGCATGAGCATTCATGACAGGAAAAGGAGGCCGGCGTTCAGCCGTGCCTCCTTTTACCGTATGTGTCTGTGAGGACAAGGATTCCCGCACTGATGCCGCCCCACAACAGCGTGTAGGGCAGGCAGATCTGCCCGCGGTAGTTCAGGGGCATCCGGCGGTAATCCCATACCCGGAAGTCTCTGTTCCAGATGCGCCCGCAGGCGTATTCGACGGCGGTGATCCCTGCCGCACAGAGGCCTGCCCGGTGCAGAACGGGCCCCCGCCATCCTCCGATCCTGCGGATGAGCAGCAGGGACAGCCCGCCGGCAATGCCCATGGAGTAATGTGTGCGCCCCCTCGTCATGACCTCCAGCGCCGGATAGCCCAATGCGCCCAGAAGGAAAGTGCCGATCATATCATCACCTCCCTGCCATTATGCCCTAACGGGGCGCAAAAAACCGGACTGCACACAGGCAGTCCGGTCTGCTTTATTCAGCGGTGATGTACTTGATCAGATCTGCAAAGAGGGGATTGGACTGATCCAGCACCAGGGTAGCCTGATCACCGATGGAGGCCTTGAGGGCCTGCAGGGCGCGCCAGTAGCCGTAGAACTCCTCGTCTGCGGCGTAGGCCTGGGCGTAGATCGCCGCAGCCTCCGCATCGGCCTGGCCGCGGATGGCGCCGGCTTCGCTGATGGCGGCAGCCTCGATCTGGCGGGCCTCCAGGTCAGCGTCCGCAACGGCCTTGTTGTAGGATTCGTTGCCCTCGCTGCGCAGCTGCTGGGCCACCTTGGCGCGGTCGGCCTCCATGCGGGCGTAGGTGGATTCGATGTTTGCGGCGGGCAGGATGGTGCGGTGGATCTGGATATCCACGACCTCAATGCCGCGGGCGCTCATTTCCTTGTTGATGTTCACCAGGCCGCCCTGGAGCGCATCGTTGAGCTTCTCCTTGCTGCTGATGAAGTCGTTGGCGGGCAGGCGGTTGATGGCCTGCACGATCACGGGATGGATGATGTTGTCCAGCTGGTTCTCGGCGGCGTTCATGCTGCCCAGCTTCAGGCTGAACAGGGCAGGATCGCTGATGTGCCACTGGGCATAGGTGGTGATGTAGTACTGCTTCTTTTCAGCGGTGTTGACGACCTCGCTGCTGCTGATGTAAGTGCGCAGCCGGCCGGAGTAGGTCTCGACCTTGTCCACGAAGGGCATCTTGAACTGCAATCCGCTGCCGTAGACGATCTCCACGTTGCCGGAGGTAGTGATCTCGCCCTCCAGCTCCTCCGCGTAGTCGGTGTGGAAGGTGTTGCCGTCGTTCAGGATCAGCTTCTTGATCACGCCCAGGCGGCTCACCACTGCCTGCTCGGATTCGCCGACGATGTACATGCTCTCGCCCAGCAGGATGAGGGCGACGATCAGCGCTACACAGCCCAGGATGACCTTTGCGCCGTGGCGCTTCATAAAGTTCTGGGTCTTTGCCTGACGGTAATTGACGGGGCGCTGCTGGTTGGCGGCACCGTTGAAGTTAGGCTGCCAGTTCATTACTTGTCACCTCCTGCAGCGGCTGCGGCCTCGGCCTGCGTAGCGTCATTGAGCGTCAGCAGGCGGGTGGTCTGACCGTCGACGATGTACAGCTGTGCAGGGGAGGCAAGCACTTCCTCCAGCGTTTCGATCATCAGACGGGTGCGCATGATATCCGGGTTGGTCTTGTATTCCTCGTAGATGGCGTTGAAGACCGCCACATCCGCCTGTGCCGCAGCGACGGTCTCCGCACGGTAGGCCTCTGCCTCGGAGACGAGCAGGTAGGCGTTGGAGCGCGCGGAGGGCAGGACGCTGTTCTTGTAGCGCTCCGCCTCATCCAGGCGCTTCGTCTTCTCGTTCATAGCGTTGTTGACGTCCTCATACGCGCTGGCCACCGCTTCGGGCACGGTGATGTTCTGGATGCGCACGCTCAGGATCTTCACGCCCATGTCGTAGCTGTCGATCAGGTTCTGGAAATCCGGCAGCACCTCGATCTCGATCTGCTCCTTGTTCAGCAGCGCGTCGTCCAGCGTACGGTTCTGGATGTTGCGGCGGATGACGGCCTCAAAGGCCAGCTGCAGGGTCTCCTCAGGCTGATCCACGTCGAATGTGTACTGCTCCACATCGCGGATGGAGTAGGTGTAGATGGCCTCCAGGGACACGATGGAGTTGTCGGAGGTGAGCATCACGCCCTCGTCCTCCTCGTCCATGTAGGTGGCCGCGCGGCCGGCGCTGCCCTGACGGGTGGTGCGGAAGCCGTATTCCTTGGTATGGATGGTGGTCACGGACTCGCTGATCACCGACTGGATGCCGGGCATATGCCAGTACAGGCCGGGGCCGTGCTTGCCGGTCACCTTGCCGAAGGTCAGCTCCAGGGCTTCCTCGCCCTGTCCGACGCGGTAGAAGCCGGTCAGGGCGATCAGGCCCGCCAGCAGCACCGCCGCCAACACCAGCAGCACGGGCAGCTTCATTTTCTTCATCAATGGTTCGCTCCTTTCAAAGCGCTTTGGAAATGACTACGCTGGTAAGTATAGCATAATCCGGCGCCGGATGGAATGCAAAATGCACGAAAGATACATCTGCGCGCCTGAAAGATACACCGGGGCGTCCCAAAGCCGACACAGGGCCGGACAGGCAAAGTTTCCACCCCAAAACCATTGACCAAACCCGCGAAAAATGGTACATTATAAGGTGCGTGATTATGCCCTTGTGCGGCGGCAAAAACGCCGCAGTCACCATATAGCTTCCCCGAAGGAGGAAACGGCTTTGACGATGAACGAAAAGATCGAAGCGATGCTGGAGAAGGTGCAAAAGGCCCCCCGCTACACCGGCGGCGAGATGAACACGACGGTGAAAAGCTGGGACGAGGCCGCCCTCCACTTCGCCTTCTGCTTCCCCGATACCTATGAGATCGCCATGTCCCACCTGGGCATGAAGATTCTCTACCACGGCATCAACAAGGAGCCCGACATGCTCTGCGAGCGCGTGTGTATGCCCTGGGTGGATATGAAGGCCCTGATGGAGGAGGAAAACGTGCCCCTCTTCTCCCTGGAGAGCCGCACGCCCCTGCATCAGTTCGACGTGGTTGGCTTCACGCTGCAGTACGAGATGAGCTACACCAACATCCTCGCGATGCTGAAGCTCGGCTGCATCCCAATCCTGAATGCCGACCGCGCCGAGGATGCGCCCATCGTCGTCGTCGGCGGCCCCTGCGCCTTCAACCCCGAACCCCTGGCGGACTTCATCGACGCCTTCATGGTCGGCGACGGCGAGGAGCAGATCCTCGAGCTGAACCGCGTCATTATGGAAGGCCGTAAAGCCGGCAAAACCCGCCTGGAGATCCTCAAAGCCCTGTGCAAGGTGCAGGGCGTGTACGTGCCCGCCCTCTACGACGTCACGTACAACGAGGACGGCACCATCGCCTCCATGACGCCCAACTGCGCAGAGGCCCCCGAAAAGGTGCTGAAGGCCATCATCACCGATCTGGACGAGACGTACTATCCCACGGAGATCCCCGTGCCCTACACCGAGATCGTCCACGACCGCATCATGCTGGAGATCATGCGCGGCTGCACCCGCGGCTGCCGCTTCTGCCAGGCGGGTATGCTCTACCGCCCCGTGCGCGAACGGAGCCTGGAGCGCCTGGCCGATTTGGCCGTGTCCCTCGAAAACGCCACCGGCTACGAGGACATCAGCCTCTCCAGCCTGTCCTCCGGCGACTATACCTGCCTGGCGGAGCTGATCCGCGAGCTGATCCGCCGCATGAAGGAAAAGCGCGTCTCCATCAGCCTGCCCAGCCTGCGCCTGGACTCCATCCTTAAGGATTCCCTGGAGGAGACGCAGAAGGAGCGCAAGACCTCCCTGACCTTCGCTCCCGAAGCCGGCACCCAGCGCCTGCGCGACGTGATCAACAAGGGCGTCACCGAGGAGGATCTGATCGAAAAGGTGCGCGACGCCTTCCAGGGCGGCTGGTCTTCTGTGAAGCTGTACTTCATGATGGGCTTGCCCACCGAAACCTACGAGGATCTGGACGGCATCGCCGATCTGGCCCGCAAGGTCACCCGCGAGTACTTCGCCGTGCCCAAGGAGCAGCGTGCCAAGGGCCTGCGCGTCACCTGCAGCGCCTCGGTCTTCGTGCCCAAGCCCTTCACCCCCTTCCAGTGGGAACCCCAGGATACCCAGGAGGTCGTGCGCGAAAAGCAGAAGCACCTCGTCGCGGCCCTCAAGCAGGTCAAGGGCGTCAACTTCAACTACCACGAGAGCGACCTGAGCTACCTGGAGGCCTGCTTCGCCCGCGGCGACCGCCGTCTGGGCAAGGTGCTGCTGCGTGCCTTTGAAAAGGGCTGTATGCTGGACAGCTGGGGCGAGCACTTCAAGTACGAGGCCTGGCGCGAGGCATTCGCCGAGACCGGCGTCGACCCGGCCTTCTATGCCTTCCGCCGCCGCGAGAAGGACGAGATCATGCCCTGGGATATCATCGACTGCGGCGTGACCAAGGAGTTCCTCTGGCGCGAAAAGGAAAAGGCCGATAAGGCCGCTACCACCAAGGATTGCCGCAAGGGCTGCAACGGCTGCGGCCTGCAGCGCTTCAAGGGAGTGTGTTCGTTTTGCGGATGATGGCAGTATTTGAAAAATCCCCCCGTCTGCGCCACATCGGCCACCTGGATATCCAGCGCGCCGTACAGCGCGCCCTGCGCCGCTCGGGGCTCCCGGTCAGCTATTCGAAGGGCTTCAACCCCCATATCCTGCTGACCTTCGCCTCGGCCCTGTCCACGGGCTACTCCGGCACCCATGAGATCATGGAGGTGCAGCTGGAGCGCGAGGTCGCCCCGGCGGACTTCCTCACGGCCATGAATGCCGCCATGCCCCCGGACATGCAGCTGTCCTCCGCCAGGGCGCTGCCCGACCAGCACATCGCCCTGATGGCGCAGGTGCAGGCCGCCGACTACACCCTGACCCTGGACGACGCCGCTGTCGCCCAAACCATCGCGGACAAGCTGGACGCCTTCCTTGCGCAGGAGACCATCATGGCCGTGCGCAAGACCAAGTCCGGCATGAAGGAGACGGACATCCGCCCCCTGATCCACACCCTGACGGTGGAGGGCTGCGCCATCCATGCCGTCATGACCCTGACCGAGCGCCTGGCCTGCAAGCCCGGCATGCTGCTGGAGGCCCTGACGGCCTTCTGCGCCCTGCCCGAAGCGCCCCGCGCCATGGTGGTGCGCAACCGCCTGCTGGGCCTGACGGAGGAGGGAGCCCTCGCCCCCCTGGAGACGCTGTGATGAGGGAAATCTGGATCCGCGAGGGCGAACGCCGAGAGATCGCCATCCTCGAGGACGGCCACCTGGTGGAGTTCCTGCCCGAGGAGCGCAACAGCTCCGCCGAGGCCATCTATCTGGGCCGCGTGGAGCGCGTCGTCCCCGGTATGAAGGCCGCCTTCGTGAACATCGGCCAGGACAAGGCCGGCTTCCTCCCGCTGGAGGAGCACGCCGCGAAGAACTTGCCCCGGCTGAACAGCGGCGACCGCATCCTCGTGCAGGTGCGCAAGGAAGCCCAGGGCGTCAAGGGCGCGTTCCTGTCCCGGGACGTGAACCTCTGCGGCGAGTACCTGCTGCTTTCGCCCATGACCCGGATGATCGCAGTGTCCAGCCGCATTTCCAAGGAGGCTGACCGCAAGCGCATGAAGGTCCTGGGCGCCGACATTGCCCAGGATCGCTTCGGCCTGGTGATGCGCACCTCCGCCCTGGAGGCAGACGAGAGCCTTCTTCGCGCCGAAGCCGAGGCCCTCTGGAACACCTGGCAGGAGATATTGAGGGCTGCCCCCACTGCCCATGCGCCCTCGGTCATCCACGCCCCGCGCACGCTGCTGGATGCGGTGATCGACGACTACCGCCCCCGGGGCATCGACCGCATCGTCACCAACAGCGAAGAGCTGGCCGCGCGTATGCAGCCCATCGCCCCGGTGCTCACGATGGGGGATAACCTCTTCCATGTGGGCCGCATCAGCAATCAACTGTCCCAGGGCCTGGAGCGCCGCGTGTGGCTCAAAAGCGGCGGCAACCTGGTCTTCGACCCCTGCGAGGCGATGACGGTCATCGACGTGAACACCGCCAAATTCACCGGCGACAAGGAGCTGGCCGACACTATCCTCCAACTGAACCTGGAGGCCGCTGCCGAGATCGCCCGCCAGGTGCGACTGCGCAACGTCTCCGGCATCATCATCATCGATATGATCGACATGCACGCCCCGGAGCACCGCCACATGGTGCTGGGGGAGCTGGAGCGCTGCTTTGAAAGCGACCGCGTCCGCACGGTCATTCACGGCCTGACCTCCCTGGGTCTGGTGGAGATGACCCGCAGGCGCTCCCGCCCGCCGCTGCGGGAAGTTATGAAAAAGGAAACCGGCCCCGCGCCGGATAAGGAGTAATCAACATGGCTGAACGCAAGCCTGTTCATATCACGCAGGAGCAGCTGGCTGAGCAGCGGGCCTATGCCGCCCGGGTCAGCGCGATGGCGAATCGCCCCCGCTCCTACCACGTCGTCACCTACGGCTGCCAGATGAACGCCCACGACTCGGAGAAGCTGGCCGGTATGCTGGCGGACATGGGCATGGCGGAGGCCCCCACCCGCGAGGAGGCGGACTTCGTCATCTTCAACACCTGCTGCGTGCGCGACAATGCCGAGCGCCGGGCCCTGGGCAACGTAACCTGGCTCAAGGAGGTCCGCAAGCAGAATCCGAACCTCATCATCGCCGTGTGCGGCTGCATGATCCAGCAGCCCGGCATGGCGGAGAAGATACTCCGGCAGTACAAGTTCATCGACCTGGCCTTCGGCACCTCCAACCTGTGGAAGCTGCCTCAGCTGCTTTACGAAACCATCAGCACCGACCGTGCCGTGGTCGTGGTGGAGGACGAGGATACCATCGCCGAGGATCTCCCGGTGAAGCGCCTGCGTACCGACGCGGCCTACATCACCATCATGTACGGCTGCGACAATTTCTGCAGCTACTGCATCGTGCCCTACGTCCGCGGCCGGGAGCGCTCCCGCGACCCGGAGGCCATCCTGGCCGAGGCGCGCGACCTGCATGCCGCCGGCGTCAAGGAGATCATGCTCCTGGGCCAAAACGTCAACAGCTACGGCAAGGGCCTCGAAAACGGCATGAATTTCCCCGAGCTCCTGCGCCGCCTGGACGAGATCGGCATCCCGCGCATCCGCTTCATGACCAGCCACCCCAAGGATCTCTCCGACGAGCTGATCGAGGTGCTGGGCGCGTCGAAGCACATCCTGCCCCAGTTCCACCTGCCGGTGCAGCACGGCAACGACGAGATCCTGCGCCGCATGAACCGCCGCTACACCCGCGAAGCGTACCTGGACAAGGTGCGCAAGCTCCGCGCAGCGGTGCCGGGCATCGGTCTGACGACGGACATCATCGTCGGCTTCCCCGGTGAAACGGAGGAGCAGTTCCTGGACACACTGTCCATTGTGGAGGAGGTCGGCTACGACTCGGCCTTCACCTTTATCTACTCGCCCCGCACGGGCACCGTGGCCGCCTCCATGGAGGATCAGATTCCCGAGGACGTGGCCACCGACCGCATCAAGCGCCTGATCGCCGCCCAGGAGGATAGCCAGCGCAAGGCCATGGCCCGCTTCCTGAACACCGAGGAAGAGGTGCTGGTGGAGGGCCTGAGCCGCCGCAGCGACAAGGCTGTTTCGGGCCACGGACGGCATGGCGTGTCCATCACCTTCCCGGGCACGGTAGACGATATCGGGCAGATCGTGCGTGTGCGCGTCACGGCCCTGAAGAACAACACCCTGATGGCAGAACGAATCTGACGGAGGTAAACAAGTATGCGTGAAGTAATGCTCAAGGCCCAGGCGCTGGCCGAGGCCATTTTGGAAACCGGTCTTTATCAGAACATGCAGGAGCTGGAGAAGCAGGTAACGGCGGACGCTTCTGCTGCTGCCGCCATTGCGGACTTTGTAGAGAAGCGCGACGCTTTCGAGGCCATGCTGCGCAACCCGGATACCGCCAAGGGCGAGTTTGCCGCTGCCGGCCAGGCCTACGCCGCCGCCCAGGCTGCCGTGGATGAAAACGAGCTGATCATCCAGCTGCGGGAGGCACAGCAGAAGTACAACGACCTGATGGACAACGTCAACCGCATCCTGCGCCTGGTCGTGACAGGCGAAACGGAGGAGGAGGGCGGCTGCAGCGGCAACTGCGCCTCCTGCAGCGGCTGCCACTAAGCTGGAAGAGAATACGCAACACGCAAGCTACAGACAGGGAGATTCGATACATGGCTGGTTTGACGCCGATGATGCAGCAATACCTGCAGCTCAAAGCAGAGAACAAGGATTGCCTGCTCTTTTTCCGTCTCGGTGACTTTTACGAGATGTTCTTTGATGACGCCAAGCTCGTTTCCCGCGAGCTGGAGCTGACGCTGACGGGCCGTGACTGCGGCCTGGAGGAGCGCGCCCCCATGTGCGGCGTGCCCCACCATGCGGTGGATACCTATGTCGAGCGCCTGATCTCCAAGGGTTACCGCGTGGCGATCTGCGAGCAGATGGAGGATCCGGCCCTGGCCAAGGGGCTGGTGCAGCGGGGCATCACCCGCATCATCACCCCGGGCACGGTCATCGAGAGCAATATGCTGGACGAGAAGGCGAACAACTTCCTTCTCTCCGTCTGCTTTGCCTCTGACCGGGCTGGCCTTGCCTTTGCGGACGTTTCCACCGGCGAGTTCTTTGTCCATGAGGTCACGAACCCCGAGGATACCTTGTCGGACGAGCTGGCCCGCATCGCACCCATGGAGATCATCGTTTCCGATATGGTCAGGATGCGCAGCTGTACCGGCCGAGAGATGCAGAGCGTCTCCGAGCAGCCCGGCGCCTGGTATCAGCTGGCCAATGCCACGGAGGCTCTCTGCCGCCATTTCCGGCTCAGCGATCTGTCGCCTTTGGGGCTGAGCGAGGAATACAAGGCCGCTGCCTGCGCCGCCGGCGCGCTGATGCGCTATCTTTCCGAAACGCAGAAGAACACCCTGCAGCACATCACGGAGCTGCGTATTTATCAGGGCAGCGAGACGATGCTGCTGGATCGCAACACCCGCCGCAACCTGGAGCTGACCGAATCCATCCGTGGCCGCAGCCGCAAGGGGAGCCTCCTTGCCCTGATGGACAAGACCGCCACGGCCATGGGCGGCCGCCTGCTGCGCTCCTGGATTGAGCAGCCCCTGGTGAACCGGGCGAAGATCGAGCGCCGCCTGGATGCGGTGGAGGAATTCGCCGGGCAGCATGTGCTGACCATGACCCTCCTGGACGAGCTGCAGGGCGTCTACGACGTGGAGCGTCTTCTGTCCAAGGTGGCCTACAAGTCCCTGAGCGCCCGCGATTGCCTGGCCCTGTGCGCATCCCTGCAGAAGGTGCCGGCCATCCGCGAACTGCTGACGGATTGCCGGAGCGATGCCGTGCGGGAGATCTGCGCTTCCCTGGATCCGCTGGAGGAGCTGACCGCCCTTCTGGAGCGGGCGATCCATCCCGACGCCCCCATCGCCATCACAGAGGGCGGCATCATCCGCGACGGCTACAGCGCCATGCTGGACGAATACCGCCTGGCCTCCACCAGCGGCAAGCAGTGGATCGTGGAGCTGGAGCAGCGGGAGCGGGAGGAAACCGGTATCCGCAATCTGCGGGTGCAGTACAACAAGGTTTTCGGCTACTATATCGAGGTCACCAAGTCCTATTACGACCTGGTGCCCCTGCGCTACGTCCGCAAGCAGACCCTGGCCAACTGCGAGCGCTACATGACCCCCGAGCTCAAGGAGATCGAGACCAAGATCGTAGGCGCCCAGGAGCAGTCCGTGCGGCTGGAACTGCAGCTGTTCACGGAGATCCGCGAAAAGATCGCCGGAGAGATCAGCCGCATCCAGAAGACGGCCATGGCCCTTAAAACGCTGGACGCGCTGCTCTCCCTGGCCCGCGTGGCGGTGAACAACCACTACGTCCGTCCCCAGATCAACGATGAGGGCGTTCTGGAGATCACCGAGGGCCGGCATCCGGTGGTGGAGCAGTCCATGACCGAGGGCGGCTTCGTGCCCAATGATACCCACATGAATGGCGACGGCCAGCGCATGTGCATCATCACCGGTCCCAACATGGCCGGTAAATCCACCTATATGCGCCAGGTGGCGCTGATCACCCTGATGGCCCACATCGGTTCCTTCGTGCCGGCGGATACGGCAAATATCCCGATCGTCGACCGCATTTTCACCCGAGTCGGCGCGTCGGACGATCTGGCGTCCGGCCAGTCCACCTTCATGGTGGAAATGAGCGAGACCGCCTACATCCTGCGCAACGCGACGGCCAAGTCCCTCGTCATCCTGGATGAGATCGGCCGCGGCACCTCCACCTTTGACGGCCTGTCCATCGCCTGGGCGGTGGTGGAATACCTCACCGACAAGGATAAGTCCGGCGCAAAGACACTATTTGCGACCCATTACCACGAGCTTTCCGAGCTGGAGGGTCACATCGATGGCGTGGAGAACTATTGTATTTCCGTCCGCGAGCACGGCGAGGACGTGATCTTCCTGCGCAAGATCATCCGTGGCGGTGCGGATAAGTCCTTCGGTATCCATGTTGCCAGACTCGCCGGCGTCCCGCGCCCGGTGCTGGTACGCGCCCACGAGATCCAGGCCCGCCTGGAGGTCAGCAACATCAACCAGAAGGGCATCGGCCAGAACATCCTGGAGGAGAGCGAAAAGCGCCCGGACGAGCAGGTCAACCTCTTCGACTTCGCCAAGACGGAGATCATCAACGAGCTGCAGTCCATCGACGTCATGGCCCTCACGCCCATGGACGCCATCAATAAGCTCTTCCTCCTTAGGGAGAAAGCGCGCAAACTGTAAGAAACCGACCGGAAGTCTGATGTGCATAAAGCAGACTATCGGTCTGAATTCGGAGGAAACATGGCTGGAAAGATACGGCTGCTGTCGGATGAGGTCATCGGCAAGATCGCAGCGGGCGAGGTGGTCGAGCGGCCATCGGCGGCCATCAAGGAAATGGTGGAAAACAGCCTGGATGCGGGCGCGACCGCCATCACGGTGGAGATCCGCGACGGCGGCATCAGCTACCTGCGCGTGACGGACAACGGCAGCGGCATCCCACAAAGCGAGATCCGCATGGCCTTTGAGCGCCACGCCACCTCGAAGATCACCCGAACGGACGACCTGTTCGCCATCCAGACCCTCGGCTTCCGAGGGGAGGCGCTGGCATCCATTGCGGCGGTGGCCCATGTCACCTGCACCACCCGTACCAGGGCGGACGTCAGCGGCGTGAAGGTCGTCAACCGGGGCGGAAGGATCGAATCCATCGAGGAGGCCGCCTGCCCGGAGGGTACTACCTTCGTCGTGCGCGACCTGTTCTACAACACCCCTGTGCGCCTGAAGTTCCTGAAGAAACCTGCCACGGAGGCCGGCTACGTCTCCGACCTGATGATGCGTCTCATCCTGTCAAGGCCGGACGTCAGCTTCCGCTACATCAGCCAGGGAAAGACCCTCTACCATTCCGCCGGCGACGGCAAGCTCTCCAGCGCCGTGTTCAGCATTTATGGGCGTGAGCTGCTGCGCTCCATGCGGGAGGTGGATGGTCACCAGTCCGGCGTGATGCTCAAAGGCTTTGTGGGCGTAGGGGAGTCCGGCCGCGCCAGCCGTGGCCACCAAAGCTTCTTCATCAACGGCCGCTACATGCGCAGCGGCATACTCTCTTTGGCCCTCGAGGCCGCCTGCCGGGAGCGCGTCACAGCGGGCAAATATCCCACCTGTGTGCTGCACCTGACCATGCCCTACGAAAATGTGGACGTCAACGTGCATCCTAACAAGCTGGAGGTGCGCTTCCAGAATGAGCAGGCGGTTGCCGAAGCCGTGGAAAGCATCATCCGCGACGCCCTGACGGACAAGAGCGTACTGGAGCAGCCGGAGATCCTGCAGCTCACGACGGACAGGCCGCTCCATACGCCGGTCACGGTGGCCCGGCAGGAAACGGTTGTGTCCGTAGCGCCTGCGTCCCCTGTACCGGCCCAGGAAAAGCTGGTTAAGACGCCAGTTGTTCCCCCCATCCAGAAGCTGGAACAACCTGTCCCGGTGCCTGCAGTGCAGGAAAGGCGCCCTGCGGAGAGTAAAACTGCTCCCAGCGTACCTGCGGCTCCCGTGCAGGAAAAGCCTGTGCCTGTGCAGCGTCCGGCGCTCAGGCAGCTGACGGAGCTGAAGCCCGTCACACCGGTCCTCCGCCAGACGACGGCCATGCCGGCCTATCAGCGCAGCGTCGTTCCGCCGCCTCCTGTGCAGCGCCCCCAGCAGCAGGAGACCTTCCTGCCTGACGCGCCCAAGCCCCTGCGCATCATGGGTACGGCCTTCGGCAGCTACATCGTCGTTGAATATGAGGACAGCCTGCTGCTGATCGACCAGCATGGCGTGCATGAGCGCTTGCTCTTTGATCGCATGATGAAAGCCCTCGACACCCGCCAATGCGGGCAGGAGCTGCTCATCCCCATGATCGTCCCTGTGACGCGCCGGGAACAGCAGCAGCTGGAGGAGCACCGATCTATGCTACAGACTCTCGGTCTGTCTATTGATTCCTTCGGCGAGACGGAGGTCTCCATCCGCTCCATCCCGATGATCCTCGGCCAGCCCCAGGCAGGCGAGCTCCTGCGCGAGATCATCGATCAGCTGGAAGGGGAGCGGGGCGTCATCTCCCTGGAGAAGCGCCGCGCCGGCATCCTGGCCCTGGCCTGCAAGAAGGCCGTCAAGCCCGGGGAGCGTCTGAGCGAAAGCGACCTGCGGGAGCTGGTCAGCCGCATGGTGGATGAGAAGATCACCCCCACCAGCCCCCGCGGCACGCCGCTGATCGTCGCCCTGACCCGCAGCGATCTGGATCGGCGCTTCCGCCGTTTGCAGTGAGGTGCCCATGGACAAGAATACCTGCTGGGTGCTGACCGGCCCCACGGCCAGCGGCAAAACGGCCCTTTCGATCCGGCTGGCCAAGGCCCATGACTGCGAGATCGTCTGCATGGACTCCATGCAGATCTACCGCCGCATGAACATCGGCACCGCCAAGCCCATGCCCGAGGAGATGGAGGGCGTCCCGCACCACATGATCGACGTGGCCGACCCGGACGAAAGCTTCTCTGTCGCCCGTTATCAGGAGATGGCGGAGGACTGCATCGCGGCCATCCACGCCCGGGGCAAGCGCGCCCTCCTGGTCGGCGGCACGGGCCTGTACCTGCGGGCCCTGCGCCACCCGATGGCCATGGGCGACGTCGCTGCGGACGACGCCATCCGCGCCGAACTGGAGGCCCTCGCTGCCCGGGAGGGCGGCAAGCAGCGCCTCCACGACATGCTGGAAAAGTGCGATCTCGCCACCGCCGAGCGCCTGCATGTCAATGACGCCCGCCGCGTCATCCGCGCGCTGGAGGTTTACCGCCTGACCGGCGTTCCTTTCTCGCAGCAGCCACAAATACAGACTGAAAGTCGGTATGAATACCGCGTCGCCACCCTGACCATGGATCGCGCCATCCTTTACCAGCGGGTGGAAAAGCGCATCGACATGATGTTTGCCGGCGGCCTGGCAGACGAAGTCCGCGGCCTCCTGGGCAGCGGCGTCCCCGCCGACGCCCAGGCCATGAAGGCCATCGGCTACAAGGAGCTGGTGCCCTACGTCCGCGGCGAAGCGACCTTTGAGGAGACCGACTACCTCCTCAAGCTGAACACCCGCCACTATGCCAAGCGCCAGCTGACCTGGATGCGCCGGGAGGAGAACGTCCTCTGGGTGAACGCCCTGGCCCCCGACGCCTACGAAACCCTCGAAAACTGGTATGTACACGGCGTCGGCGACGCCACAAAAGGAGAAGAAGCATGACCATACAGGAACGCATCGCCCATGCTGAAGCTGGGCTGAAGGAGCAGTTTGCCCGTATCGACGCCATCGAGGAGCACGGCACCCGCCGCATTTTGAAGGCATTCCAGGAGCACATGGTCGCCTACCGCCACTTCGCCCCCACTACCGGCTACGGCTACGACGACGTGGGCCGTGATACCCTGGAGCGTATTTATGCTGACCTCTTCGGCACCGAGGCGGCCATCGTCCGCCCGCAGATCGTCAGCGGCACCCATGCCATCAGCCTGTGCCTCTTCGGGCTGACCCTGCCCGGCGACGAGATCCTTTCTGCCACCGGTATGCCCTACGACACTCTGGAAAACATCATCGGCTGGGGCGAAGGTCCGGCTCCCGTGGGCAGTCTGAAGGAGATGGGGGTCACCTACAATCAGGTCGACCTGACTGCCGACGGCCGCATCGACGTGGATGCGGTGGACGCGGCCATTGGGCCCAACACGAAGCTGGTCATCGCCCAGCGCAGCCGCGGATATGCCTGGCGCCCCTCGTTGATGCCGGAGGAATTCGTCGACCTGGCCGACATGCTGCACCGCAAGCACCCCGGCGTCCGCCTGATGGTGGACAACTGCTACGGCGAGTTCGTCTGCGAAAAGGAGCCCAGCCACTACGGCGCGGACGTTTGCGTCGGCAGCCTGATCAAGAATCCCGGCGGCGGCATCGCGCCCACCGGCGGCTACATCGTGGGCAAGCAGGACGCCATCGAGCGAATCTCCTACCGCCTGACCGCCCCCGGAATCGGACTGGAAGTCGGTTCTTACGCCGCCAGCTACCAGCCCTTCTACCAGGGCCTGTTCATGGCGCCCCACACCGTGGCCCAGGCCATCAAGACGGCCTGCCTGGCCGCCCGCATCTTCGAGGAGCTGGGCATGACCACCACGCCCCCGTCCGACGCTCCCCGCGCCGACATCATCCAGGCCATTCAGATGCGCACCCCGGAGCGCCTGGTCGCCTTCTGCCAGGGTATTCAGATGGCCTCGCCCATCGACTCGATGGCTCTCCCGGAGCCCTGGGACATGCCTGGCTACAACGATCCCGTCGTCATGGCGGCCGGTACCTTCGTGGCCGGCGCGTCCGTTGAGCTCTCCGCCGACGCCCCCATGCGCGAGCCCTTCACCGCCTACATGCAGGGCGGCCTGACCTACGCCCACGGTCGCATCGCGATGGCCCAGGCCCTGCAGCGCATGGTGGATCAGGGTGCGCTGACGCTGTAAGAAACGAATAACATCAAATCACCTTTCCAGGCATAGGCTTTGCCCAGGGAAGGTGATTTTTGATGGCAGAAATGGAGCGTACTCAGGTTGGGCAGATGAGGGTGCGGAAGCGCCGCTTGTCCCCGGAAGCGTGCTGTGAAGAAGGAAAACAGGCGGAAGGCATCGTCTGGAAGGAACGGGAGAAAACGCGGGGCAGCGATACGCTCCTGCGCAACATGGGGGTCGCAGCCTGTCTGGTGCTGTTTGCGGTGACGCTGCGTTCCGGTGCACTGCCGGAGCTCAGCGCTGCCACGGATGCGGTGCTGGCCGCCGCCACGGATGATTCCCTCCTGGACGATCAGCTTGGGCGGCTGTCCTTTGTCAGCTCCCTGTTTCCGGAGGCTACGCTGGTCTTCGGGGAAAACGACGCGGAGGCCCTGTCGCTGCCGGTCAGCGGAGGGGTGGTGGTACATGCCTGGTCTGAGGCAGAGCCCTACATGTCCTGGCGCAGCAACGGCAGAAGCGTGACCGCCGCGGCGCCGGGCGAGGTGATCGGCGTGTATCACGGCAATGGAGACGAGCGGCTGGTGCAGGTGATGGGGAGCGACGGCTTGTCCTGCCTGTACGGGAATCTTGAAACGGTCAGCGTCACCCTGGGCGACGCAGTCACGGCAGGGGAGCCCATCGGCACGCTGATGACCGGCGCGGACTGCGTCTTCGAGGTGCGGCGGGACGGTCTGAGCATCGATCCAGCGCTGTATCTTGGCGGCGTATGAGAAGACGGCTGATGACCATCGGGCAGACGGATGTGTTCCTGCATATGGGAACGCTGCTGTTTGCAGGCTATGCGCTGCTGACGGGGACGGCCTCCATGCTGCTGACAGGCCTGATCTCCATCATGCTCCATGAGTGCGCCCATGCCGCAGCCGCAGCAGCGATGGGGCAGCCGCCGTATGAACTGGAGCTGACTCCGCTGGGGGCAGTGATGCGCCTGGAGGATGAGGAGCGGCTGCCGCCCCTGCGCCGCGTGATCATGCTGGCGGCAGGCCCTGCAATGACCGCCTTGCTCGCCTGGCTGTCCATCCGGCTGACGGCCTGGGGCTGGCTGCCGCACAGCCTGGGAAAGCGGCTGTTTCTGGCCAATGCAGCCATCCTCGCGGTGAATCTGCTGCCGGCGCTGCCCCTTGACGGCGGGCGATTGCTGTCGCTGCTGCTGGGGTGCTGCCTTCGGGGGGAGAACGTGCGTCGCGTCCTGCGGACGACGGGCACGCTCCTGGGCATATCGGCCATAGGCGGCAGCGTGTGGCTGGCCTGGCGGACGGGCGGCTGGAACTGGTCGCTGGCGGCGGCGGGCTGCTTCCTGATGTACAGCGCATCCCTGGCGACCACCACACAGGCCCTCAGCGAGCTGCAAAGGCTGATGGCCCGCAAGCTCCTGCTGGAATCCCGGGGACACGTGCCTTTACGACGCATTGCCGTGCTGGCCGGGACGCCGCTGCACCGGGCGGTGCGGCTCCTTGCGCCCCGCGCGCTGACGGAGCTATGCCTGATGGAGCAGGGGACGCTGCGGCCTCTTGGGGTCCTGACGGAGGAGAGGCTGATCGCTTGCTATCTGGAGAGGCCGCAGATGAGGTGTATCGATGCGATGAAGTGAGCCGAGGTTGCTTTCACAGGCATTATGGTGTATTATGGGAGCAAGGAAAGAGGTGTGTTCCCATGCGTGTGATTCAGCAATACCGGTTTTATATCAAAACGAAGATTTGCTTTGCGCAGTGGCCGGAGATCGTTCATCGCTTCCTTGAAGAGAACGGGCTGACCTACCGGCGGTTTCTGTACCACTTTTCAGATCTTGTGCACGAGCTGGAAGCTTGCCCGAAGGCTTTCAATCGCCTGCGGAAGGATTGCCCGGAGATCGGGGAATGCCAGCTTTTGCCGACGACTTCGGCGCTTCTGTTCGAATGCGCGCTGACGAACATTGGCGGGCGTGAGGACTTCCCGGAGGAGCTGCTGCTACCGTTGATGGGCAAGATCCATCGCTCTTATGGCTTCGGCGATGCAGTGCTGTGCTATTATGATGTTGACTTCTTCGGCAGCGCTGATCCCTACATACTGGATGGCAATCCGGCGAAAGCAAGTGTGTGGCGGTTGCGTGGCTCCGGGATTACTCTGCACCGGGACGGCGTCTTTGGCAATGCGTGGCTGGACATGACCATCGACGTGCTGCAGGACGGGCAGTTGCGGGACGCATCGTGCTACTGCAAAGCCATGCAGAAGCTGCTGCCAAAGGTTCGCATGGAGTCCACGCTGAAAATCGTGTTGACGGAGGCAGAGAAGCAGCATATTGCCCTAAAAAATCAGATGGCGCAGCCTATATTGGAAAAATGCCGGAGATTCTTTGTGATGCGGCTGCCCGGAGATTTTGCGCAGACCCTGCGTGAGGTCCATTATTCTCTCGCGACAGCGATGAAAAAGGTGGCGAAGAGACATGGCTACACCTACAGTCTGGTTTGGGTCGGCGGCACATGTGGTTTGGAGAAACGGACGGAACGGGGAAACGTGCTCTTTGTTACGGCAGATTCCGGTCCGTCGCATACCCGAACGGAAATAGGCATATCTTTCCAGGGGATTGGCTTCAGTCATTCGCTGGGATTTGCCAGCATTGCACCAACCTCACAGACAGAGCTGGAGGCAATGCTGGAACAGATGATGGAATTTATTGTGGAATTTGAACGGACACAGCTGCCGGAGCTGGACGCCTGCTTCCCTGAGTCTCCCGCTTGGTTTGAACCAGCGGGCAGACTGTGAGCCAGCTTCTGCCGCAAAATGTGGGAAAATGGGCAAAAACTGAGGAAAACACACATGGCTATGGATTGACAATAAGTGCTTAGACATACTATAATGTTTGATGTACGGACATGCCTGTTTCGCCGCACAGGAGCGGCTACGGCACATGAGGAGGTACTAACATGGACATTCTGGAACTGAAGGATGTATGCCGGCGCGTTCGCCGCAACATCATCACCATGACCAACAAGGCGGGCGCTGGCCATCCCGGCGGCTCTCTGTCTGCGACGGAGGCCATGGTCGCCCTTTACTTCGACGTGATGAAGGGCATCGATCCCAAGGATGACAAGAACCCCAACCGCGACCGCTTCGTCCTGTCCAAGGGCCATGCTGCCCCTGGTCTGTACGGTACCCTGTGCGAGCGCGGCTTCTTCGGCCCCGAAGAGTTTGATAAGTTCCGTCAGCTGCATGGCATCCTGCAGGGCCATCCTGACGTGAAGAAGTGCCCCGGTGTGGATGCCTCTACCGGCTCCCTGGGCCAGGGCATCTCCATCGCTGCCGGCATGGCGCTGGGCGCGAAGAAGACCGGCAATCCCTGCCATGTGTACACCATCATCGGCGACGGCGAAAGCCAGGAAGGCCTCGTGTGGGAAGCTTCCATGGCCGCGGCGCACTACGGCCTGGACAACCTGACCGTCATCTTCGACCACAATGGTATGCAGATCGATGGCACTAACGACGAGGTCATGTCCCTGGGCGATGTGGGCGCGAAGTGGCGTGCCTTCGGCTATGACGTGATCGAAGTGGCCGACGGCAACGATATCGAGCAGGTGCTGGCTGCCCTGCACACCCCCGCTTGCCCCGGCAAGCCCCGCCTGATCCACCTGCACACCACCAAGGGTAAGGGCGTCTCCTTCATGGAGGGCCAGGTCGGCTGGCACGGCAAGGCTCCCAACGCTGCCGAGACCGAAGCTGCACTGAAGGAACTGGAGGCGTAAGAAGATGGAAAAGAAAGCAATCCGCGTCGCCTATGGCGAGGCCATCGTCAAGCTGGGCGCTGAGAATGACAAGGTCGTCGTGTTCGACGCCGACCTGGCCGCGGCTACCATGACCAATGGTTTCAAGAAGGCCTACCCCGATCGCTTCATCGACTGCGGCATCGCCGAGGCCAACATGGTCAACATGGCCGGCGGCGCATCCACCATGGGCCTGATCCCCTTCTGCTCCACCTTCGCGGTGTTCGCTGGCCGTTCCTACGACCAGATCCGCAACGGCGTGTGCTACCCCAAGCTGAATGTCAAGTTCGGCTTCTCTCACGCGGGCATCACCCTGGGTGAGGACGGTGGCTCCCACCAGGCGATTGAGGATATCGCCCTGATGCGCGTGCTGCCCAACATGACCGTCTTCGTGCCCTCCGACGCCAACGAGTGCTACAAGTGCGTCGAGGCTGCTGCCAAGATCAACGGCCCCGTGTACATCCGTACCGCCCGCCTGCCCTCTCCCGTGTATGAGGAGCGTCCCTTCGAGGTCGGCAAGGGCAATGTGATCAAGGACGGCAAGGACGTTGTGATCTTCTGCTGCGGCATCATGCTGGAGCACTGCCTGGAGGCCGTGGAGATCCTGGCCCAGAACGGCATCGACGCCGCGCTGGTCAATCACCACACCCTCAAGCCCTTCGACGAGGAGCTGACCCGTGAGTACGCTGCCAAGTGCGGCAAGGTCTTCACGGTGGAAGAGCACTCCGTCATCGGCGGCCTGGGCGACGCTGTTGCGTCCGCGCTGTGCGGCATGGGCCTGGAGAAGTTCCTCAAGATCGGCATCAACGACGAGTTCGGCCAGTCCGGTAAGCCCGCTCACCTCCTGGAGGAGTACGGCCTGACCGGCAAGCAGATCGCCGAGAAGATCATGAACGCTTAATCCAAATTGAGCTTCATTGCGGCGTTCCGTATCGTGCGGAGCGCCGCTTTTTTGAAGATCAGGAAGGACAAGATCTGACGTGAACGTACGAATGGCGACAGAAAAGGATCTGCCCCGCATCAATGAGCTGCGCCGGCAGGTGAACGAGCTGCATGTGGAGGGCCGCCCGGACGTCTTCCGCCCCGGCTTCGGACAGGAATTGCAGGATTACGTTAACGTCCTCTTTGCGGGGGAGGGCCATGAGATCCTCGTGGCAGAGAATGAAGACGGCATCGTGGGCTTTGCGTGCCTGAAGTATATCGACCGTCCGGAATCCCCCTACCGCAAGGCCAGCAGGTTCGTGGACATCGAGGAGATCGCCGTGGACAGTTGCTGTCGGCGTCAGGGCGCAGGCAGGCTCCTGGTGGACGCCGTGCGCGCCCGTGCCAGGGAGACGGGCTATGCCCGCATTGAACTGAACATGTGGGAGTTCAATGAGAACGCCCTGGCCTTCTACGAGCGTATTGGCTTTAGGACCTACCGCCGCTATATGGAGCTGGATGCGGACTGAATACCAAAGCAGAGAGGATGCTGACCATGCTGACCTTCATTGTCAATCCTGCCGCTGGCAGCGGCTATGCCCTGAAAATTGAAGCACAGCTGAAGGCTGCGCTTGAGCAGCGAGGCATTCAGGCGGAATTCCTCCGCACGGAGCAGCCCGGCCATGCAACGCAGCTTTCCCACGCTGCTGCCCAAAGGGAGAGCTGCTCCGGCGTCGTGGCTGTCGGCGGCGATGGCACAGCCTATGAGGTCGCCTGCGGACTGATGGGCACCAGCGTCCCGCTGGGGATCATCCCTGCGGGGACGGGCAATGATTTTATCAAGACCGTGGGCATCCCCAAAAAACCGCTGGAGGCGTTGGAACTCATCCTCGCCAACAGGGCCCGGCCGGTCGATGTGGGCCGCATCAACGATCGTCTTTTCCTGAACGTCAGCGGCACCGGCTTTGATGTGACGGTGCTGGACTACACCCTTGCGGCCAAGAAGTACGTCAAGGGCATCCTGCCGTATCTGTACGGCCTTGTGCGCGGCATCAGCCATTACAAGCCGGTTCATGTGCGCTTTACGGTCGACGGTGAAACGCAGGAACGGGATGTGCTGATCTGCTCCGTTGCCAACGGGCGCTTCTTTGGCGGCGGCATTCCGATCTGCCCGGACGCAGCTCCTGACGACGGCGCCTTTGATCTTGTGGTGGTGGAAAACAAGCCTCGCTGGATGATCCCGTTCTATCTGCCGTCCCTGCTGATGGGACGGGTGCTCAAATTCCCGTTTACCACTCATCGCCGCTGCACGGAGGTCACGATCCTTTCCAAGGGGATGCGCCTGAACATCGACGGCGAAGTATTCAACATGGACGAGGCGCGTTTCAGCATCCTGCATGGAGAATTGCAGCTCTTCTGGTAAATTTATTGTGAACATGCAGGAATCGCGCTTCCCGATGGCGAAAATATCCACGAAACCGGTAATTTGAAATTCAGGAGTGATCATGATGTCTGCTTTCACCGATACCCTCAAGAACCTGTGGTCCGACGGCGTGCGTGTTGTGAACAAGGCTGCTACCAGCGTTGCCAATGCCACCCGCTATAAGATGACGGAGATGGACAGCGTTAGCCGCCGCCGCGAGGCGATCAGCGAGCTGGGCGAGAAGGCCTACAGCCTGGCCCAGGCGGGCGTTGTGCTGCCTGAGGAGCTGATGCCCCTGGTCAATGAGATCCTCGCGCTGGACGAGGGCCTGACCACCCTTCACAATGACCGTGACGCCGCCAAGGCTGCTGCAAAGGAGCAGGCTGCTGTGGAAAAGGCTGCCCGTGCTGAGGAGCGTGCTGCGCAGAAGGCTGCCCGTGCCGAGGAGCGCGCTGCGCTGAAGACTGCCCGTGCGGAAGCCAAGGCTGCCCAGATGGCCGCCCAGGCTGCTGCTGCCAATCCCGTGATCGAGATCGAGCCCGCTGCCGACACCCCCATCGAGTTCACCGGCGAAGCCCCCAGCCTGGAGGTTGCCGAGGAGATCGTGGTCGAGGCTGAGCAGATCCAGCCGAACGTGCAGTAAGGCTGCATAATGAAAATCCCCTTCCATCCGGAAGGGGATTTTCATTAGTTGCGGGTGTTTGGCCCAGGTCAGATCAGCTCAGCCTCATAATGGCAGGCGTAGCGCTCGCCGGGCTTCAGCACAGTGGCGTAGCGCTTCTCTGCGAATACGCCGCTTTCATCCGCAAAGCCGGGCAGGCCGTGCCAGGGCTCCAGGCAGAGGTAGTTGCCGTGGTTGACAGGCCGCGACCAGATCGCCAGGGCTTCCATGCCTTCCCAGGACAGACGCAATCCGTGGCCGCTGATCTTGTGCACCAGGCTGACGGAGGTGCTTTGCAGCTCGGGCAGCAGCAGGGTGTCCTTCTCGTCAAAGATGGCATGATCCAGGCTCAGCACGCCCCGGGGGAAAACCATCGGCTCGCTGCTGGTGATCAGCTGACCGCCGGGGCACAGCAGATTCGTGACCTGCTCATCCTTCGGGAAGACGACCTGATAATCCTCGAAGGCCGCGCCTGCTTCCATCGGCACAACAAAGGCCGGATGGCCGCCCACGCAGAAGGGCATCGCGTGGTCGGATCGGTTTTCCACCGTGAAGCGGCAGCGGAAGCCGCTATCCGTCAGCTCATAGGTGATATCCAGCGCGAATTCAAAGGGGTACTGCGCCAGCGTCTCCGCCGATTCCGTCAACCGAAGCGTCACGAAGTTTTCCCCGGTCGCCACAGGGGTAAACATCGCCCTGCGGGCAAAGCCGTGTTTGGTCATGGGGTACTTCACATCGTCGATGATGACCGTGCCGTCCTTGACGTTGCCGATCACCGGGAAGAGGATCGGCGTATGATCAGCCCAGATGGCCGGGTCGCCCTGCCAGATCACCTCACGTCCGTCCGGAGCGGTATAGGATACGATCTGCGCGCCCAGAGGACGGATCTCGGCGCAGCTGTTGCCTGCCTGAAGATGAATGGTGTTGCTCATGAGGGCAGCCTCCTTCAAACGAATTTATCTTGTTGATTTCGACTCACAGATCCCGGATTCTTGCATAGAATAGAAGCAGAAACGGAGGGGAGGATGTTTATGAAAAACGCTGCGTCCGAATCGCCCTTTGCCGTCCAAATCCGGCAGGAACAGCAGGCCCAGTGGCTCCTGTGGCAGCGGTGCTCCGGGCCCGATACGGAAGCGGAGCTACATAGGCTTGTCCCGGAGGACACAATGCCCGCGCCGCAGGATCGCGCTGCCGTGCAGACAGTGCAGCTGCCAGCTATTCAGCGGAGCCGCTATAATGCGGTCGTGAAGCGGATGCAGCAGGCCACGCAGCAAACGGGCGTTTACAGCGCCTGGTCGTAGCTGCCGAGCAGCAGGCAGCCTTCATCCGGCAGATGGTAAGCGGCAAAATAGGCATTCTCCAGGGGGATCCACCGCGTGTTGAAGGCTGCCAACCCCTCGTTGCCTACACGCTCAAGCAGGCGCTTCTGCTGATCTTCCGGCTCGATGGTCAGGAATAGCCGCAGCGCCGCATACTCCGAGATCGCAGGCAGGTTGCAATACGTTCCCTCCAGGATCAGCAAGCGGCTGTCCGGCAGGGGAGCGGCATCGCCAAAGCGATCCTCATGGCACAGATACGGCCGCACAATTGCCGTCTCGCCCGCCAGCCAGGGCCGGATGACCTCCGCCAGCAACCGCTCATGATCGGCATTCCCGCCGGGGACGGCCAGCCGCTCCGCCGTTTTCTGCGCGTGGGGGATGACGTAATCGTCCATATGCACCACCGGCGCGGAGAATGCCTCCGCCAGCGCGGCGGCCAGGGTACTCTTGCCGCTGCCGCAGGGCCCGTCGATGGTGACGATGACGCGCTCCTGACGCATTCCGTCCAGTAGAGACGCCACACGTGCGATTTGGCTCGCTGTATTCACAACGGTATCCTCCATAAAAGGCGCACTGCCCGCGTGGGTTCAGTGCGCCGTGTTGTTTATGCCAGATGCTTCTTGAGAATGGCGATGCCCTTTTTCAGGTCTTCCATGGGGATGTTCAGCGGGGGCAGCAGACGCACCTTTTCGTGAGCGGTCAGCACCAGCAGGCCGTCCGCGAGGCAGGCCGCGGCGATCTCGCCGGCGGTGTGCTTTGTGGGCAGGATGCCGATCATCAGGCCCATGCCGGTCACAGTCTCGACGCCCTCGGCGCCTTCCAGCTCGCTGCGGATGTACGCCGCGCGCTCCTTCACGCCCGCAAAGAGCGCGTCATCCATGCGGGAGATGACGTTCAGCGCCGCTGCCGCGCATACGGGATTGCCGCCGTAGGTGGAGCCGTGGTCACCCTTTCCCAGGGTGAACTCGCACTTTTCGCCCATCATGCACGCGCCGATGGGCAGTCCGCCGCCCAGGCCCTTGGCTGTAGTCACCACGTCGGGGGTCACGCCGAACTGCTGGAACGCGTACAGGCTGCCCGTGCGGCCATTGCCGGTCTGCACCTCGTCCACCATGAAGAGCACATCGTTCTCCCGGCAGAGCTTCTCAGCCAAACGCACATAGCTCTTCTCCAGCGGGATCACGCCGCCCTCGCCCTGCACCATCTCCATCAGGATGCCGCAGACCTTGCCGCTGGTCAGCGCAGCCTCCAGCTCGCCCTCGTCATTGGCATGAATGTGCATGAAGCCCTCGGGAAAGGGCCCGAAATGGGCATGGAACTTATCCTGTCCCGTGGCTGCCAGGGTCGCGATGGTGCGCCCGTGGAAGGAATTCCACAGCGTCACGATGACATTGCGCCCGGTGGCCTCGCCATACTTGCGGGCGACTTTCAGCGCGCACTCGTTGGCCTCTGCGCCGGAGTTGCCGTAGAAGACCTTCTTCATCCCGGTCTTCTCGCACAGCAGCTGTGCCAGCTTTGCCTGGGGCGCGGTGTAATACAGGTTGGAGGTGTGGCCCAGGGTCGTCAGCTGCGCGGTGACAGCCGCCACCCATTCCGGGTCGCCTGCGCCAAAGGCCGTCACGCCGATGCCGGTGCCCAGGTCGATATAGTCCTTGCCGGCTTCGTCCGTGTAGGTCGCGCCCTTTGCGCTGGCCAGCGCCAGATCAAAGCGGCCGTAGGTATTGGCAACGTATTGCAGGTCAGTCTGCTTGGTCATACGGATCATCCCTTTACTTCACACTGTAATGCGGATTCAGCTCCTGCTTGAACATGGTGCCCGCGCCCTCGTCGGTCAGACACTCGATCAGCAGCGCATGGGGCACGCGGCCGTCGATGATGAACACCTTGCGCACGCCGTCTTTAATTGCGTTGGTGCAGCACTCCACCTTGGGGATCATGCCGCCGGAGATGACGCCCATCTCCTTCAGCTCCTCGCAGCCCTGCAGGTCGATGCGGCGGATGAGGGTCTCGGGGTTGGTGGGATCCATCAGGAGGCCCACGGTGTCGGTCATGGAGATCAGCGCCTCCGCCTTCAGCGCACCGGCGATGGCCGCGGCGGCGGTGTCGGCGTTGATGTTGTAAACATGGCCGGTCTCGTCGCAGCCGATGGTGGACACGACGGGGATGTAGCCCTTCTCTAGCAGGTCGATGATGGGGGTGGCGTCCACCTTGGCGATCTCGCCCACATAGCCCAGGCGCTCGTCGACCATTTTGGCCTTGAGCAGGTTGCCATCCATGCCGCTGATGCCCATCGCGCGGCCGCCCAGCAGCTCCAGCTTGGCGACCAGGCTCTTGTTGATCTTGCCCGCCAGCACCATCTGGACGATCTCGCTGGTCTCCTCGTCCGTGACGCGCAGGCCGTCGACAAATTCAGACTGCTTGCCCACGCGCTTGAGCATCCCGGAGATCTCCGGGCCGCCGCCGTGCACCAGCACCACCTTGACGCCGATGAGGCTCATCAGCACCATGTCGCGCATCACGTCGTGCTTGAGCACTTCGTTGATCATGGCATTGCCGCCGTACTTGACGACGATGACCTTACCATAATACTTCTGGATATAGGGAAGCGCCTCGACCAGCACCTGGGCGCGGTCGGCGTTGTTCAGGCTGGAAATATGCTCGCTCATCTCATGTACTCCTTATCAGGTGCGGTAGTCGCCGTTGATCTTCACGTAATCGTAGGTCAGGTCGCAGCCCCATGCAGTGGCAGCGGCCTCGCCATCGCGGAGCGTGATCAGCACGTCGATCTCGTCCTCTATCAGGATCTCCTTGGCCTTCTCCTCGGAGAAGGGGACGGATGCGCCCATGCTGCACACGTTGATTTCACCCTTGATGCTGCGGAAGGTCACGTCGACCGCCTTCACGTCGATCTCTGCGCCGGAGTAGCCCAGGGCGCACAGCACGCGGCCCCAGTTGGCGTCGGCGCCGAAGATGGCGGCCTTGAACAGGCTCGAGCACACGACGGACTTCGCCGCCAGCTTTGCGTCCTTCACAGTCTTGCCGCCGGTGACATAGCAGGTCAGCAGGCGGGTCGCGCCCTCGCCGTCCTTGGCGATGGAGCGGCACAGGGTCGTGGTCACCTCGTTCAGCGCGGCGCAGAAGGCAGCGTAATCTTCGCCCTCGGCGGTGATCATCTCATTGCCCGCCATGCCGTTAGACATGATGCACACCATGTCGTTGGTGGAGGTGTCGCCGTCAACGCTGGTCATATTGAAAGTATCCTTCACATTGTCAGCGAGGGCCTTTTTGAGCATCGCGGGGGCGATGGCCGCATCGCAGGTGAGGAACACCAGCATGGTTGCCAGGTTCGGGTGGATCATGCCGCTGCCCTTGGCGATGCCGCCCAGCTTGCAGGTCTTGCCGCCGGCCACGAAGGAAACGGCGACCTCCTTCAGCCTGGTGTCAGTGGTCATAATGGCCTCGGCGGCTTCCTGAGAGCCGGCAGCGTGTACAGACGCATACAGCTCCGCCATACCGGCCTTGATGGGCTCGATGGACAGGGGTTGGCCGATGACGCCGGTGGACGCGACGATCACGTCCTCCGCCTTCAGGCCCGTCGCCTCGGCGGTCAGCTGGCACATCTGCCAGGCTACGTCCTCGCCGTCGGCGTTGCAGGTGTTGGCGTTGCCGCTGTTGCAGATGGCCGCCTGGGCAATGCCGTCTGCGATATTGCGCTGGGTCACATAAATGGGTGCGCCCTTGACGAGATTCTGGGTGTAGACCGCGCTGGTAGAGGCGGGCACCTCGCTGACGATCAGCGCGATGTCGCGCTTGACGCGGTTCTTGCGGATGCCGCAGTGGATGCCGCCGGCCTTGAAGCCGATGGGGGCACAAACGCCGCCGGAAATATGCTCCATTGTATATTCCTCCATATCCATATACATGTCTTACAGGTTCAGCCCCAGGGTTTCTTCCACGCCGGTCATCAGGTTCAGGCACTGCAGCGCCGCGCCGGAGGAACCCTTGCCCAGGTTATCGAAGAGGCTGACGATTTGCAGCCGCTCGTCGTTGCCGGTGACCATGATCTTCATGCCGTCCTTGCCGGAGAGCGCATTGGAGGGGATGAATCCGCCAAAGGCAGCGACCTCCTCAGCGCCGAGCACTTCGATAATGGGGGAGCCCGCATAGTGCGCCTTCAGGCAGGCGGTGACGTCCTCCACGGGATGCGCGCAGTTCAGCTGCTTGCCGAACAGGGGCACGGTGACCTCCATGCCGGAATAGAAATCCGCCACGATGGGCGCAAAGATGGGCGCGGTGGTCAGGCCGGGCACATGGGTCATCTCCGGAATGTGCTTGTGGGCCTGGGTCAGGCCGTAGGGCCGGGGAGAATCCAGGTCGGCCGTGCGATCAACACCCTCGTACTGGGCGATCATCTTCTTGCCGCCGCCGGAATAGCCGGTCAGGGAGAAGCAGGTCAGAGGAGTCTCCTTGGGCAGCAGACCCGCCATGGTCAGCGGAGTTACCAGGCTGATGAAGCCGCTGGCGTGGCAGCCGGGGACGGCCACGCGCGTGCCGCCCATGATGCCCTGTCTGTGTGCGTCGCTCAGCTCCGCAAAGCCATAAGCCCAGCCGGGCGCGATGCGGTGTGCGGTGGATGTATCCAGGATGCGGGCTTTGCTGCCCTCGGCCAGCTGCACGGACTCCTTTGCAGCGGCGTCCGGCAGGCACAGCACCGTGATGTCGGATGCGTGGATGGCCTCCTTGCGGGCCGTGGGATCCTTGCGCTTCTCCTCCGGCAGGGTCAGCATGATCAGGTCAGGGCGGGTGGCCAGGCGTTCAAAGATGCGCAGGCCTGTGGTGCCCTCCTTGCCGTCAATAAATACAGTCAGTGCCATCAGGATTCCTCCTTTGAATTTATGCAGAAAGCGCCGCATAAATATACGTGTAATTATACACGCGCGGCGCTTGATGTCAAGTACTTTCCGTGTACTGTTTCCGGCAGATCAGCGGGATGCCTCCGTTTCGGGATCGGCGAAGGCATAGCGGATGGATATTCTGCTGTCGGCGTGCTTCATCCAGGAGGATACGGTCTCCTCCATGGCCTTGACAGTGCTGTCCAGCACGGCCTGTCGATTCTCCCCGGAAACATAGCGCTCCCGGCAGCGAAGCTTTTCCTGCTCCATCATCTCCCGGTAGCTTTCGTCCGTAAAGGTGCCGATGGCAAAGGTCTGCCGGTCGCTCTCCAGCTCTACCAGCTCGTCAAACATGAGCTCCGGCTGGGGGAGCACAAAGACGATCTCGCTGCCGGTGACCATCATTTCGACCCTGTTCAGATCGACGCCGTAGTTGGCGTTGTACATATACTTCGTTGTCACATGGCCGATGACCAATTCGCCGATGTCAAAATCGTAGTTATACACGCCCTCCTCGGAGATGCGGATGGTCTCCAGCCGGGCGCTGGAGCGCATCTGGGTGGAAAGGATCGCGGAGGTTCTCAGTGCGGAGGACGCAGCATCGGGCATGACCTGCACGATCAGGTCCTTGGCATAGGGCAGGAGCGCCACGCCGAGGGCCAGCGCCAGCGCAGAGCCGATGATCCCGCCGAGCCAGCGGAAAAATGCTTTCATAATGCCTCCTGTAGCGGGTTAAAAGAATTTGACGAGCAGGGGAATGACGACATAGCGTGCCAGCTGCACCAGCACGGTAGCGATGCCGATGAGGCCGAAGATCAGCCAGAACACGGAGAGCTTGAGCACAAAGGGCTTCTTCTCCTTCTCGCCGGCCTTCTCAGCCTTTGTCTTCCGGGCGGATTTCTTTTTCCCCGGCTTTTTTCCGGCGGCCTGCTGCTTGTCAAAAGCCTCGAGGGCCTGGCGCAGCTGCTCCTCGCTGACGATGACGGGCGTGCCCTGCACCGTCTGCACGAGGATAGGGTTGCCCTGCTGGGCAGCCTGATAGGCCTGCGCGGTGGGCATCGTCGCCATGTGAGGCATATTCTGAACGGGCTGCGAGCCGTGAAGCGTCTGCAGGGAGCCGGTGGAATACCTTGCGGAATGATATACGGGCACGGGGCCGGTCTGCTGCATACGCGACTGAGGCTCATAGCCCTGGGCAGTCGTGCCGGCAAAGCGGTGCGCGGTCTGCTGCTGCGGCTTGTCGGGGAACAGTCGTCCCTGAGGAGGCGTCTGCTGTTGCACAGGGGTCACTCCTTTCGTGGGTCAGGCGGGCATAATCCCACCAATACCCATTATACGACAAAAGCAGTGATTTTTCCACCCCTTTTTATTGTAGGAATGTAAACAGGCGGGAAAATTCCTTTATGCAGCGGTGAAATGCCCAAAAACGCTTGCAATTTCCGGCGAGGCATGGCATTATAAAGACAGCTTTCACGGCCGATCCGCGAGGGCTGTTTGATGTGCTGCTGCACCGCAGCGCATATGTTGAAAACACAGATCATGGCAGGTGGATTATGGATATCAACTGGTACCCGGGACATATGGCAAAAACGAAGCGGCAGCTTTCCGAGCAGCTCAGCCGCGTGGATGTGGTGGTGGAGCTGTGTGACGCGCGTCTGCCTTATTCCAGCCGCAATCCCGATCTGGACAAACTCATTTCCGGCAAGAAGCGCGTGCTGCTTTTGAACAAGGCTGATCTGGCGGATCAGGCGGCGACCAGCGCGTGGCTGAACTATTTCCGCGCCCAGGGCATCGATGCGGCGCCCTACAACGCCATCAGCGGCAAGGTGAAGGACGCGATGGCTGTCATTGACCGTGCAGCAAAGGAAACCGTGGAGCGCGCCGCCGCCAAGGGGATGCGCAAGACCGTCAAGGCCATGGTGGTGGGCGTGCCCAACGTGGGCAAGAGCACCTTCACCAACAAGCTGCACGGCAAGGGCATCGCCAAAACCGGCGATCGCCCCGGCGTGACCCGCTCCAACCAGTGGGTGCGCATCACGCCCTATCTGGATCTGCTGGACACCCCCGGTCTCCTCTGGCCCCGGCTGGATGACCAGCTGGCCGCCCGCCGTCTGTGCTATATCGGCACCGTCAAGGATGATGTGGTGGATCTGGCCATGCTGACCATTCACCTCCTGCAGGACATGCTGGCGGCGAAGCCGGAGATCGTGTGCGAGCGCTTCCGCATCAAGGACGCCTCTCTTCGCGGCGAGGAGCTGCTGGAGGCGGTCTGCCGAGGCCGCGGCTTCCTGATGAAGGGCGGCGTGTGCGACTACGACCGCTGCTGCTCTGTCGTGCTGGATGAATTCCGCGCGGGCAAGCTGGGCCGCATCACCCTTGAAACGCCCCAGAAGCCCAAGCCCCGCCTGGTGATCCCCGGCGCGGCGGAAAAGGCTGTGCCTCAGGAGGAAAACCATGGCGAAGATTGATCGGCTTGCCCATGCGCAGATGCTTCTTGAGCATGATCTGCAGTTCGTCGGCGCCGTCGTCGCAGGCATGGATGAGGTGGGCCGCGGTCCGCTGGCCGGCAATGTGGTCACGGCTTGCGTGGTCATGCCGCCTGAGCCGGTGATCGCCTGGATCGACGACAGCAAGAAGCTCTCCGAGTCCCGCCGGGAAAAGGTTTTCCAGGAGATCATGGACTGTGCGATCTATGTCGGCATCGGACAGGCGACCCCGGAGGAGATCGACGAGATCAACATCCTGGAGGCCACGAAGAAGGCCATGCGGGAAGCTGCAGCTCAGGTGCCTGCCGATATCTTCCTGATCGACGCGGTGACCGGCCTGGGGCTCAATGGCCGTGAAGTGCCCATCATCAAGGGAGACGCCACCTCCTATGCCATTGCCGCCGCCAGCATCGTGGCCAAGGTGACCCGCGACCGCCAGATGATCGAGCTGGACAAGCAGTATCCCGCCTACGGCTTTGCCCGCAACAAGGGCTACGGTACAGCGGAGCACATCGCTGCCCTGAAGGAGCTCGGCCCCTGCGAGGCGCACCGGCGCAGCTTCATCCGGAATTTCTGCCCATGAGGCAGCATGAGACCGGCCTGCGGGGAGAATCGCAGGCGGAGGAATACCTGTGCCAAAGAGGAATGCAGGTCCTGGATCGCCGCTTCCGCGCGGAGGACGGCGAGATCGACCTGGTGATGCTGGATGGCGAAACGGTGGTATTCGTCGAGGTAAAGGCGCGTCCCTCTGCCCGTGCAGGAACGGGCCTGATGGCCGTTACGCCCGTCAAGCAGCGCCGCATGACCCATGCAGCGCTGGCATATTTGGTGGAAAGGGAATGGATGGCCCGTCCCGTTCGTTTTGATGTTGTGGAAATCACCGCGCGCGGCGTTTTGTATGTGCCCAATGCCTTCATGGCGGCGCGGTAAGAATGAGACTGATGATTTGAGGTGATCGGATTTGCGGATGAGCAGAAAGCTCCTGCTGCTGCTGACGCTGCTGCTTCTGATCCTGCTGCCCGTCCGGGCGGAGGTGGAACAGAATCTGCTTACCAACGGCGGCTTTGAAGCGCTCGGCGCAGACGGACTGCCGACCGGCTGGTATACGGATGCCTATATCAACCGCGAGGGCGTGACGCTTTACAGCGTGACCGACGATGCTCATAGCGGCGAAAATGCCGTGGTGGTGGAAAACGTCGGGCTGAATGACGCCCGCTTTGCCCAGGTCGTGGCCGTGGAGCCGAGCAGTGTTTACTGCCTCTCCGGCTGGATCCGCGCAGACGCGATCCCGGACGGAGGCCGTGGCGCGAACTTGTCCATTTCGGACGTTTATGTTTTCAGCGAAAGTGTCTTTGACACCATGGGCGGCTGGCAATACGTCGAAATGTACGGCGTCACGGACAGCGATCAGACCCGACTGACCGTCTTTGCCCGCGTGGGCGGCTACAGCGGCGAAAGCGTCGGCGCTGCGGCCTTTGACGATGTGAATCTGACGAAGGTGGAGCTGCTCCCTGCCGGTGCGACTGCGGAACGCTGGTATCCCCAGAAGAGCGTACAGCCTGAGCAGGAGAGCGTAGCGGCAGAGCCGGAGGGCAATTTCCGCCTCTGGCTGGCGGTGCTGTCCGCTGCATACATTGCCATGTGTGTGGGGCTGTCCCGCTATACGCAGCTGCGCAGCGATCCATCAGCGGCACTGCGCGGCGCGGACAGGGCAGGGAAGAAGCAGAGCATTTCCCTGCTGCTGGTGTGCGGCCTGGGCGCCGCGCTCCTCCTGCGCGTGGTGATCACCCTGTGCGTCACCGGCTATCAGGTGGACGTGGGCTGCTTCAGCTCCTGGGGCTACTCCATGCTGGAGAAGGGCCCGGCGGGCTTCTACGGCCTCAACGGCGATTTCATGCTCCATAATGAGCAGGGCGCAAACTTCTGCGACTATCCGCCTGCTTACCTGTATGTCATGGCTTTCAACGAGGGCGTTTATCGTCTCTTTGGCGGCGCGGTTTCCCAGGCCTTTGCGCACAAGCTGATCCCGATCCTGTGTGATCTGCTGGGGGCGCTGTTGGTTGCCCGCATTGCGCAGGAGAAGGGCCTGAGCCGGCGTCAGTCTGCCATGATGGCGCTGATGCTCGCCTTTAACCCCGCCATCATCCTCAACAGCGCCGCCTGGTGCCAGGTGGACAGCGTGCTGAGCTTCTGCCTGATGCTGGTGGCCTACCTGGCGATCCGCGGCAAGTGGGCTGCGGTGCTGCCGGTGTATGTGCTCTCCATCCTCATCAAGCCCCAGGCGCTGATGATGGGCTTCCTGGGCCTGGCAGCCATTGTGATGGAGCTGGTGCGTCAGCGCCCGCGCCGCGATCCTGCAAAGGGCAAGCTGATCTTCCCGAGGATCTGGCGCGATATGGGCGTCGGCCTCCTGCTGTCCCTTGTGCTGGCGCTGGTCATCATCCTGCCCTTCAGCCCCAACCAGAGTTCGCCCATGTGGCTGTTCTCCCTTTACGGTGAAACCCTGTCCTCTTACCCTTATGCCACGGTCAACACGGCGAATCTCTATTACCTCTCCGGCGGCAACTGGGATTCGATCCTTCAGAATGCGGATATGCCTGTCATGCTTGCCTTCATCGGCCTGAGCGCATGCGCCGTGCTGTACTTCTTCCTCCACCGCAAGGATAAGAAGCTCACGCTCCTGGAGCCTGCGATTGCCCTGTTGCTGGTGTTCTGCGTGACCTTCGGCGCGCTGGGCGTGATGCCCTATATTTCCGGCGAAGGGGAGGCCTATCACCTGACCACCGGCAACCCCTGGTATGTGCATAACACCGAGGATGGCTACGTCCGCGAGCTGATGACGGACGTGGAGGGCACGACCTGCGTTGCTGTCTCGCCCGTGCTGCTGTTGGCGCTCGCTGTCGTGCTGCTGATCGCCGCGGCGATGCTGATGCTGGCGCTGTATTCCATGCTGCGCAGCGGGAAGCGGGAGCAGCTGCATACGGGCCTGATCGAGCCCGCGATCCTGCTGGCTTTCCTGCTTGCGTTTGTGTTCCTGGCTTTCTTTGACACCTCCTGGGGCACCCTTGGCGTCGTCGCGATGGCAATGGCCTTTGCAGTGGTGCTGCCGGTGTTCATCCGCAGCGGGAAGCTGGAGCTGCTCCCGCTGTGTGGCGCGGTGCTGTTCATCCTCCTGTATGTCTTCGGCGTCAAGATGCACGAGCGCTATCTGTTCCCGGCACTGTTCCTGCTGGGCATGGCCTACGCTTATCGCCGAGATAAGCGGCTCCTGCTGCTCCTGGTCGGGCTGAGCTGCATCCTCTTTGTCAATGAAGGCATCATCCTGGATAACTCCCTGCGGCTGGGGTCTGCCTCTGGACATCTGAACCAGGATACCCATGCGGTCGCAAGCCTCCTGGCCCTGGGTAATGTCCTGCTGGCCCTGTGGTCTGTCAAGCTTCTGGTCAATGTCTGCGCGGACGATCAGCCGCCCAGGCTGCTTGAAAATGCGGATGAGCCCCAGGTCACCGTCCGAGAGCATGAAAGTGACCCCTGCACGCCCTTCACCCACAGGGATGCATCCGCTGTGAAGTGGACGTGGCGGGACGGTGCCCTGATCGGTGCAGTGACGCTCGTTTACAGCATCGTTACCCTGACGACCCTGGGCTCCCATACTGCGCCCCAGACCCCCTGGAAGTCTACCAACGCCCAGGAGCAGGTCATCATTGACCTGGGCCAGCGGTATGAGGATTTCTCCATGCTCTACTATGCGCAGGTCTCTTACAGCGACTTTACCGTGGCGTCCAGCGACGACGGTGAAACCTGGCCGGATGACCGCGTCTGCTGGGCGAAGATGGCCGAGGGCGAGTGCTTCCGCTGGAAGTACCTTGTGCCCCGGCTGACGGATTCCTCCGGTGAATTCCTGCGGGACAAGTATGGCAACATCGTTTACAAGAGCGCCAACGCCTTCGGGGATGTACACAAGATGGACGGCCGTTATGTGTGCATCACGGCCCAGCAGGTGGGCCTGATCCTCAACGAGGTCATCTTCCGCGACGCCCAGGGCAACGATATCCCTGCCAGCATCGTCGGCGTGCTCAACGCCAATGAGCATTCCCCCCTGTACTCCGATCCGGAAAACCTGCTGGACGAGCAGTACACCCTGGAGGGCGAGCCCGGCTGGTGGAACTCCACATACTTCGACGAGATCTACCACGCCCGTACCGGCTTTGAGCACCTGAACGGCACGGTGCCCTATGAGACCAGCCACCCGCCGCTGGGCAAGGTGATCATGAGCTGGTTCATCGGGATCTTCGGCATGACGCCCTTTGGCTGGCGCTTTGCCGGCGCGCTGTGCGGCATCCTGATGCTTCCGGCGATGTATCTGCTGGCCAAGCAGCTGACCAAGCGCACAAGCATGGGCTTTGCGGCCATGATGCTTATGGCGCTGGACTGTATGCACTTCACCCAGACCCGCATCGCTACTATCGACAGCTTCCCCGTGCTCTTCATCATCCTGAGCTACTTCTTCATGCTGCGCTTCATGCAGCGGGATATCGTCCGCACGAAGATCACCCGCATTCTGCCGGATCTTGCGCTGAGCGGCTTCTTCATGGGCTGCGGTGTGGCCAGCAAGTGGATCGGCGTGTATGCGGGAGCGGGCCTGGCGGTGCTCTACTTCTGGACCTGCCTGCGGCATCTCCGCGTCGGCATCCAGTGCGCACGCATCAAGCGCAGCGGGGGCACATATACCCAGGCGGAATGGGATCTGCTGGAGCAGAAGGACACGCCTGCCATGAAGCGGGTGGTCTGCCTGTGCCTGTGGTGCCTGCTGTTCTTCGTGCTGGTGCCCGTGGTGATCTACCTGCTGTCCTATGTGCCCTACTTTGCGCACAAGGATCTGGCATCGCCCATTGAATTTGTCAAGGAGGTCATCAAGGCGCAGCAGGGGATGTTCAACTACCATGCGACCCCCGGTCTGGGCATGGATCACCCCTTCTATTCCCCCTGGTACGAGTGGCCGCTGATGCAGCGCCCGATGTACTACGCCTCTCCCTCCTTCACCCCCTGGGGCTGGAGCTACGCGATCTTCTGCTTCGGCAATCCGGTGGTCTGGTTCATCGGCATCGCCGGTATCGCGTACACGGTGTACCGCTTTGTGCGCCAGCACCGCTATCGTGTGGCAGGCCGGAGCGGCACCTGGCATCTCTTTGCCGATGTTTGGGATGTGACGATGGCCTTCGTTCTCATCGGGCTCCTGGCGCAGTTCCTCCCGTGGGTGCTGGTGCCCCGCGGAACCTACATCTACCACTACTTTGCCAGCGTGCCCTTCCTCATCCTGGGCACGGTGGTGATGCTCGACCGGGTGACGTACCGTTATCCGAGCATTCGTGGGATCACGCTGCTCCTGCTGCTGGGCGCTGCGCTGGTGCTGTTCATCCTGCTCTTCCCCTATGCCAGCGGCGTGCTCACGCCCAATGGCTGGTTGGATTTCGTACGGGATTACCCCTGGACGCAGCAGTATCTCTACACCCATGACAACGCGTTCGTCTCCTGGCTGACGGAGCTGATGAACGCCTTCCCGATCTTCCCCAACGTGTATCATTGATCGACCTGGCCGCGGCTGTTTTCGGATGGAGCAGCCGCGGCGCTTTTGTGTTGCATTTTAGTCTCCGGTCATGTACAATAGGATACATACACGAGCTGCTGACAGGGGGAGTAAAGATGCTTGCAAGGACGCTGGGATATGGCCTGAGCGGCGTGAATGGCTTTGCGGTGAAGGTGGAGGTCTATGCGGCTTCCGGTCTTCCGGCGCTGGAGATCATTGGCCTGCCGGATGCCTCGGTCAAAGAAAGCCGGGATCGCGTCAGCGCGGCCATTGTCAATTCAGGATTTTCCATGCCGGTTTCCCGCCTTACGGTCAACCTTGCTCCCGCAGATATGAAGAAGGAAGGCCCGGCCTTTGACCTGCCCATTGCCATTGCGATCATGATGGCCTCCAATCAGCTGGAGCCGATGGATATGACGCGCACGCTCCTCCTGGGCGAACTGTCCCTGGACGGCACGCTCCAGCCGGTGCGCGGCGCGCTGCCCATGGTCATCAGTGCCAGCGAGCAGGGGATCGAGGAGGTCATCCTCCCGGAGGGCAATGCGGCCGAGGTCGCCTGCATCCAGGGGATCCGCGTCTATCCGGCCAAAAGCCTTCGGAGCGTCGCCATGCATCTCAAGGGACGGGAGCGTATCCCGGCGCAGATCCAGCGTTCCTATCAGGAGATCGTGCAGTCTGCGGTCTGCATGATGGATATGGCCCAGGTGCAGGGGCAGACCGGCGCCCGCCGTGCGCTGGAGGTCGCAGCCGCCGGCGGCCACAATATGCTTATGATCGGTGTGCCGGGCTCGGGCAAAACCATGCTGGCCCGATGCCTGCCGGGCATCCTGCCGCCGCTGACCTTCGAGGAGGCGCTGGAAACGACCCGCATCCACTCCATCGCCGGCAAGCTTCGCCCCGGGGATGGTCTGATGGCTGCCCGGCCCTTCTGCGCGCCCCATCACAGTGCGTCGGTGGCCAGCCTCATCGGCGGCGGCTCCAATGCCCGCCCGGGCGAGGTGAGCATGTCCCACAACGGCGTGCTGTTCCTGGATGAACTGCCGGAATTCAGCCGCAATGCCCTGGAAGCCCTGCGTCAGCCCCTGGAGGACGGCGTGGTCTCTGTTACGCGCGTGCAGAATCAGGCTCAGTATCAGTCCAGCTTCATGCTGGTTGCCAGCATGAATCCCTGTCCCTGCGGGTATTACGGCAGCAAGCAGAAAACCTGCCGCTGCTCCAAGCATGAGATCCGCCGTTACCTTGACCGGGTATCGGGCCCGCTGCTGGACCGGATCGATATCCAGATCGAGGTGGACGCAGTGCCGGTCAAGGAGATCAGCACCGGCGGGGCGTCGGAGTCCTCCGCGGTGGTGGGCGAGCGCGTCCGCAAAGCCCGCGAGCTTCAGCAGCTGCGCTACAAAGCCGAGGGCATCCACTGCAACGCCCAACTGGATGCGCGGCTGTCCAAGAAGTATTGCACCATGACCCAGGAGGCCTCCGCAGTGCTGCACATGGCGGTGGAGCGGATGGGCATGAGTATGCGTGCCTATGGCCGTGTGATCAAGGTGGCCCGCACCATCGCCGACCTGGCCGGTGCAGAGGTCATCGGCATGGAGCATGTGGCGGAGGCCATCCAGTACCGGGAACTGGACGGAAAGTACTGGCAATAATGTAAAGTGAGGATATAAGCATGAGTCCGATCCTGGAACGCCTGCCCGGCAGAAATGACGCCTGCTGGTGCGGCAGCGGCAAGAAGTATAAAAGCTGCCATATGCAGATGGATAACCGGATCGCCCTGATGGCGGCCCGGGGGCATGAGGTGCCCTCTCACGGGATCATCAAGACGCCGGAGCAGATCGAGGGCATCCGCCGCAGCGCGAGGATCAACGTGGCTGTGCTGGATGAGATCGCCCGCCAGATCCATGAAGGCATGGCGACAGCGGAGATCGACCGCATCGTCAGCGAAATGACCCGGGATATGGGCGGTATTCCCGCACCTCTTGACTACAAGGGGTATCCCTACAGCGTTTGCACATCCGTCAACGATCAGGTGTGCCATGGCTTCCCGTCCAAGGACGTGATCCTCCGCTCCGGCGATATCATCAATGTGGATTGCTCCACAATCCTGGATGGATACTTCTCTGATTCCTCCCGGATGTTCATGATCGGCGAGGTGAGCGAGGAGAAGCGCCGACTGGTGGAGGTCACCAGGGAATGCTGCGAGAAGGGACTTGAGGAGGTAAAGCCCTGGGGCTTCCTGGGGGATATGTCCCAGGCGGTGTATGATCATGCCCATGCAAATGGCTACAGTGTCGTCCGCGAGATCGGCGGACACGGCGTCGGGCTTGAATTCCATGAGGATCCCTGGGTAGGGTATACCGGCAGGCGCGGAACGGATATGCTGCTGGTGCCCGGGATGATCTTCACCATCGAACCGATGATTAACATGGGCAAGCCTGACGTCTGCACCCATATTGAGAACGACTGGGAGATCTATACCGAAGACGGCCTGCCCTCTGCCCAATGGGAGTTGATGGTGCTGGTGACCGAGGATGGTCACGAGGTACTCAGCTGGTAAAAGAAAACGTGCTGTTCCTGCGTTATGGAACAGCACGTTTTTTAGTTTTTGCTTGCATCGGTGGCTTCTGCCGTGGAGAGCTTGGCGGTGTGCAGCTTGCTTTGCTTCTCCGGCAGGACGATAAAGAACGTTGAGCCGCTGCCCACCTTGCTGCGCACGCGTAGCTTACCGCCGTGGGCCATGACGATGATGCGGGCAATGGACAGGCCCAGACCGTGCCCGCCGCCCTCAGATTTGCGGGCGGAGTCGCTGCGGTAGAAGCGCTCGAAGATCTTCGGCAGTTCCTCTGCGGGGATGCCGGGGCCGTTGTCGGTCACGGAGAGGGTGCACATCCCGTTCGTCCCCTTGCTGACGCCGATGGTGATGGTGCCGCCCTTGGGCGTGTACTTCACGGCATTGTCGCACAGGATGCGCATCACCTGCTTGATCATGCCGCGATCCGCCTCGATCATACAGCTGTCGGAGGGGGAGAGCAGGAAGGTGTTCTCAGGCGTAACCATGGCGGCTTCCCGGTGCAGCTCCTCGGCGATCTCCAGCGCGTCGAACTGAGCGACCTCCATCATCAGGGTCTTCTTATCGTGGCGGGCCAGGAACAGCAGGCTCTCCACCAGATCCTTCATGCTTTCCGTCTCCTGGGCGATGGCGGAAATGCCTTCCTCCAGTACCTCGGGGTCGGACTTTCCCCAGCGGTTGAGCATGTTGACGTAGCCCTGAATGACCGCGATGGGGGTTCGCAGCTCATGGGAAGCGTCGGAAACAAACTGCTTCTGGCTGTTGTAGCTGCGTTCAATGCGATCCAACATGCTGTTGATCACCACGGCCAGATCCTTCAGCTCATTTTTCGTTCCGGCGATGTTGATGCGGTTGCTCAGGTTATTGGCGGACAGGGTGGTCGCCATTTCCGTGATATCGTGGATGGGCGCCAGCACGGCCTTGTTCAGTCTCTCCCGGCGGCGCAGGAACACGACCATGCGCAGCAGATCGCAGATCAGTGCAGCGCCCAGGAGCCAGAACCAGGTGACCATCGGCCGGTGCAGCGAGATGGTCAGCCGGATGGTCTGACCGCTTTCATGGCTGGCTTCTGCATACAGTACGGGATTTCCTTCGATAAGATCAAGGCCGGTCAGCCGGTATTTCAGGATCGGTGACGGATCGTCGGAGAAGGGGACGTCCAGCAGGCAGGCTTCGATGGCCGCATTCTGAATTGCATCCTGTGTGAATGCGCCCCCATCTGAAGGCGCTGCGCTGCGCAGACGCCGCATGTCATCCTCGAAGCCGGCCAGCACGGTGCCTGCAAAGATGATGCTGATCAGCAGCATGGCCGGGATCGCAGTCCGGAATACCTGCCAGCAGTAATGCAGCGCGATGCGGAAGGTCAGCGACAGCCGGAAGTTGCTCATCAAGTACTTGATACGCCCGTGGATCCCGCGGAATTCTTTCTTGCGCGCCTTTCTGAGGGTTCGGCGCTCCCTTCGCGTCTGCTTACTCATAGTTGAACATGTACCCCACCGCTCGGATGGTGTGGATGGTCTTCACACCAAAGGGCTCGTCGATCTTGTGGCGCAGGTAGCGGATGTAAACGTCCACCACGTTGGTATCGCCGGCATAATCATAGCCCCATACGTCCGACAGCAGCGCATCGCGGGTGACGGCCTGGCCCTTGTGCTGCATCAGGTATCGCAGCAGGTCGAACTCCTTCTTCGTCAGCGCCACAGGCGCGCCCGCCCAGGTGACGGTGTAGCTGGCCGGGTCGAGGGAAAGCTCGCCGGCGGTCAGAAGGCCGGGAGCAGTCGCCTGGACGGCCCGATGCTTCTTCAGCCCCACGCGGATGCGGGCCAGCAGCTCCTCGATGGCGAAGGGCTTGGTCATATAGTCGTCCGCGCCCATGTCCAGGCCCATCACCTTGTCCGATACGTCATCCTTGGCGGTGAGCATAATGATGGGCAGATCGCTCTCGTGGCGCAGGCGGCGGCATACCTCGATGCCGCTGAGCTCCGGCAGCATCAGGTCGAGGATCATCAGATCAGGCTTCCAGCTCAGCGCCTTTTCAAGGCCCGTGCGGCCGTCTCCGGCGGTATCGACTTCATATCCCTCATGCAGAAGCTCCAGCTCCAGAAAGCGGGCGATCTTCCGCTCGTCCTCCACGATCAGTATGCGGCTCATGACAGTTCCTCCTCAGCTTGTGTGATGATACGCGAAAAGGGGAATGCACTGAAGTACATTCCTCCTCGCGGGGGATTATTCGATGGTGGCGCTGGTGTAGCCCTCGCTGTCGCCCTCGATGGTGACGGCGCCGTCCTGGCTTTCGACCTGCACAGGCACGTTCAGGGTGGGCACCTCAGGGCGGTAGGTGGGGGCGGCGGCAGGACGGGCGGTGTAGAAGCTGCGGCCGTCATTTGCGGCAGCTTCCTGTGCGGCGGCCTGGGCAGCGTCGCTCCCGTTCTGGAAGCCCTTGGCGAAATCGCTGACGGAGCTCTTCACGTTGTCGGCAGCGCTGCGGACCATGCGCTCCAGGTTGTCGGAGTCAAAGGCGCTGTCGTGGCTGTCAAAGGAGAACTTGTAGCCCAGCACCAGGCAGCAGATGACGCCCACGACCACCAGCGGGGCGGCGATGATCACCGACAGGATGCAGAACAGCGCGGACAGGTTGACGATGGACGTATCGCCCTTGTGCACCTTCAGGCGGGCCTTGTACAGCTTGTCGATCAGCTCCATGAAGCCGTTCTTGGCTTTGCCGGTCGTCGCGGAGGAGGAAGCTGCCTTGCCGGCGGTGCTGCCCTTGGTCTTGCTTTCGCTGCCGGGCTTGATGCGGCCGTTGCGTTCCAGGTCGACCAGTGCGCGGGCGACGTTGCCGTTGTGATAATCCAGCAGGGAGACCGCTTCCTGGTAGCTGATGCCGCTCTTGCGGCGGATGAGTTCAATATCTTCGATCGTGTAGGAAGCCATGGTGAAATACCCCTTTCATTCTTCAGCGCTTGGCTGTGTGCTCATGTTTTTCAGCCCCTGGGGTGTTCCCCTCAGCTGATGGTCCTATGATAGCACGTTCCAAACGCTTTTGCTTGTGAAAACGGCAAGGAAATCATGAGAAAATCATGAGAAATGGGTTGCAGTTTTCATAAGAAGCCGGAATATTTGCAAATGCGCCTCCACTTTTGAGATGGAGGCGCGGTTGAGATCACTTCACATAGCGGTTTCTGTTCTTGGGCAGGCGGGAATAGAATCGCTTGTACTGCCGGATCAGTAGCCAGAGCACGAAGATAGCCACCGCCACCAGCAGGAAGGGCGTCAGCATGATGACGACGATCTCCAGCGTGAGGGGCGGGAAGGGGTTGGGGTCAGCTTCCGTCATGGCGACGATCTCAGCCAGGGAGGGCGGCGCATCCTTGCGTTCCTCGATGCTGCGGGTCGCCAGCAGGTTATAGGTGACCGCCTCGCCGGTATTGGGCAGGATGTAGGTCATGGTGCCCACGGTTTCACCGGCCTTGATGGGGGCCACCAGATCCCGCGTATACTGCACCAGCACCATGTCGCGCAGGTTGTTGGCCAGCACTTCAATGTCGCTGTGCTGCACGGTGACGGTCGCGCTTTGGGTGGGATCAACAGGCACGGCGTTCAGGGTAAGCTCGCCCAGGCCGCGGTCATCCAGCGAGTAGCCGGAGGTATAAACGGTAATGGGGTGTTTCTGATACAGCTCGCTGACCGTGACGCTGGTGTACTGCGAGAAGCCGTACTCCATCAGCTTTTTGGTGTCGCGCATGTAATCGTAATAGCCGCTGCACAGCACCACGGAGATCAGATCGACGCCGTCCTTGCTGGCGGAGCCGACAAAGCAGTATGCCGCCATGCTGTGGGAGCCGGACTTGATGCCCGTCATCGGCGCGTAATAGTAGGAGTTCTCCTTGCCGCTCCAGGTGGAGAGCATCAGGCGGTGACGGGTGGTCAGGTCACGCTGGCGGTGGGTGTTGGTCTTGGGGATGGAGTAGGTGCGAGTGCCCGCAATGGCCCGGAAGGTCTCGTTGCTCATTGCATACCGGGCAAGGGTGGCCAGGTCCCGGGCAGTGGAATAATGGTAGGGATCGTGAAGACCGTGGGGGTTGGAAAAATGGGTGTTGCTCATCCCGAGGGACTGGGCCGTGGCGTTCATCATGTTGACGAACTCTACCTCGCTCCCTGCCACATGCTCCGCAATGGCAACTGCGCCGTCATTGCCCGAACGGAGGAGCGTACCGTAGAGCAGATCTTCCATGCGGATCGTCTCGCCCTCGTCAAGCCCCAGCATGGTCGCATCGGGGTCGGGGATGTTTACCGCATTGGCGCTGACGGTGACCTCCTCATCCAGATCGCAGCAGAGGATACCCAGGAGTACCGTCATGATCTTGGTGGTGGAGGCGGGGTACAAAACCAGGTCGATATCCTTTTCAAAGATGATCTCGCCGGAGCTTTCCTCCATGACCAGCGCGGCGGCGGCGGCCAGCTGATCCTCCTGCAGCAGCTCAGGCTGATCGGGATCGTATTCATCAGCGTAGGGGCTGATGGTGGGGTTGGGCGCTTCGGCAGCGGCCAGAGCAGGCAGCAGCATCATGCAGGCCGTCAGCAGGCACAGGATGCGCTTGAAGGGCTGCAGCACTTGTCAGCCTCCTTTCTGATAGGTGAATTCAAAACATTATATCATTTTGGAAAGCATTTGTACAGACGAAGTTGCGTTACTTATGTAAATTCCGTCTGCAAAGAAAACGGCCTGCTCTCCATTGAAGGTGGAGCAGACCGCATGGATCAGATCAGAAGAAGGGACGCTGCACAGGCCGCCTGCTGGATTTCAGGCATGGCAAAGGGCGTGACGCCGGGATGCCCGAGCAGCTGCAGAACGAGATAGATTACGCCGAGGATCGCCACATAGAGCGCGAACCAGTTCAGTGAAGTTTTGCTGATCAGCTTGAGCATGAATCGGATGGCGACGTAGCCGCTCACGCAGGCGACGGCCATGCCGACCAGGGTGGGGAGCAGCTCCAGGTGCTGGAACAGGCCTTCCTCCAGGGCGTCCTTGCCCTCCAGCAGCAACGCGCCGACGATGGCGGGGGCGCTCATCATAAAGGAGAACTTGGCCGCGCTCTTGCGGTCAAGGCCTGAAAGCAGGCCGCCGGCCAGCGTGGAGCCGCTGCGGCTCACGCCCGGCAAAAGCGCGACGCCCTGCATACAGCCCATGACGATCGCATGGAAGAAACCGGGCTTCTCCGCAAAGCTACTCTTGCGCTTGCTGGTCTGCTCCGCCACGAGCAGGAATACTGCCGTCAGCAGGAAGCTCACGCCAAGGAACCAGCCTGTATCCGCCGCCGTCAGGAAATCATCAAACACGACCTTGAACAGCAGCGTGGGCATGGAGGCGATGAATAGGAGCAGCAGCGTCCTGGATTTGAAGGGATTTTTGAGGATATCCCACCAGTCCTTCCAGAAGACGATGATCACCGGGATCAGCGTGCCCACATGCAGGAGGATATCCAGGATGCGGTACGCATCATTTTCCGGCAGATCCATAAAGAGACGTCCCAGCGCCAGATGGCCGGAGGAGGAAATGGGCAGGAACTCGCCCAGACCCTGTACGAGGCCCAGGACTGCAGCCTGAAAAACGTTCATGAGAATACTCCCTTCATAGTATGGGTTCCGTAGCAGTATAGCACAGTTTGGCGGCTTTGTCATCTGTCTGCGGGATTTCTAATCATTCTTATGCACCGCAGGCCTGAACGCTGCATTATATGAAACCGGAAGGAGGGATTTCTTCTATGAAGATCATTGGCATTCTGCTTCTGGCTCTTGGCGTGGTAGGCATCATCCTGACCATCCTGCTGACCGACGTGATCGGCTGGGGCGGCCTGATCGCAGGCATTGGTGCGTTGCTGACCGGCGTTGTGTTCGTGGCTGCGGGCTATCGCGGCGCGTCCAACAGCTGGCGTAATCATAATAACTGCTGCTGAAGGCTGAAGTCCTGAAGAAAAATATGCTCCCCGGAAGCCGCAATGGCCGCCGGGGAGCGATTATGTTATGGAAGAATCACGCGGCCAGCCGCTGTGCGATGGCCTCGAGGAAGGCGCGGCTGTTGACGGGCGTGCACTCGCTGCCCTCCCACATCAGGGCCAGATCCTTGGTCATGATGCCGGATTCGATGGTGTCGATGGTCGCCTTCTCCAGCTTGTCGGCAAAGGCCATCAGGTCGGGCAGATTGTCCATCTCGCCGCGCTTGCGCAGCGCGCCGGACCAGGCGAAGATCGTCGCCACCGGATTGGTGGAGGTCTCCTCGCCCTTGAGGTACTTGTAGTAGTGACGGGTCACAGTGCCGTGGGCGGCCTCGTACTCGAACTTGCCGTCGGGGGACACGAGCACGGAGGTCATCATCGCCAGGCTGCCGAAGGCGGTTGCGACCATGTCGCTCATCACGTCGCCGTCGTAGTTCTTGCAGGCCCAGATAAAGCCGCCCTTGGAGCGCACCACGCGGGCCACGGCGTCATCGATCAGGGTGTAGAAGTACTCGATGCCGGCGGCTTCGAACTGCGCCTTGTAGGTGCTATCGTAGATTTCCTGGAAGATATCCTTGAAGGTATGGTCGTAGGTCTTGCTGATGGTATCCTTGGTGGAGAACCAAAGATCCTGCTTGACGCTCAGGGCGTACTGGAAGCAGGCGTGGGCAAAGGAAGAAATGGAGGCGTCCAGGTTGTGCACGCCCTGCAGGATGCCGGGGCCCTTGAAGTTGAAGATGGTCTGGCGGATCTCCTGACCGTCCTCGCCCGTGAATACCAGCTCAGCCTTGCCGGCGCCGGGCACGTCGATCTCCACATTGCGGTACACATCGCCGTAGGCGTGACGGGCGATGGTGATGGGCATCTGCCAGGTACGCACGGTGGGCTTCACGCCGGATACCAGGATGGGCGCGCGGAACACAGTGCCGTCCAGCATCGCGCGGATGGTGCCGTTGGGGCTCTTCCACATCTCATGCAGGTTGTACTCGGTCATGCGCTGGGCATTGGGGGTGATGGTCGCGCACTTGACTGCAACGCCGTACTTCTTGGTGGCATTGGCGCTGTCCACGGTTACCTGGTCGTTCGTTTCGTCGCGGTGGGGCAGGCCCAGGTCATAATACTCCGTCTTCAGCTCCACGAAAGGATGGATCAGCAAATCCTTGATGTCCTTCCAGAGGATTCGGGTCATCTCGTCGCCGTCCATTTCGACCAGCGGCGTTGTCATTTTGATCTTGTCCATCTGTATCTACTCCTTGCCAGCGCACAGCGCTTTGTTTTACATGAATACCATCCTATTGTACCGGAAGGCCGGGCAAATCGCAAGGTGTGAACATCGAAAGAACAGTGCTGCAGATTTTTCATGAGAATTTGATGAGATACCTTGACAGGCGAGGTATGATGGTGTATCATGCAAATGTAAGATACATCAACACACGAAGTATCTTTGGTATCAGGAGGTGAAACCATGGCATTGTCTGCCGATATCCTCAGGGGCTACACGGACACGATCATCCTTCGCCAGCTGTCCCGCGGAGACAGCTACGGCTACCAGATCAACAAGAATGTGGCAGCCATCTCCGGCGGAACGTTCGAAATGAAGGAAGCCACCCTCTACACCGCCTTCCGGAGGCTGGAGAGCGCGGGGCTGATCCGCTCCTATTGGGGAAATGAAATGTCCGGTGCGCGAAGGCGGTATTACGCCATCAGCGCACTTGGGCTTGCCCGGCTGGAGGCTGACTTGGAAGCTTGGAAGGAAACAAAAGCGCAAATCGATCTTCTGTTGGAGGTAGAATAAAATGATGAATGATACCGTTGCCCGGATCGTGGATCTGATGTTTGACAATGTAGAAATGAACGAGGAAGTAGCTGCTCTCAGGGATGAGGTGATGAACAACTGCCAGGATCGCTACAGCGATCTGGTCAACTCCGGTATGGCGGAGGATGACGCAGTTGCCGCTGTGGTGGAGAGCCTGCGGGGTATGGAGGACGTGATCGCCCAGTACCAGCGGAAAAGCCGTCAGCACAGCCAGCCCGCCGCCGCATACGAAACGTATACCGATGTGATGGATGGCGAGCAGGAGGCGTGCTTCAGCGCAGGGGAGGTCAGCCGCATCGATCTGGTGCTCGTATCGGAGGACGTGACAGTCGAGCCTTCGGACGACCATATGTATCATGTGCTTTGGGAGAACGATGGCGATGCTGTCATCTCTGCGCAGGCCCAGGGAGGCGTTCTGCGCGTGGAGCGCCAGAACATCGAGAAAAAGGCCCGACATGCCGATCGGTATGAAGCGGATTTCAGCTATGATGATCCGAAGCAGGCGATGGACAACATCGGCAGCATGATGGAAAAGCTGGGCCGCACCATCGGAAATTTCATCCACACTGCCCGCTCTGCCTTCAACGGCGTGGACAGCGTGACCATCCGTATTCCTGTCGGCGCTGCGCCCAGCGTGAAGCTGGTCACCACTTCCGGTGATATTGATGTGCATGGCGTTCAGATGTCCGGTCTGCAGATCATCAGTACCTCCGGTGATATCGATGTTGCGCTCAGCGAGGATGAGCACATCGACGATATCGAAATGCGCACGACCTCCGGCGACGTGGATGCAGCCGTCTTCGTCCAGCGTGCCACCCTTGGTTCCACCTCGGGAGACGTGGAGGTGGAGGGGCGCATTGAAACCCTTAACGTCAGCACGATCTCCGGCGATATCGACGTTCGCGCTGATGTGCAGAATGTCAGCTTCAAGGCCATCAGCGGCGACGTCGAACTGCTGTTTGACAGCGATGAGATACGCACGGTGAACGGCAGCACCATCTCCGGTGACATCGACATTGATCTCCCCAACGGCATCGGCGTCATTGCCATCAATACATCGACTCGCTCCGGCGACCTTACGACCCGCCATCATGCAGACGGCGTCGGCCCGGTCGTAAGCGGCAGCGTCAGCTCCATGTCCGGCGACATCACGATCCGCTGAGGAGGATACTATGAGCTACGATCTGTATGCCAGCTTGCTGAAGATGCATGATAAATTCCGTCCTTCAGACAAGGGGATTCAACTCTCCATCGATGCTTCTGCAAAGGAGCTGGAAGAGCTTCGCGGCAAGTACGATCTCCCTGCTGTTGGCGGCGAGGGGGATACTTTCATCCGGGCTGTTCGCCTGATGGACTGGCTGACCAGCCACGTTCGCCATAACGGCAACTGCAACCCGGAGGGCCCACGCTGTGCTATGACCGCCCTCGATTTTGCCTTCGATCAGCCGGAACGCGGCGTCAACTGTGCCTGGCTTGCGACTACGCTTACAGAGTGCCTGCTGAGCATAGGCATTGCCGCGCGCACCATCAGCATCATGCCCTTTGCGCCATACGATTGCGACAATCATGTTGTGACGCATGTCTGGAACGCGGAGAAGACGCAATGGGTGATGCTTGACCCCACCACTAACTCCTATGTGATGGACGAAGCCGGAAAGCTTCTGGATGTGTTCGCTCTGCGTGCACTGCTGGCTGACCAGCAGGAGATTATGTTCAGCGATGGCTTGCGCTATAACGGCCAGCCTTACAGCGCCCAGGAGCATCGTGATTATCTCGCCAAGGATCTGTTCTGGTTCCAGATCCCTGAGGTCAGCTCCTGTTGTGCCGGAAACGGCAGATGGCTCACCATCGCGCCGGAACACTACGACGCCCGTCGCCGCGACCTGCTGAACATCGACTACCGTATGCGCGTACAGGGAGACGCACCGTGGCTTCGGAGCTGGAAGAAGAACATGGAGGACAGCAATCCGATCTACTGCTCTGTTGAAGACGCTCGAAAAGCTCCATAAAGGAATGCCTCCGCAGTTTTGCGTCTGCGGAGGCATTTCTTATGCGAAGTCGATCTCATATCTTTCACCCTGCCAGAACAGGACACCGTCGGTCAGGCGGATACGCAGGATAATGGTGTTCGGGTCAGCTTCATTGGTATGGCCATTATCGTACCATTCGGCAAACACCGTGCGGAGCTTGTCAGCCATAGCCGTATTTGCCTTCAGGAGGATATGCCCCATGCTCTCCCCGATGCCATGGGCGGTGAACCATTCCCCGCAGATGGCGACCTTCGGGTTCTTGTTGATCTGTTGCATTTTGCCGGACAAAGCATAGGTCACGGTATAAAAGCAGCCGCCTTCGTAGTAAGCATTGACGGTGCGCACAGCAGGGGAGTCGCCATCCAACGTAGCCAAGGCGATCAGGTTGTCATGGCCGAAGCGCTCGTCCATTTTGGCGGCGATGTCAGCATTCATCTTCATGCTTGTATCCTCCTGTCAGTCGCGACCAGCACGCAGCTCCATCTGCCCGCAGAGCATGGTCGTGAAGCCCAAAGCCTCGTAGTACGTCTGCAGCTCCGCATCTCCGTAAATGACGCTTACCATGTAGATGCCCTCTGCGCGAAGGCGATCAAGGGCGCGCTGCATCAGCTGCTTTCCGACACCCTGATACTGATAATCCGGATGCACCATCAGATCCTGGACGTAAGCGTCTGTAACCCCGTTGCTGACGACGGCCACATAGCCGACAAGGCGTACTCCATCAAAGCAGCACATGTGGAAGGCGTTGTGCTGCCGGGGATCTGCCAGATCGCGTTCCATGCGGTTCCAGCCGACGGATACTCGCAAATCAGCCAGTTCTGCGGCAGTGACGGGCGCATCAAATTCATAACGCATACCATGCTCCTTGAATCAGAAAGGCCTCCGACAGTCACCCATCGGAGGCCGGGAAAACAAATCAGTCACCCTAACTCGCCGTCGGCAGACTGCAAATCGAAAACCAGCGACATGTGCGGTGGTTTTCGTGCTTTTCCGTCAGGAAAAGCTTCCTTCACGCGAGTGAACGGCCGGGAGGAGGGAGGCGTTAGCCGACTAGCGAGAGCAAATGCTTGCATTTGCCGAGCGTAGCCAGCGCCGAGCTCGTCTCGGTGATGACCGAACGACCAGTGAGCGAGTGCAAAATCGATTCGTGAAAATGGTCGGAGCCATTTTCACGAGCGCGTCAGCGCAATCAGCGCTGCACGCGGCCATTGCCGGAGCCCTTCATCAGGCTCTCGACTTCCGCCACGGACACGCGGTTGTAGTCGCCGATGATGGTGTGCTTCAGGCAGGAAGCCGCCACGGCGAACTCCAGCGCGGTCTTCTCGTCCTCGTAGGTGTTCAGGCCGTAGATCAGGCCGCCGCCGAAGGAGTCGCCGCCACCAACGCGGTCAACGATATCGGTGATGGCGTACTTGCGGGAGAGGAAGAAGTCCTTGCCGTTGTACAGGCAGGCGCGCCAGTCGTTGTGGTTGGCGGACTTGCTCTCACGCAGGGTGATGGCCACGCGCTTGATGTTGGGGTAGGTGGCCATGGCCAGGGAAGCGATCGCCTTGTAGTTCTCGACGTTCAGCTCGCCCTCTTCCACGTCCGCCTGGGACTCGGCCTTCAGGCACAGAGCCTTCTGGAAGTCTTCTTCGTTGGCGATGACAGTGTCAACATACTTGACCAGCTCGGTCATCACTTCGTCGGCGCGCTTGCCGTACTTCCACAGGTTCTTGCGGTAGTTCAGGTCGCAGGAGACGTGCACGCCGCGGGCCTTACAGGCCTTCAGGGCTTCCAGGGTCAGATCAGCAGCGCCCTGGGAGATGGCGGGGGTGATGCCGGTGAAGTGGAACCAGGTCGCGCCTTCCAGCACGGAATCCCAGTCGATGTCGCCGGGCTTGGCTTCGCAGATGGAAGAGCCGGCACGGTCGTAGATGACCTTGGAGGGACGCTGCACAGCGCCAGTCTCCAGGAAGTAGATGCCCACGCGGTTGCCGCCACGGGCGATCTTGGTGGTGTCCACGCCAAAGCCACGCAGCTCGCGGATGCAGGCGTCAGCGACGTCGTTCTTGGGCAGAACGGTCACGAAAGCGGTATCCAGGCCGTAGTTGGCCAGGGACACGGAAACATTGGCTTCGCCGCCGCCGAAGGTGGCCTCCAGAGAGGGACTCTGGAAGAAGCGCTCGTAGGCGGGGGACTTCAGTCGCAGCATGATCTCGCCGAAAGTAATAATCTTGCCCATTGTAAAAACCTCCAGTATTTTGAATTCGGAATTCGGAATGCGTAATTCGGAATTCTTTGTGTCGTCAGTTATTTATCTTTCTTGGTCAGCCAAACGTAACAGCAGCAAGCGCATTCGTTGCTCTTTGCCTGAATCTCCTTGATGCGCCAGCCATCCTGCAGGTAGGCGTCCAGCTCGGGAAGCTCAGCGACCTCGCGGTTGCCGGTGACCTGGCCGACGATGATGAGCTTGTCCATTGTATGCTCCCTTACTTCTGAACCAGATGCACAGCGAAGCCGGCGACCTCGTCCTCGAGGTAGATGGCGATCAGCTTGCCGTTCTTGACCACAGCGGAATCCTCGATGAACTTGTAGCCGCGCTGCTCCAGGTGCCACTTGGCGCGCTTGACGCTGTTGGTGCCGATGGCGATGTGGCCATGCTTGCCGCGGCCCATGTACTTGTTGATCTCGATGCCGGTGCCAACGAAGTTGGAGGAGTTGCCCTCCTTGATGGGCATACCCAGCAGGGCGGCCAGCTTCTTGCACTCGGCCATGGACTCCTCGGCGCTCTCGGTGTTGATGCCGATGTGGCGCAACTCGAAGCCCAGCATCTTGTCAACGGCGTTGCGGGTCAGCTCGGTGATCTTGTCCCATTCCTTGTTCTTGATCAGATCCTTGGGGCACATGAAGGTGCCGCCGCAGCAGATGATGCGGTCGAAGGCCAGGTAATCCAGCATGTTCTTCTCGTTCACGCCGCCGGTGGGCATGAAGTTGAGGCCTGGATACACGGGGGCCAGGTTCTTGATCATGGGCAGGCCGCCAGCCGCCTCGGCAGGGAAGAACTTCACAGCCTTCAGGCCATAGGACAGCGCCACCTGGATGTCGGAGGGGGTAGAAGTGCCGGGGCAGATCGGGATATCCTTCTCCACGCAGTAGGCCACGATATCAGGGCTCAGGCCGGGGGAAACGATGGCGGCAGCGCCGGCGTTCACCGCACGGTCGACCTGCTCCTTGGTCAGCACGGTGCCAGCGCACAGCGCAACGTGGGGCAGCTCCTCGTGCACGCGGCGGATGGACTCCTCCGCAGCAGCGGTACGGAAGGTGATCTCAGCAACGGGCAGACCGCCGTCGGCCAGCGCCTTGCAAAGCGGCACAGCATCGTCAGCATCGTCGATCGCGATGACGGGAACCAGACCAGCCAGGGAAAGCTTCTCCAAAAACTCCATGGGACATCGTCCTTTCTTTTGATAATGGTGTAAGCGGTTACAACAAAGTTCAGAAGGATGGGCGCGCAGGCGTCCGGTGCCTACCAACCTTTGATGAATCCGCATTGATGACCGCTTATATGATACAACGTAAACCCGTGTTCGTCAAGGCCAAATGTGCAACCCAAACATGTTTTGCTGTAAATATTTTCACACATCCCGGAGGGTGCGTGAAAAGGGCAGGTATTGCGAAAAGCGGTGAACCATGCTAAAATAAGCTGATTGTATACATCCAAAGGAATGGAGGAAAAGGCATGAGCGCTACAGTGATGTTCAAATGTCCCTGCTGCGGCGGCTACCTGGAATTTGATCCGGGGCTGCAGAAATTCAAGTGCCTGTATTGCGGACAGGTGCTGTCCGATGCGGATCTCCGGGAGCAGTCCGAGCAGCGGGAGGCCGAGGCGGAAGCGAAGGCGGCAGCGTCCGGCGCCGTCAGCGGCGAAGGCTCGGCGACGGACAGCGACAAGACGCCCGTTTCCTCCCTGCGCACATACCATTGCCAGATGTGCGGGGCGGAGATCGTCACGGAGGAAACCACTGCTGCGACCCGGTGCTATTACTGTCACAGCCCGGTGGTGCTCCATGACCGCCTGGACGAGGAATTCCGCCCGGACGGCGTGATCCCCTTTGTGCTGGACAAGGAAGCGGCTAAGGCGAAATTCACCGAATTTGTGAAGAAAAAGAAGTTTATCGACCGCTCCTTCTTTGACGAGGCACAGCTGGAAATGTTCTCCGGCGTGTATTATCCCTACTGGTATTTCGACGTGGAGGGCGAAGCGGCCTTCGACGGCGAGGGAACGCGTCGCTCGGTGGCGACTTCTCCCACCCATATCGTCACCACCACGCGATTCTTCCGCGTGACCCGCCGGGCACGCATGGCCTTCCGCAGCATTGCCCGCAAGGCGCTGGGCAAGCTGGACGGCAAGCTTTCCGACGGCATTCATCCCTTTGATCCGGAGGGCGTGAAGCCCTATGCCTCTGGCTACCTCAGCGGCTTCCTGGCGGAAAAGCGTGACGTGGAGGAGGATAACGTCCGGCAGGAGATGCTCCAGGAGGTCTACGGCTACGCAGACCGGATGATCCGGCAGAACCATTCCTACAACAGCCTGAACGGTCAGGCGACCTTCCAGGCGAGCCGGGTGGAAAGCAGGTATGTGCTGCTCCCGGTCTGGGTGCTGACCTGGAAGGGCGGCAGGGACGGCGTACCTTACTACTATCTGATGAACGGTCAGACTGGCAAGGTGTGCGGCAAGCTGCCCATCAACCGGACGAAGCTGATGACCTGGGCCATCGGTGCAGGCGCATTGGTATTTGCGCTGCTCTGTGCGGGAGGGAAGTTCATATGGTAAAGAAGTTTCTGATCGCGCTCCTGATGCTAGCGCTGTTCATTCCCGCCGCTGCCCTGGCCGATCTCCAGGTGATCGATGAGGCCGGCGTGGTGGACGCAGAGATGGAGCAGCTGATCACCCAGGTGATCGATGACGTTGAAAAGAAGCACCAGGTCGACCTCGTTGTGCTGGTGACCTACGACGTGCCCGACGACTACAGCGATAGCCTCTGGCGTGTGGAAGCCTTTGCAGACGATTTCTACGATCACGGCGGCTACGGTCTGGGCGACGACTACTCGGGCCTGCTGTATCTGATCGACCTGAACAACCGCGTGCAGTATATCTCCTGCGGCGGCGTGATGATGGATTACATCAACGATTACCGCGAGGAGAAGCTCCTGGACGCCGGCGGTATGTTCCTGTCCAGCAGCTACGGCAAGGCGGCACTGGCCGTGATGCAGAAGGTGCAGCAGTTCATGGATGAGGGCCGCATGAAGGGCAGCTTCCGCTATGACGAGGAAACCGGCAAGCGACTGACCGGCCTGTACAATCCGCTGGAGGGCTTTGAGATCCTGCTGGCCGGCGGCGGCGGCATTGCGGCAGCCCTGATCCTCATGGGCTCCGTCAAGGGCAGCTACAGCCTCAAGGGCAGCACCTACAGCTATGCGCTGAACCAGAACAGCAGCTGCGTCATTACGCATGAGGATGAGCAGTACCTCCGCCAGACGGTGACCCGCATGGCGCGAAGCACCGGCAGCCACGGCGGCAGCGGCGGCGGAGGAAGCCGTTCCGGCGGCAGAGGCACGGGCGTACACCGTTCCTCCAGCGGCCGCAGTCACTCCGGCGGCGGGCGCAGGTTCTGACGTGCAGCCTGTATGATCAGCCCGATTCCGGGAATGCTATCGGTGCAAGCCTGAGTGGCCGGGACAACTGGTAAAACATACCGCATCCGGTTCTGTGAAAATCTGCTTGACAGGCGGCTTTTGCATGGATATAATTTAATCAAAGGATGCTCCTGGGGTGTCCGACAGCGTTGCTGGTTTTCCCCACATTTCACAAAAAGGAGCCCGGGTCTATAGTTCGGCTATGTCATGCCCCCGTCATTGTGACGCCAGGGGACGGCAGATGCAGGCGGCAGGGCACCTACCTGCTTTAACAGCGGGTGAATAACAGCGCGCATCGTCATTCTGGGGCATCTTACATCGGGTTTTCGGGCAGCGGAGCGCATCCGCTGCCTTTTGCTTTGGAGGATTTTATGAAGAGTATTTATTCGCGCGTCGAGCGCAACATCGACCGCCTGGTCGAGAACGACGTCAACTGGTCCGCCTGCGCCTCGCCCGAGCAGCTGCAGCAGGCGAGGGAAGGCAAGTTGAAGCTGACCTTCGGTGTGGACGGCATCATCCCATCACAGTGGTTCGGCGATCTGAAAGGCAAAAAGGTGCTATGCGTCGCTGGTGCAGGCGGGCTTCAGGCACCTTTGCTTGCCTGCGCCGGAGCTGACGTCACCGTGATCGACCTCTCCGAACGGATGCTGGACAAGGATCGCGAAATCGCCGCCCGGGAGAATCTGTCCATCCGCATCGAGCACGGCAATATGTGCGATCTGAGCCGCTTTGCGGACGCATCCTTCGACATGGTCTTGAACCCGCCGTCCCTGTGCTATGTGCCGGACGTGAACCCCGTCTTCCGCGAGGTGTACCGCGTCCTCAAGCCAGGCGGCACGTTCATCATGATCTCCATGAACCCCATCGCCTATGTCTGCGACTGGGACGAAGCGCAGCAGTGCTACAAGGCCGTGAACCGAATGCCTTACAACTCAGCTGAGCACGAAGGCCAGGGCGACTGGGTCGAGTTCGGCCACACGATGGAGAGCTACCTGGGCGGCCAGATAGCCGCAGGCTTCGTCATCACAGGCTACCAGGAGAACCAGACGGAGGATATCACCGAGCTGTACTTCATCACGAGGAGTGAAAAACGATGAGCATCACCCACCGCCAGTACCGCCTGCTGTCCGACCACATGGCGGTCTACGACTTCATGACGGAGATCTACGAGCGCGACTGGCGCAACGGCGTAGCCGCGGCTTTCCTGGAGTACGCCCTGTCCTCCGACTGGATGGACAAGAGCCTCGTCCACCGCAACCGCCTCTGGTTTGACGGCAGCCGCATCGTGGCCTTTGTCTTCTACGAAAACCCGGTTACGGACGTGTACTTCAGCCTACGACCGGGGTATGAGTCCCTTGCGGACGAAATGGTCGATTATGCGCTCACCGGTATGCCCCAAAAGGACGGCCGCAACAAGCTGATCATCTTCGGTGCGCAAACGGCCCTGATGGAAGCCGCGCAGCGTGCCGGCCTTCGCCGCACCTGGTCGGACTGGGATCAGCAGTACGACTTCTCCAAGCCCCTCGACTATCCGCTACCGGAGGGCTTCCGATTTGCTACTGCGCCGCTGGACATTGCCAAGTGCAGCGAGTGCTGCTGGAAGGGTTTCGGTCACGAATCCGAGGAGGGACCCTGGGACGGCGACATCGAGTACACCGGCGCGCTCCTGACCGCACCGCATCAGACGCAGTACCTGGACGTCGCCATCGAAAACGAAGCCGGGGAGTACGTCTGCTACGCCGGCATGTGGTGGACGCCGGAGAACAAGCTGGCTTACATGGAGCCGCTGTGCACCGTGCCTGCCTATCAGAAGAAGGGCCTCGCCGCTGCGGCGCTGAGCGAAATGTACCGCCGCACCAAGGCCCTGGGTGCAACCCACATGACTGGCGGGACGAATCCGTTCTACACGAAGATCGGCTATGAACTTGCCGTGGAATGGGTATACTGGGAAAAATAAAAGAATGAGCGCTCCATCTGCATGGTGCGTTCATTCTTTCTTTCCGCCGCGGTTGCAAATACCGCAGGGAAGCATATTCATGAGCTCCGCATTCCGGACGGAAACACGGCGAGGAGAAAACATTCCGCAGCAATCAGGTTTCAGGTGCCTGCGGATGCCTCCGTCCGTAGGAATCCAAACCAGCCTGCCCTTGCTGAGCGGTTCCGCCAAATCCAGTTCTTCGGGAAGCATTCCCCATAGGAGTAAGGTCAAAGTAGCGTCGTCAAGAGTGCCGGTTTGAGGGAGGTTGTTGGATTCCTGGAATGCTAATATGGCCTGTAGCGTGTATTTGTCAAAAAGGTACGCGTCGTTGCTTTCATTAAGAAATCCTTGCGAGATCAGTGCATGTTGAATATACTCCAATGCTGGTCCGCCATCGTCTAATTGAATATAGCAGACGCATGGTTCTTGAAAGCAAACACAGGGCAATTCTGCGAAAGCAAAGTCGAAACAAAAGAGCAAGCATAAGAGTATCAGCAGCAATCGACGCATGTATCTCCCTCCAAAGAAATATGTATTAGTATAGCAGCTTCCTACGTAGTTGTAAAGGAACTTAAATAAGACAGTAGAAGTATGGCAACAAACCCCTTGACAACCGGCCCCGCCATTGGTTATAATACCCCCATGCAATGAAGGAAAGAGTACCCCGAACGGTGTACGCTCAGAGAGCCGCGGCAGGTGAGAGGCGGTCGGCAGCGTCGGGGGAACATGGCTCCGGAGCATCGTGCCTGAAAACAGCGTGGTGATAGCCAGGCTCAGTAGGATTCGACGGGTCGCGCCGTTATCCGTATGCGAAGCGATAAATCAGGGTGGCAACGCGGGAGACTTCGTCTCATTCATTTCCCGCCCCTCGAGCAAAGAGGGGCGGATTTTCTTTTTGCCCCGAAACGACCGGGACACGCGTCCCATATAGAAGGAGGATGGTTCCCCATGTGTGAGTGCAAGAAGCCTTACTACATCACCACCGCCATCGCGTACACGTCGGCGAAGCCGCATATCGGCAACACCTACGAGATCGTGCTGGCGGACGCCATCGCCCGCTCCAAGCGCCAGCAGGGCTATGACGTGTACTTCCAGACCGGCACCGACGAGCACGGCCTCAAGATTCAGCAGAAGGCCGAAGCCGCCGGCATCACGCCCCAGCAGTACGTTGATAACGTTGCGGGCGAGATAAAGCGCATCTGGGATCTGATGAACACCACCTACGACAAGTTCGTCCGCACCACCGATCCGATGCACAAGGCCAAGGTGCAGAAGATCTTCCGCAAGATGTACGAGAAGGGCGACATCTACAAGGGCAAGTACACCGGCAAATATTGTACCCCCTGCGAGTCCTTCTGGACCGAGAGCCAGCTGGTGGAGGGCAAGTGCCCCGACTGCGGCCGCGAGTGTGTCGACGCCGAGGAAGAGGCCTACTTCTTCAAGATGAGCAAGTACGCCGATCGCCTGATGAAGCACATCGAGGAGAACCCCGAGTTCATCCAGCCCGAGAGCCGCAAAAATGAGATGATCAACAACTTCCTGAAGCCCGGCCTGCAGGATCTGTGCGTCAGCCGCTCCTCCTTCACCTGGGGCGTGCCGCTGGACTTCGCGCCCGGCCACGTCAGCTACGTCTGGCTGGATGCGCTAAGCAACTACATCACCTTCTGCGGCTATGATCCCGACGGCAACCACGACGAGCAGTACAAGAAGTTCTGGCCTGCCGACCTGCACCTGATCGGCAAGGACATCATCCGCTTCCACACCATCTACTGGCCTATCTTCCTCATGAGCATGGGCGAGGAGCTGCCCAAGCAGGTCTTTGGTCATCCGTGGCTGCTGGTCAAGGGCGACAAGATGTCCAAGTCTCTGGGCAACGTGATCTATGCTGACGACCTGGTTGAGCTCTTTGGCGTGGACGCGGTGCGCTACTTCGTCCTGCACGAGATCCCCTTCGCCGCCGACGGCATCATGACCTACGAGCTGATCATCGACCGCGTGAACAGCGACCTGGCGAACATCCTGGGCAACCTGGTGAACCGCACCATCGCCATGAACAACAAGTACTTCGGCGGCGTGATCCAGTCCGGCGACGTGGCTGGCGAGTTCGACGAGGAACTGAAGCAGATCGCCCTGGCCATGCCCGGCAAGGTGAAGGCGAAGATGGACGAGCTGAAGGTCGCCGATGCCATCGACGAGATATTCGTCCTGCTGCGCCGTGCCAACAAATACATCGACGAAACCACCCCCTGGATCCTGGCCAAGAATCCCGAGACCATGCCCCGTCTGGGCACCGTGCTGTACAACCTGCTGGAGGCCATCCGCTTTGCCGCCATCGCCCTGGAGCCCTACCTGCCTGACACCAGCCGCCGCATCCTGGAGCAGCTGAACGTAGGCAACGGCGGCCTGGAGAGCCTGAACGCCTTCGGCGCCATGGTCGCGGGCGACAAGGTCGGCACGCCCGAGATCCTCTTCGCCCGTCTTGATCCCGTGAAGAAGATGGAAGAGATCAACGCCGCCAACGAAGCCAAGAGCAAGGCCGAGAAGAAGGCTGACAAGCAGGAGAAGAAGGACGAGAAGAAGGCTGAAAAGGCCGAGAAGAAGGAAGAGAAGAAGCACGAGGAGCCGACCTACCCCGAGGTCATCGACATCGACACCTTCTTCCAGTCCAAGCTGCAGGTGGGCCGCGTGCTGGAGTGCACGAACGTCCCCAAGTCCAAGAAGCTGCTGCAGTTCCGCCTGTCCTTCGGCAAGGACGGCGAGCGCACCATCCTCTCCGGCATCGCGCAGTATTATCCCGATCCTGCCGCGCTGGTGGGCAAGCAGATCGTCGCCATCACCAACCTGGCGCCCCGCAAGATGATGGGCATCGAGTCCCACGGCATGATCCTGTCCGCAGTGGATGACGAGGGCAACCTGCGTCTGGCCTCCGTGGGCGAGGGCGTGGCTGACGGCGCGCTCCTGGGTTAACCCATGAGTGAAATGGAAATCAGGCGAAGCCTGTTTGATTCGCATTGCCATGTCGATGATCGCCGCTTTGATGACGACCTCGACGAAGTCCTGGCCCGCATGACGGAGCATGGCGTGACCCGCTACGCCGTCGTCGGGTCGGACATGGCGTCCTCCAAACATGCCATCGACTTTGCACAGCTTCATGAGGGCGCCTATGCCGTCGTCGGCATCCACCCGCACGAGGCCAAAACCTATCAGGAGGGCGACCTCGATATCCTGACGGATTGGCTCAAGCTGCCCAAGGTGCAGGCCATCGGCGAGATCGGTCTGGATTACTACTACGACCTCTCGCCCCGCGACGTCCAGCTGGACGTGTGCGAAAAGCAGATGCAGCTTGCCTACCGGCTGGACGCCCCCGTGGCCTACCACGTCCGCGACGCCCATCAGGACATGATCGACCTGATGAAAAAGCAGAAGGGGAAACTCTCCGGCGGCATCATCCACTGCTTCTCCGGCAGCTGGGAGATCGCGAAGGAGTACCTGAAAATGGGCTACTACATCAGCTTCGCCGGCCCGGTGACCTTCAAGAAGGCCCCCAAGCTCCAGGAAGCGGCGATCAACGTCCCCCTCGACCGGCTGCTGATCGAGACGGACAGCCCCTACCTGTCCCCGGAGCCCATGCGCGGCCGCCGCAACGAGCCGACCCATGTGCGCTTCGTGTGTGAAAAGATCGCAGCCCTTCGCGGCATGGACGCAGACGAGCTGGCTGCCATCACCACCCAGAATGCGCTGGACGTCTACCGCATCAAATAACTCATCGGACGCTCTGCCGGACAGGCGGGCGTCCGGTTTTCATTTTGGCCTTTATACATGAATGCATATTGCATAGAATGAATATTCATGCTATAATGAATAGAATTATGCGCAGGAGGTGAGAACATGGTTACGACGGTATGTCTGAACCCATCCTTTGACAAAACGGTCACGGTGGAGGCATTCCGGGCGGGCCATGTCAACCGGATCACCTCCTCGCGCACGGACGCGGGCGGCAAGGGCGTCAACGTTGCGGTCGTGGCACGGCGGCTGGGGCTTGAGGCTCAGGTGATCGGCGCTGCAGGCGAGGATGGCGTCATCCGCCTCCGTAATGCGATGGACGCCGAGGGCGTGGGTCATTCTTTCCTGCCTGTGCAGGGCGCGGTGCGCGTCAACACCAAGATCGTCAGCGCAGACGGTCAGGGCGTGACGGAGATCAACGAGCCTGGCCCGGTGATGACGGAGGCGGATCTGGAGGCCTTCTTTGCGCTGGCCCGTGAAAAGGCTGCCGGGAGCGACTATGTCGTGGTGACCGGATCTCTGCCGCCTGGGTGCCCGAAGGGGACCTATCAGAAGCTGATGCGGACGCTGGGGGATGCCCGCTGCATCCTGGATGTGGGCGGTGACGAGCTGCTGCTGGGCGTGCAGGCCAGGCCTTTCCTGATCAAGCCCAACCATCATGAACTTGCTGCGGCGCTGAATACGCCCCTGCATACGATGGAGGATGTTAAGAATGCGGCGCTGCGCTTTGTGGAGATGGGTGCGCAGCATGTGGTCGTCTCTCTGGGCAAGGATGGCGCGCTCTATGTCGGCGGCGAGGGAACCCTCTATGTTCCGGAGATCCCTGTGGAGGTGCGCTCCACCGTCGGCGCGGGCGACGCGCTGGTGGGCGGCATGGTGTATGGATTGATGCGGGGCGGCAGCCTGCGGGAGGCACTGCGCTGCGGCGCCGCGGCAGGTACGTCCTCCGTGATGACGGAGGGAACGCAGCTGATCGTACCTGATGTGTTTGCACAGCTGCTGGAGCGCGTGCATATCGAGGAACTGAAATAAAAGGAAGCAGCTATGTGGTTTCGCAGGATCAAACCTGATTTTACCGACGGCGTGATCGACCTGATCCCTTTGAATCTGTATCCGCCGGAGGAAGAGATGGGCTTTGGGGAAAACTATGACTACATGATCACCGAGCATGGCAAGCGCTATGAGATCGGCCGGATTTCCCTGCGTGTGGGCGAGAGCCCCTGCGTATACTATTTCGGACACATCGGCTATCATATCGACCCGCCCTACCGCGGGCACCGGTATGCCCGCAGGGCCTGTGAGCTGCTCAGGCCGCTGATCGCCATCCACGGCAAGCAGAGCGTTGTGATCACCTGCGACCCGGATAACTGGCCCAGCCGCAAAACCATCATCGGCCTGGGGTGCGAGCTGGAGAGGATCGTGGATGTGCCCTTGTCCATACAGCGGCGGTGGGAGATCAGTCCGGTCAAGTGCCGGTATATCTGGCGCATGTCCGGGGATGAAAACGATTGATGAGCATGGGGGACGACATTGATGGAAATGCAGATTTCCGGCGTGAATATGCATTATGAATTATCCGGCAGCGGCGAAAAACGCGTGGTGCTGCTGCACGGCTGGGGCTGCTCGACGAAGCTGATGAAGCCCGTGGCGGATTTCCTGGCAAAGGACATGCGCGTGCTGTCGGTCGACTTCCCCGCCCACGGAGAAAGCGGACGTCCGCCGGAGCCCTGGGGCGTGCCGGAATTTGCGGCTTGCCTGCTCTCAATGCTGCGGCAGCTGGACTTTCTGCCCTGCAGCGTGATCGCCCACTCCTTCGGCGGGCGCGTCACCATTGAACTGGCCTCGCAGGATGCGTCGCTCTTTGAGCGCCTGATCCTCACCGGCGCAGCGGGGATCAAGCCGCCCTCCGGCGGCAAGGCCAGCAAGCGGACAAATACTTATAAGCGCCTGAAAAAGGCGGTCGAATTCGCCCGCAAATGCCGCATTTTCGGCAAGCTTCCCGATCGGTGGCAGGAGGCCCTTGTGCAGAAGTATGGCTCAAAGGACTACGCGGCCCTCGATCCTGAAATGCGAAAGACCTTTGTCAGGGTCGTCAACTACGATCAGTCGGAGAAGCTGACTTCCATCCGGAACAGCACGCTGCTGGTCTGGGGCGACCAGGATACGGAAACGCCGCTGTGGATGGGGCAGAAGATGGAGAAGGAGATCCCGGACAGCGCGCTGATCGTGCTGGAGGGCGGCACGCACTTTGCTTATCTTGAGCAGGTCGCGCGCTTCAATGCCATCGCCCGCAGCTTCCTGGTGGAGAGCAACTGATTGATTAAGAAACAGGGGGATAAAGGATGAATACCCTCGTGACATGGATCCTTTGTGCGGGCGTGGCGCTGTCCTCGCTCCTGGCAAGCCGGAGTCTTATGCACTATTTTCAGCTGGAGAGCTATCAGTTCGCCGGCTATTTCTGCACCCTGCGCCGAAACTGGAAACGTGCAGTGCTGCCCGGCCTGATCATGACCGTATATCTGACGCTGCTGCTGCTGGTGCATCGTTCCGCCGAACGAGCCGCTTCCGCTCATTGGCTTGTGCCGGTGATCGCGCTGATCACCTTTGCCCTTGCGGTGCTGGGGGGCTGGTGGTGCCGCTGCCTGCTGCAGGTACAGAAGGCAAAAAAGCCCTTTGTGGTCACCATGCGCGTCAAGCGTACCTACATCGTCAGCCTGATCGTCTTTACGCTCCTGATCGCGCTGGCGGCATTCCTGCTGCCGGGGGAGGAGCCGAAGCTGTATCTGCTTGGCCTGTTCCCGTTGCTGATGCCACTGTGGGTCGCCCTGGGCGGTCTGTGTGCCTGGCCGCTGGAGAAGCTGGTGAGCGAAATGTACTTCCGCGACGCCCAGCGCAAGCTGGCTGCCCGTCCTGATCTGATCAAGATCGGCATCACCGGCTCCTACGGCAAGACCAGCGTCAAGTTCATCCTGGGCACCATCCTGCAGGAGAAGTTCCAGGTGCTCATCACGCCCTCCAGCTTCAATACGCCCATGGGCGTCACCCGCATCATCCGTGAGAAGCTGACCCCTGCGCATCAGGTGTTCGTGGCGGAGATGGGCGCGCGCCATGTGGGCGATATCAAGGAGCTTTGCCGCCTGGTGCATCCCCATTACGGCGTGCTGACCTCCGTCGGCCCCCAGCATCTGGATACCTTCCGCACGATCGATCGGATCAAGTCCACCAAGTACGAGCTGATGGATGCCATCCCCGAGGGCGGCTGCTGCTTCTTCCCGGATGACGGCGCCATCTGCCGCGAACTGTTTGACAAGACGCGCAAGGAAAAGCGCCTGTGTGCGCTGCATGGCGCGGAGGATGCGGACGTGTGGGCCAGCGATGTGCGTGTTTCGCCCCTGGGCAGCACCTTTGTGCTGCACTGGCAGGAGGAAACGGTGGAATGCACCACCAGGCTGCTGGGCGAGCACAATATCCAGAATATCCTCCTGGCGGCAATGGTGGGCCTGCACCTTGGCATGACGCTGCGGCAGATCGCCCGCGGCATCGCCCGTATTGCGCCGGTTGAGCACCGCCTGCAGCTGATCCCGTCTCCCGGCGTGACCATCATCGACGACGCCTTCAACTCCAATCCCAACGGCGCAAAGGCTGCGCTGAAGGTGCTGCGTGACTTCGATGCACGGCGCATCATCATCACTCCCGGCATGGTCGAGCTCGGCGCGGGGGAGGAAAAGTTCAACTACGAGTTCGGCGCATTTATGGCTGAGTGTGTGGATGTGGCGATCCTGGTTGGCAGGAAGCATACCGGGCCTATTGCCCAGGGCCTGCGGGAAGGCGGTTTCCCGGAGGAATGCCTGCATGTGGTCTCCTCACTGGACGAGGCGACGGCCATCCTGCGAGAGATCGGCAGGCCCGGCGACGTTGCTCTGTTTGAAAACGACCTGCCCGACAACTACTCTGAAACCTGAAAATCCGTATTGATGGAGGCAGATATTTATGGCTAAGACGCAACTGGGCGTAATTTTCGGCTCCCGCAGCTGCGAGCGTGAGGTCGCTATCATCAGCGCGGTTCAGCTGATGAATCATGTCGATCCCGAGAAGTATGACGTGATCCCTGTTTATATCAGCGAGCAGGGCGTGTGGTACACTGGCGAAGCGCTGCGCAATATCAAGACCTATACCCCCTTCAACCCTGACGCAAAGGGCGTGGAGGCTGTTGCGCTGGACGTGACGGCGGGTTCCGGCGCGCTGATCGCCAACCGCCCCGGCAAGGGCCTTTTCGGACATCCTACCCAGGTGGTCGTGGCCCGGCTGGAGGTGTGCGTGATCGTCATGCACGGCCTCAACGGCGAGGACGGCACCCTGCAGGGTATGCTGGAGCTGGCAAATCTGCCCTACACCTCCACAGGTGTGGCCGGCAGTGCCATCGGTATGGACAAAATCATGATGAAGCAGTTCTTCCGCGGTGCGGGCACGCTGCCTTGTCTGCCGGATTGCTGGTTCACCCGTTCCATGTTTGCTGCGGACCGCGAGGCTGTGCTGGATCAGGTGGAAAAGGAGCTGGGCTATCCGGTTTTCGTCAAGCCTGCCAACCTGGGCTCCTCCATCGGCGTGAGCCGTGCCAATGACCGCGAGGGCCTTATCGACAGCCTGGAGCTGGCCTTTGATTATGACCGCCGCGTACTGGTGGAAAAGGGCCTCGACAAGCCCATTGAGCTGAACTGCTCCGTGCTGGGCTATGATGACGACGTGGAGGCCAGCCCCATTGAGATGCCCATCTCCGGCGAAGAGTTCCTTGATTTCAAGGAGAAGTATCTGGCAAACGGCGGCTCCAAGGGTATGGCGAGCCTCCATCGCGTACTGCCCGCGCCCATTGAGGACAGCCTGCGGGATGAGATCCAGGCGCTGTCCTGCCAGATCTTCCGTATGCTGGACTGCAAGGGCGTCGTGCGCATCGATTACATGTTTGACCGCGCGACGGAGAAGGTCTATATCACCGAGATCAACACCATCCCCGGCAGCCTGGCCTTCTACCTGTGGGAGAACAAGGGCGTGAAGTATTCCCAGATGATCGACCGCCTGGTGAAGGCCGCCGTGCGCGCCCATGAGGATCGCAATATGCGCAATTACGCCTACACCTCGGATATCCTCAAGGGGGTCTCTCTGGGCGGCGCGAAGGGAACGAAGGGCGCCAAGGGTTCAAAGGGTGTGAAGCTGTGAGCGTACCGGAGAGAAAGCGGCGCACGGAGCGCTTTCATACAGCGCCCGTCGAGCCGATAAGGGACGTTTCATATAATGCGGAGCAGCAGCCGCTGTCTCCGGATGTGATCGCCACCAACACCGGTGTGCGTCTGACCTGCACCATGGCCGCCATGATCGGTCTGCTTGGCATCTTTCTGTGCTGGGCGGAAAAGGAGAGCCGTGTGATCCGCCGCTTTGCGGTGCAGTCTGCCGCGCTGACGGCCCTTCATGCCATCGTCGGCGCCGTCTGCCTCCTGGCGGGGCTTCTGCTCAGCGGCGTCCCGTTCCTCAATCTGGTGGTGACGCTGATGTGCTGGCTGGTGTACATTGCCGTGCTGATCGTGCTGGTTTTCCTGCGCATCCGCCTGATGGAAGCCGCCTGGCACGGCGTGCGATATGCGCTGCCTGCGCCCGTGGAAAGGCTCGTGGAGCGCTATTACTGAAACGGAGGGGAAACATGCGTCTTGAAGAGATCGAGTCCCCGCGGGTGCTCAAAGGCATGTCCGTGGAGGAAATGAACGATCTTGCATCGCAGATCCGCTCGGAGCTGGTTGCAACTGTATCCCGGCGCGGCGGCCATCTGGCCTCCAATCTGGGCGTGGTGGAGCTCACCATTGCCCTGCACCGGGTTTTCGATATGCCGGCGGACAAGCTGGTGTTTGACGTCGGTCATCAGAGCTATGTGCATAAGCTGCTGACGGGCCGCTACCGTCAGTTCCGTACGCTGCGATCCTTTGGCGGCCTGTCTGGCTTCCCCAAACGCAGCGAAAGCGAATATGACGCCTTTGAGACCGGCCATGCCTCCACCGCCATATCCGCGGCGCTTGGTCTGGCCCGTGCCCGGGATTTCCAGGGTGAGAAGCATCAGGTGATAGCCCTGGTCGGCGACGGCGCCATGACCGGCGGCATGTGCTATGAGGCCCTCAATGACGCGGGCAGCACCAAGACCCGCATGATCGTCATCCTCAATGATAACGAAATGTCCATTGCGCCCAACGTAGGCGCGCTGTCCCGGCATCTGACCCGGCTGCGGGTCTCCCATGGCTGGAAGAGCACCAAAAAGGTCGTTCGCAGTGGCCTGAGCCGGATTCCTGTCATTGGCAAGCCCCTGACTGCCGCTGCTGCCTGGGTCAAGGATACGATCAAGTCCGTCTTCGTCCGCGAGGAGCGGGAGGGCTTCTTTGATGCGTTGGGTTTCCATTATTTCGGCCCCATCGACGGCCATGATCTGGCAGGGCTGATCCAGACCCTGGAACTGGTGAAAGAGCTGGACGAGCCCGTGGTCGTTCATGTGCTGACCCGCAAGGGCTACGGCTACGACAAGGCAGAGGAGCGGCCGGAGATATTCCACGGCACGCCGCCCTTCTATGTGGAAACGGGTGACGCCAGAAAGCGGTCGGCGCTGCCTTCCTTCGGCAAGGTGATGGCCAACACGCTGGCAGACCTTGCCGATGGGGATGAGCGGATCGTCACCATTACTGCGGCCATGCCCGGCGGCACCGGCCTGGATCATTTTGCTGAGCGGCATCCGGACAGGATGCTGGATGTGGGCATCACCGAGGAACATGCCGTTACCCTCGCTGCCGGTATGGCAGCGGGCGGCATGAAGCCCTATTTTGCAGTATACGCCTCTTTCTTCCAGCGCGGATTTGATCAGCTGATCCATGATGTGTGTATGCCCGCTCTGGATGTGACGCTCCTGCTGGATCGTGCAGGGCTTGTGGGCGAGGACGGCGCGACGCACCATGGCGTGTGGGATCTGGCGTCCATGCTGCCGGTGCCGAATCTGACGATCCTGGCGCCGAGGGATCACGGCGAGCTGCGGGCGATGCTCCGGTGGACGGCGGTCAAGAACGGCCCCTGTGCGATCCGCTACGGCCGCAGGCCGGTGGATCTGAGCGCCCGCTACCCTGCGCCGGATGATTTTGTTCCCGGGAGATGGGAGGTGCTTGAGCAGGGCAGTGACGTGGTACTGCTGGCCGTCGGCTCCATGGTGGAAGAGGCAGTGCAGCTGCATGAGCTTCTTGCACAGAAGGGCGTCAGCACGCAGCTTGTGAACTGCTCCAGCATCAAGCCGCTGGATGAAGCGCTGCTGCTTGCCATCGGCAACAAGCCCTTCGTGACCATCGAGGAGCATGTGCGTACCGGCGGCTTTGGCGCTGCGGTGTGCAGCTTCATGCAGCAGGAAGGGAAAGCTGCGCCGATGATCTGCTTCGCCATACCGGATACCTTCGTTCAGCATGGCGGACGCGATCAGCTGCTGAAATACCTGGGCCTCAACGCAGAGCAGATGGCTCAGCGCATTCTGACTGAAATGCACGAAAGGAACCTGATTCATGAGTGAAAAACTGCGCGCTGACGTGGCGCTGGTGGAGCGCGGCCTGTGCGAAAGCCGCAGCAAGGCCCAGGCCAGCATCATGGCGGGCGAGGTATATGTGGGCACGCGACGCATCAACAAAGCCTCCGAGATCATCAAGCCCGAGGACGAGCTGCATCTCAAGGGCAGCGCAAACCCCTATGCCAGCCGTGGCGGCCTGAAGCTGGAAAAGGCCATCAAGTCCTTTTCTGCCGATCTGAACGGCAAGGTCTGCATGGATATCGGCGCTGCGACAGGTGGCTTTACCGACGTTTGCCTCCAAAACGGCGCAGCCCATGTGTACGCCATCGACGTCGGCTACGGTCAGTTTGCCTGGAAGCTGCGCAACGATCCGCGCGTGACGCTGATGGAGCGCACCAATGCCCGCAATCTCACGCCGGATATGGTTCCGCTGCATCCGACGGTAACGGTGATGGACGTGTCCTTCATCAGCATCCGGCTGATCCTGCCTGTTGCCGCGCAGCTCATGGGCGAGGAGGGCGTGTTCTATACCCTCATCAAGCCGCAGTTCGAGGCCGGTCCTGACCGGGTGGGCAAGAAGGGTGTCGTTCGGGACGCCCGTATCCATCAGGATGTACTGCAGGAGATCGTTGATTTCTGCCCGACCATCGGCTGGCAGGTGCAGGCGCTGGACTATTCGCCCATCAAGGGCCCGGAGGGCAACATCGAGTTCCTGGCGAAGATCACTGTACGCACCAGGGAAGAAGAGCCCTGCACGCCGGATATGATCCGGGCGCTGGTGCACAGGGCCCATGAGGATATGAAGGGCTGACATGATTACAAGGGATAATCGGGGGATTATATGCGTGTCGGATTGATGGTACATGCAAGGCGGGCCGATGCGGTCAGCTATGCCAGACGGGCGGCGGATTTTCTGCTGTCCGCAGGCGTTGAAGTGATCGCTGAGGAGGACGCCGCGCCGCTGCTGGGCGATGGCGTACGCGCCTTTTCGGAGCGTGACAGCGCCGACGTCATCCTGTCTCTTGGCGGGGATGGCACGCTGCTGCGGGGCGCACAATACGCGCTGAAATGGAATGCTGCGCTGCTGGGCGTCAACCTGGGGCGAGTGGGCTTCCTGGCAGAGGTGGAGCCCGATGCGCTGGAGGCGGCGCTGGCAGCCGTCATTGCAGGCCGGTACGAGATCGAGACCCGGCCTGTGCTGAAGGTGCAGGCCGGCGGCGAAACCTGGTACGCCGTCAATGACGTGGTCGTCAGCCGGGGCGGATATGCAAGGCTCATTACCATCGATGCGCTGGTAGACGGCGAGTCCTCCGGCCGTTATGTGGCGGACGGCCTCATCGTTGCGACCCCGACGGGCTCGACCGGCTACAGCCTTTCTGCAGGCGGCCCGGTGGTATCGCCCAAGGTGGACTGCATGATCATCACGCCCATCTGTGCCCATACCCTGCAGCATCGCCCCTGCGTGGTGCATGGCGGAGCGGAGATCCGGCTGGAGCTGTCCCCAGAGGACGTCCAGACGGCAAGCCTTGAGGTGGACGGGCAATCCCGCATGACCCTGACCGCAGGGACCCACGCGCACGTCCGCAAGGACGAACGGGCCATCCGCCTGATCCGATTCCGGGAGGGTCGCTTCTTCGGCGTCGTCCGCGAAAAGCTGACGGAGTGGACGCGCTGACACAAATCTGACCAAGCTCTTTGCAAGGAGAGAAATACATGAAGACTGTCCGACAGGTAGCAATTCTTGATATCATCGAAAAGAATGAGATCGAAACGCAGGAGGAACTTGCGGAAGCGCTGCGCCAGCGGGGGATCAAGGTCACGCAGGCGACGGTGTCCCGCGACATTAAGGAGCTGCGTCTGCTCAAGGTGCTCACGCCCATGGGCGCGTACAAGTACGCCACGGCGGACAAGGCGGAGAATGGCCTGTCGGAGCGCTTCATCCGGATGCTGGCGGAATCCCTTCTGTCCGTGGCTGCCAGCAATAATCTGATCGTCGTCAAGACGCTCAACGGCTCGGCCAATGTGGCGGCCGAGGCGCTGGACAGCCTGCACTGGCCTGAGATCCTCGGTTCGGTGGCCGGCGATAATACCATCCTGCTTGTCATCCGTGCGCAGGAGGAGGTTCCCTCGGTAATGGGCCGCATCCAGGATATGATGAAGTAACGGCAGAGGAAAGCATGACAAGGAGCGTATGACATGATCCTATCCATGCGTATGCATAACATTGCCCTCATTGAGGATCTGACGCTGGAATTCGGCGACGGGCTCCATGTGATGACGGGCGAAACCGGCGCGGGCAAATCCATCGTGGTGGATGCGGTCAACCTCGTCCTCGGCGGACGCGGCGACCGTGACCTGATCCGCACCGGCACGGACAAGGCCTGGGTGGAGGCTGTATTTGATGCCTGCGGGAGCGAGGAGATCGCTGCGTGGGCGAAGGCGCAGTCCATGGACGATTTCGACGGTACGGTCACGCTGTACCGGGAGATCACAAGGACAGGCCGCAACCTGTGCCGCATCTGCGGCGTGGTGATGCCCGTCAGCCAGCTGAAAGAGGTCGCGGCGCTGCTGATGGACGTTCACGGCCAGCATGACGCACAGTTCCTGATGAACAGCCAGTATCACCTGCTGTTTCTGGACGCTGCGGGCGGGGAGGATTATCAGGCCCTGCTTGCCCGGGTGGACGAGGCGTATGAAGGCTTCATTGCCACGCATCGTCAGTATGGTCGCCTTGTCCGGGAAAACGAGAAGAAGCAGTACCGGATGGAAACGCTGAAAAAGTCTCTGGAGGAGCTGAAGAAGGCCCGCTTGAAAGCCGGCGAGGAGGAAACCCTCACGGCGGAAAAGGAGCGTTACCGGCATTCAGAGAAGATCGCATCGGCACTGGCGACGGCTCATCAGGCCATTTCAGCAAGCGAGGACAGCGAGTCCGTGCTGTCCCGGGTGAAGGAGGCAGCGGATGCCCTTCGCGGCCTGGTCGGGCTGGGGGAGCCCTATGCTTCCCTGGCACAGCGGTGCGAATCCTCCTATTATGAGCTGGAGGAACTGGGCTATGAGCTCAGCGGCCTTGCGGAGAGCAGCGATTTCGATCCTGCCCGGGCTGAGCAGGTGGAAACAAGGCTGGATCTGATCCGCCGCCTGGAGCGCAAGTATGGGGATACCATCCCGGAGATTCTTGCAGCCCAGGAGCAGATGCAGGAGGAATATGACAACTTTGCCTCCATGGATCAGCAGCTCGCTGCCCTCGGCGCTGAGCACAAGCGTCTGCTGGGAGCCTATCGCGCGCTGGCTCGTCAGCTGACGGAGGCCCGCCATGTTCTTGCGGAGACCTTTGAACAGCAGATGATGACCCAGCTCCGGGATCTTGGTATGGGCAATACGGTATTCAAGGTATCCTTCGCCCTTCGTCCGGAAGGGAAGGTGCTGATGCCCCAGTCCGTAGGCGACGACGTGATCGAATTCATGATCTCGCCCAATCCCGGCGAGCCGCTCAAGCCGCTGTCGAAGATCGCCTCCGGCGGCGAGCTGAGCCGCATGATGCTGGCCATCAAGAGCCTGGAGGCGGAAAAGGGCGGCGTCGGTACGATGGTGTTCGATGAGATCGATACCGGTATCAGCGGACGCATGGCACAGGTCGTTGCAGAAAAGCTGGCCATCATCGCAAGGAAACGCCAGGTCATCTGTGTGACGCACCTGCCCCAGATCGCTGCAATGGCCGCGCACCAGTTCCTGGTCGAGAAGCGGGTGGAGGGAGAGCGGACGAACACCTCCGTTCGCAGCCTGAATGCCCAGGAGCGCATCGGCGAGGTCGCACGAATGCTCGGCGGCGCAGACGGCAGCGAAGACTCGGCCCTCCGTCATGCCGCGCATATGTTGGATGTTGCTGCCCAGCAGCGGCTGTAATTACCTGTTTCAGCTAAGTATACAGACGGTTAGATGTAGCTACTGTGAAAGTTTCATAAAACAACACCTTTGGAATTGTTGAAACTTTTTCTGTACGAAAGCTTTGGTTGTGTGCTATAATATTTACAGTATGGTTTTACAGCGGGTTTTCCCGCATGAAATGTATAGAATATGGAAGGGGGACCTCCATCCGTGTTTGGTATGAAAATGTTTCCCGGCGGCACGCATCCCCATGAGGGGACGAATGGCAAGGCGGTCAACGGCGGTAACGCGATCGTTGAGCTGCCCGCGCCTGCGCGTGTCGTCATTCCGCTGTCTCAGCATATCGGTGCGCCTGCCAAGGCCATTGTTGCCAAGGGCGATGCGGTGCTGATGGGCCAGAAGATCGGCGAGGCGGCCGGATTTGTAACCGCGCCCGTCCATGCCTCGGTTTCCGGCAAGGTCGTGGCGATCGAGAATGTCGAGGTCGCCAGCGGCAGCAGCGTTCCCGCAGTGGTGATCGAGAATGACTATCAGGATAGCTGGGTCGAGCTGAAGCCTACCGCACATCCGGAAACGATGTCCGCGAAGGAGCTGCAGGAGATCGTCCGGGAAGCCGGTATCGTCGGCATGGGCGGCGCTGGTTTCCCCACCAGCGTGAAGCTGACCCCCGCTGAGGGCAAGAAGATCGAGAAGCTTATCATCAACGGCGCGGAGTGCGAGCCCTACCTGACGGCGGATCACCGTCTGATGCTGGAGAAGGCCGCTCAGATCGTCGATGGCCTCCACCTGATGATGCTCGCACTGGACGTTAAGGAAGCCGTCATCGGCGTTGAGAAGAACAAGCCCGATGCCATTGCGGCCCTGACGGCCTCCTGCCAGAATGTGGACGGCATCACCGTCAAGGCGCTGCCCGTCATGTACCCCCAGGGCGGCGAGAAGCAGCTGGTTTACGCCACTACCCGCCGCAAGGTTCCCGCCGGCGGGCTGCCCCTTGATGTGGGCTGCGTGGTCTGCAATGTGGGCACGGTTTATGCGGTGCAGCAGGCCATCCGGGAGGGTAAGCCCCTGGTGCAGCGCGTGACCACCATGGGCGGTCTTGTCAACAACCCCGGCAATTACCTGGTGCGCATCGGCGCCTCTGTTGCCAACCTGATCGACGCCTGCGGCGGACTGCGCAACGACGTCCGCATCCTCATCAGCGGCGGCCCCATGATGGGTATGGCCTTCAACCGCACCGATATCCCGCTGACCAAAACTACCTCCGGCATCCTGGCGCTGGGCGAGGAAGCTCTCGAGCCCCAGGAGAATGCCTGCATCAACTGCGGCCGCTGCCTGAAGGCCTGCCCCATGCAGCTGATGCCCACCAAGCTGGATCTGCTGGTCCGCAACGGTCAGTACGATGATGCTGAGAAGGCTGGCGTCCTGAACTGTATGGAGTGCGGCGCCTGCACCTTTGCCTGCCCCGCAAAGCGGCTGCTGACGCAGTCCTGCCGTCAGGGCAAGAAGGTCATCAATACCCGTAAAAAGCAGGAAGCAGCCCGCAAGGCCGCTGAAGAAGCACCCAAGAAGTAAGAAAGGGGAGAGCAATCCTACATGCAGAACAACTTTGCAGTGACCTCCTCTCCGCATCTGCGTGATAAAGCGACTTCGCAGCGGATCATGCAGGAGGTTTGTCTCGCGCTGGCGCCTGCCGGTATTGCGAGCATTATCCACTTTGGTTATCAGGCGGCGATCATCATCGCCATCTGCGTTGCGACCTGCGTTCTGTCCGAGTTCATCTGGCAGAAGGCGACCAAGCAGCGCGTGACCATCTCCGACTGGAGCGCGGTCGTTACCGGCCTGCTGCTGGCTTACAACATGCCATCCACCGCCCCCTGGTGGATGGCCGTGATCGGCAGCGTGATCGCCATCGTGCTGGTCAAGCAGCTCTTTGGCGGCATCGGCAGCAACTTCATGAATCCTGCGCTGACTACCCGTGCGATCCTGTTCATCAGCTGGAGCGGCATCATGGGCGCCTATCCCGTTTCCGCCTTCACGCCCGACGCCCTTTCTGCGGCGACTCCTCTGGTCACGCTGAACACGGGCAAGATGGTCGTGGACGTGGCAGGGGAGTCCGTGAAGATCCAGCTGATGGATCTGCTGCTGGGCAATCACGGCGGCGTGCTGGGTGAGACCTGCGCCATCGCCCTGATCATCGGCGGCGTTTACCTGCTGGTTCGCGGCATTGCCGACTGGCGTATCCCGGTGACCTTCATCGGCACCGTCTTCCTCTGTTACCTCCTCAAGGACGGCAGCGCGGAGCTGGCGCTGGCCCAGATCCTCTCCGGCGGTCTGCTGCTGGGCGCCTTCTTCATGGCGACCGATTACGCGACCAGCCCCATTACCTCGGTCGGACGCATCATCATGGGCGTTGGCTGCGGCCTGCTGCTCTTCGTGATCCGTGCATTCGCCAACTATCCCGAGGGCTGCTCCTTTGCCATTCTGTTCATGAACATCTGCACACCTATGATCGACCGCTTTACTGCGCCGCGTCCTTTCGGGGAGGTGAAGAAGCATGCCTAAGAAGCCGAATTTCCTCAGCGTATTCCTCAATGGCCTGATCTGGGAGAACCCCACCTTCACCCTGATGCTGGGCATGTGTCCCACCCTGGCCATCACCATTGCCGGCTCCAACGGCTTGGGCATGGGCCTGGCGACCACCGCTGTGCTGGTCTGCTCCAACCTGCTGATCAGCCTGCTGCGCAAGGTCATCCCGGAGAAGGTGCGCATCCCGGCCTTCATCGTGGTGATCGCGTCCTTTGTTACCGTGATCGATCTGATGCTCAAGGCCTACATCCCCGCGCTGTCTGCCAGCCTGGGCATGTACATCCCGCTGATCGTCGTGAACTGCATTATCTTCGCCCGTGCGGAATCCTTCGCGTTCAAGAATCCTCCGCTGCTGTCCATTGCTGACGGTCTGGGCATGGGCCTTGGCTTCACCTTCGCCATCACCCTGCTTTCCGTTATCCGTGAGCTGATCGGTACCGGCAAGGTCTTTGGCGTGATGGTCATGCCGGCCAGCTATCAGCCCATGGCGATCATGACGCAGGTTCCCGGCGGCTTCGTGACCCTGGGCGTGCTGCTGATCCTCGTCAATGCCCTGAGCAACCTGGCAAAGAAGAATGCTGCTAAGAAGGAGGCCGACGCATGAACATCTATCTGCAGATCCTGATCGGCTCCCTGCTGGTGAACAACTTCGTCATGAACAAGTTCCTGGGCATCTGCCCCTTCCTGGGCGTTTCCAAGAAGTTTGATACCTCCCTGGGCATGGGCATGGCGGTCACCTTCGTCATGACGTTGGCGTCCTTTGTGACGTGGATCGTCAATACTTACCTGCTTGTAAAAGAAACCAGCATCTTCGGCGTGGATCTGGCCTACATGCAGACCATCGCCTATATTCTGGTCATTGCCGTGCTGGTGCAGCTTGTGGAGATGGCACTGAAGAAGCTTTCTCCCTCTCTGTATCAGGCGCTGGGCGTGTACCTGCCGCTGATCACCACCAACTGCGCGGTGCTGGGCGTTGCGATCCTGAACACCGATGAAGGCTACACCCTCATTGAGAGCACCTTTAACGGCTTCTGTGCGGCGCTGGGCTTCACCCTGGCGATGGTTCTCTTTGCCTGCATCCGTGAAAAGCTGGCGCTGGCGAAGATGCCCAAGTGGATGGAGGGCTTCCCGGGCGCGCTGATTACCGCTGGCCTGATGGCGATCGCCTTCCAGGGCTTCGGCGGCCTGATTTGATGAAAGGAGCAACAAACATATGGATATCTTGATTGCTGCTCTGATCCTTGGCGCGATGGGCCTTCTCTTCGGCATCGTGCTGACCTTTGCTTCCAAAGTTTTTGCCGTGCCTGCGAACCCCACCCGTGACGCCATCCGCGATACGCTGCCCAGCGCCAACTGCGGCGCCTGCGGCTATCCCGGCTGCGACGGCTGCGCAGACGCCATTGCTTCCGGCAAGGCGCCCATCAATGCCTGCCCTGTGGGCGGCGCTGACTGCGCCGCGAAGATCGCCGCCATCATGGGCATGGAGCCCGTCAGCGGCGCGGATCGCAAGGTTGCCCGCGTGGTTTGCCAGGGCGATTGTGCGGTTGCCAAGGAGAAGTTTGAGTACACCGGCATCCGCGACTGCGTGGCTGCAACGACGGTCAACGAGGGCTTCAAGGCCTGCGCCTTCGGCTGCCTGGGCCTGGGTACCTGCGTGAAGGCCTGCCAGTTTGATGCGATCCATGTTGATCCTGTCCGCCACATTGCCGTGGTGGATGAGGAGAAGTGCACCGCCTGCGGCAAATGCGTTGCGGCGTGCCCGAAGAACGTCATTGAGCTGCAGCCTGCCAATGCTGATGTGGCGCTGCTGTGCAACAACACCAATAAGCTCAAGCAGGTCATGGACGTGTGCAAGGTTGGCTGCATCGGCTGCCAGAAGTGCGCAAAGGCCTGTAAGTTCGAAGCCATCACCATGGTGGATAATCTGCCGGTGATCGACTATGGCAAGTGCCGCGCCTGCCACATGTGCGCCGAGGCTTGCCCCACTGGCGCGATCAAGGCGCTTGCACCCCGCAAGGCTGCGCAGATCGATCAGGATACCTGCATCGGCTGCACCATCTGCGCCCGCAATTGCCAGTTCGGCGCCATCGAGGGTACGCTGAAGCAGCCACATAAGGTGAACGCTGCCTGCACCGGCTGCGGCGTCTGTGCCGAGAAGTGCCCCAAGAAGTGCATCACCATGAAGGAAGCTGACGCCCCCCGCGACCCCAAGGCCGCGGTTGAGGCTCCTGCCAAAGCCAAGGCGTGATCCTTCTCAAGCCCCTTGCCCAAAGGCAGGGGGCTTTTGTGTGCCGGGAAGAACTGCACAGATGTCGGGCATGGCAGGGGAGTCGTGAATGAATGTAAGCATTATCATGCGATTTATTCCACAAAATATTGGGCAAAAGCGCATGGGACATCTTGCAAAATATCAAAATAGAAGGTATAATTGATTGGTGCGATAAGTGGCATGTCGCTAACCGGAAATCGGTTTAGCCGGCCACCACCGCAGGAGAGAGAATCTCCATGCAAATGTAGAAAAGGAGTTGTTTCCAATGGCGAAGAAGTTTGTCTACCTTTTCACCGAAGGCAACGGCACGATGCGCGAGCTGCTCGGCGGCAAGGGCGCTAACCTGGCCGAGATGACCAACATCGGCCTGCCTGTGCCCCAGGGTTTCACCATTACCACTGAGGCCTGCACCCAGTACTACGAGGATGGCCGTCAGATCAACGCCGACATCGAGGCTGAGATCATGGCGAACGTCGCTAAGCTGGAGGAGATCACCGGCAAGAAGTTCGGTGACAAGGAGAACCCCCTGCTGGTCTCCGTCCGTTCCGGCGCCCGCGCTTCCATGCCCGGCATGATGGATACCATCCTGAACCTGGGTCTGAATGAGGAAGTCGTGGAAGTTCTGGCTGCCAAGTCCGGCAACCCCCGCTGGGCCTACGACTGCTACCGTCGTTTCATCCAGATGTACTCCGACGTCGTCATGGAAGTCGGCAAGAAGTACTTCGAGGTCCTTATCGACGAGATGAAGGAGAAGAAGGGCGTGACCCAGGACGTTGAGCTGACCGCTGACGACCTGAAGGAGCTGGCCAACCAGTTCAAGGCCGAGTACAAGTCCAAGATCGGCACTGACTTCCCCTCCAACCCTGTTGAGCAGCTGATGGGCGCCGTGAAGGCCGTGTTCCGTTCCTGGGACAACCCCCGCGCTAACATCTACCGTCGTGAGAACGACATTCCCTACAGCTGGGGCACCGCCGTTAACGTCCAGTCCATGGCCTTCGGCAACATGGGCGACGACTGCGGCACCGGCGTTGCGTTCACCCGCAACCCCGCTACCGGCGAGAAGGCTCTGATGGGCGAGTTCCTGACCAACGCCCAGGGCGAAGACGTTGTCGCCGGCGTGCGTACTCCCATGCCCATTTCCGAGAT
>JAFQEB010000083.1 GCA_017399225.1 Clostridia bacterium | reverse complement strand
CGAACGAACGGCCGGTCGAACGACTTGTCGTTCGACCCGTGAGAGAGTGCAAAGCCTCGACAAAGTGCTTTCAGCACTTTGTCGATACACTAAACTCCGCATGACCAACTGTCATGCGGAGTTTTTGATATCAGCTTACACCAGCTTGATGCCGTTCTGCACCTGCTCCTGCTCGTAGCGTGCCTTGAGGGCAGCAATGCGATCGGAGGGGGAGAGCAGCTTGGACAGGGAGCGGTCGTGGTTCAGTGTGGCGATGATGTAGGAAATGTACTTGGACATATCCGCCTCGATGAACCAGGGCGCGGCCTGCAGCTCGGGGGTACGGTAGGTCAGGTTGGTGGAGATCACGCCGTCGATCAGGCCTTCCTCATACGCCTTGTTGTACAGCTCCAGGCCGTTGGTGAACAGCGGGAAGGTGACTGCCGCAAAGATGCGGTTGGCGTTGCGCTTCTTGAGGTTGCGGGCCACGTCGATCATGGACTCGCCGGAGGAGAGGATGTCGTCGGCGACGAACACGTCCTTGCCGTCCACGTCGTTGCCCATGTACTCATGCGCCACGATGGGATTGCGGCCGTTGACGATGCGGGTGTAGTCACGGCGCTTGTAGAACATGCCCATGTCCACGCCCAGGACGGACGCGTAGAAGATGTTACGGTCCAGCGCGCCTTCGTCGGGGGAGACGATCATCAGGTGATCCTTGTCCAGCACCAGGTTCTTTTCCTTGCGCAGCAGGGCCTTGAAGATCTGGTAGGAGGGCATCACGTTCTCAAAGCCGCCTTCGGGGGTAGCGTTCTGCACGCGGGGATCGTGGGCGTCAAAGGTGATGAGGTTGTTCACGCCCATGCGGCTCAGCTCCTGCAGCATCATCGCGCAGTCCAGGGATTCGCGGCTGGAGCGGCGGTGCTGACGGCCGCCGTAGAGCATCGGCATGATGACCGTGATGCGCTTGGCCTTGCCGCCCACGGCAGCGATGGTGCGCTTGAGGTCCATGTAGTGATCGTCCGGGGACATGGGGACCTTCTGGCCGTACATGTCGTAGGTGCAGTTATACGCGCCCACGTCACACAGGATGTACAGATCCAGGCCGCGGACAGAGTCCTTGATCAGGCCCTTGCCCTCGCCATTGCCAAAGCGCGGGCAGCTGGTGCGTACCAGAAAGTCCTCGCGGCCCATGCCGGGGGTCGTCGTCATGTCGCCGGGCAGCGTTTCCTCCGTGTGGCGGCGCCACTTCAGCAGCCACTGGTTCACCTCGCCGGCGATCTCCTCCGTGCCGCGCATGGCGATCAGACCCAGCGGGCCAACAGGGGTGGTCAGAAAGGACTCCTCATTCCAGGTGCTCACGAAATCAGTCACAACATCTACCTCAATTCGTATTCGTTCGGCATCTGATGTTTACCTTTGCAGTGGAAACTCAAAAGTTCCGCAACTATTATACATGAAAAGTCACGTTCTGCAAAGGGGTAATGTGAAAAAAGGTGAACGTTTTCTTCTTCATATCGATTATGGTCGCTTTTTATCCTGAAAGTACATTGCAGACGGCGAAAATCAGGCCGGATCGCCCTCAAAAACCGAAGGTTAGCCGTGCTGAACGGCTGTATACAGCTTGCCCTGCCGGAAGATGTGTGATACATCGAAAAGCCTCTCGCCCCTGAGGGGAATATTCCTAAAGAAAGATTGATCTCTCAGCGAGAAAAGCGAGCATCTGGCAAACGTGCCGGAAGCCCGTTTGCTCATGTGACTCAACAAACGCAATACACTGGACAATGCGAAAAATTGCGCCTGACCCAAATGGTGGGAGAGGGAATTTCGGTGTTCGACAAATTGGGGGTTGTGAGATTTCTTTTTCTAAAAGGCAGGCCTATTCTGCCGCAGGTGGCCGCTTTCGCGCGTCGAAAGCGGCGCAAAGCCGCCGGGGGGAAAGCAAAATGGTGCTTTCCCCCCGGTCCCCCCTCTTTTCCCTATGAGTTGTCCGCTTTGCGGCTGCGGTGCTGGGCGGCTCGGGTTGCAGAGGTTTGCTCTGAATTTCCGCTAACGCGGAAGCAAACCTCTGCAAATTCGCCGCTACATTTCCTTTGCGGGCTGTACTGCAGCCGCTGG
>JAFQEB010000008.1 GCA_017399225.1 Clostridia bacterium | reverse complement strand
GCCCAGGTCTTCTCGCCGCCCTGCTGGACGAACTTGCTCGCCGGAACCTTGCAAACCGGGCACTTCTCAGGCGCCTCAGGACCCTCGTGCACATAACCGCATACGCTGCAAACCCACTTCATATTCGTTACCTCCGTTGATTTTTTTCTCTTGGCTATCGCCTGATTATATGATACACCATCTCAACACAGAATGAAACATGTTTTTCAAACTTTTTTCGACTTTTTCTCTCACGGCAATCAACGCAGGGGCAAGCAGGAATTTGTCCCATTGCTATCGAATATATATGGAAGTTCTTATTGCAAATCACGCTGGCGGAGGATGATCACATGCAGGATTACGTCATTCTGATCAATTTGGATGACGCGGTGAGCCGCACCATGGCGCGCAGGCTGCGGGCAGAGCATATTTACTGCCGGATCATGCCTGCGTCCGTGCCGGTGGATCTGCTGCTGCAGCTGGACGTGCGCGGCATCCTGGTAGCAGCCGCCTCCACGGGCGTGCAGGCAGAGATCCCGCACTTGCAGGATTATATCCAGTGCGGTCTGCCGGTGCTGTGCATGGGCGACTCCGCGCTGACGCTGTGCGAGGTGCTGGGCGGCACGCTGAGCGATCTGCCCATGCCCGGCGGCGTGGAGCAGGTGCAGTTCGACCACACCAGCCCGCTGTTCAACGAGCTGGAGGACGGCGAACGCTACCTGCACGCCTTCCGCTACATGAGCATCCCCCAGGATCAGGCGCTGCCCGCTGCCGTGACGGAAAACGGTATGCTGGGCTTCCGTGTACAGCAGCGCAACGTATGGGGCCTGGCGCTTCAGCTGGAACGGAACGATCCCGGCGGAACCCAGCTGCTGGTCAACTTCTGCAAGAACGTTTGCGGCTGCACGACCTGGTGGAGCCAGCAGGGCTTCATCGACCGGGCCAAGGAGCAGATCGCCCAGGCTGCCGGCGACGGCAATGCGATCTGCGCCCTCTCCGGCGGCGTGGACAGCGGCGTATGCGCCCTGCTGGGCCATATGGCCCTCGGCTCCCGGCTGCATTGCTTCTTTGTGGATACCGGCCTTCTGCGCAAGGGTGAAGCCGCGCAGGTGATGGATTTCTACAGCACGCAGGCCGGTCTTGACCTTAGGAAGGTGGACGCCTCCGAAGAATTCCTCGCTGCCCTCAGCGGCGTGAGCGACCCCAAGGAGAAGGAACGCATCATCTTCCAGCTGCTGCGGGAGGTGCTGCGCCGCGAGGCTGCCCAGATCCCCAACGTGCGGCTGATGCTGCAGGGCACGAATTATTCCGACGTGCTCAGCGGGAGCGCATACCCGCTGGAGCTGCCCTCGGAGGAGGTGCGCGTGGTCGAGCCCGTGCGCGAGCTGTTCAAGGACGAGGTGCGGCACATCGGCGAAGAGCTGGGGATGTCCCCCGCCATGCTGCTGCGCCAGCCCTTCCCCGGCAGCGGCTTGGCCTCTCGCATCCTTTCCGATGTAACGAAGGAAAAGCTGAACATCGTGCGCGAGGCAGACGCCATCTTCCGCTATGAGATCAGCGAAAACAACCAGCACAAGCGCCTGTGGCAGTACTTTGCCGCCCTGGCAGACGAGCCGGAGGGGGACGGCTATGTGGTGACGCTCCGGGCGGTGCAATCCGTGGACGGCGCCGGCGGCATGGCAGCCCGCCTGCCCAACGACCTGCTGGAGCGCGTGACCCTGGAGATCCTGGCCCGCTGCCCGCAGGTGCGCCGCGTCATGTTTGACCTGACGCCCAGCAAGAGCTACAAGCAGATCGACCCCAGATAACAGATCGATAGCACAAGGCGCTCCGCAGCCATATCTGACTGCGGAGCGCCTTTCTGTTCCCAATAAACCGCGGCGTATTCGCCGCTCCCGTCAGTCTCGCCGGCGATTGGCGATCAGCACCAACCGCAGCAGCGAAAGCAGGCTTGTGACTGCTGCCGCCACATAGGTCAGCGCCGCGGCATTCAGCACCTTGCGGACGCCATGCTCCTCTTCATGGGTGATGTAGCCGCCGTCGGTCAGCATGTTCACGGCACGGTTGGAAGCGTTGAACTCCACCGGCAGCGTGACCAGGGCAAATACCGTAGAGGCCGCAAACAGGATGATGCCGATGGTCGTCAGCGGCGGCCAGGACATGATCAAGCCCAGAAAAAACAGCGGCGTGGACAGGCTGGAGCAGATATTCACCGCCGGGACGATGGCCGTACGGAGCCGCAGCGGCGTATAGCCCTCCTGCTTCTGCATGGCATGGCCGGCCTCGTGCGCCGCGATGCCCAGCGCCGCCACCGACGCGCTGCCGTACACGCCCTCAGACAGGTTCAGCGTCTCATTCGAGGGGTTGTAGTGATCCGTCAGGCTGCCGGACACGCGGCCGATGCGCACGGCATTGTTGCCATTCCGGCGCAGCAGATCGCCAACGACCATGCTGGCCGGCTGGCCCAGGCGCGTGGCGACCCGGCTGTATTCCTGATAAGTGCTCTTGACTTTATGCTGCGCCCAAAGGCCCAGCAGCATACCGGGAATGATCAGAAAATAGGTCCAGTCCCAGAAAAACATACGATTCCTCCTAAGCTTATCGACATGCGGAGACTTCCACAGCATCAGCATAACACACCTGCCGCCCGATGACAAGATGATCCGTCCGCATTGTCGCTTTGGGCGTTTCAAATGTACATCTGAAGGTATTATAACCCTTTCTCCCGGTCAGAATTCCTCCAAGGGGGTAAAGACAGCTCCATTTTCCGTGGAGATCGCGCCGTACAGCAGCTGTGTGTGCCGCCCTTCCTGCAGATAGTGGTCGATCATCTGCCTGGCCGTGAAGGGCATGGGCAGTCCGCCGAGGGCGTCGAGCGCGAACCACTCCAGGCGGCCTTCGTTGCTTTCTTTGGGCTCGCACCCCTCCCGGAGCTCCGCAAAAAAGTAGTAGTTCTGCCGGATCTCGCCGTTTTTGAGGCGCATGGTCACATACCGCATCGTCAGGCCCTCCAGAGCTGCTTCCGTCAGGCCGGTTTCCTCATAAAGCTCCCGCAGCACGCAGGCGCGGGGCGAGGTGATCTCATCCGGCTCCATATGCCCACCCGCAGTGCCGGTATAGCTGTTGCCCACCACGCGGGAACCCATGCGGTAGAGCAGCAGGATCTTATCGCCGCGGGTAAGGTAGATGGCGGTCATGGGGCGAAGCTTCATCCTTTTACCCTCCATTGGAAGCGTTCCTTGAAGTCCTCAAAGCAGACCTCGCAGATCCAGCTTTCGCGGTCTTCGGTGCTGTAACCTGTATGAAGGCAGTCGGCGCAATCTGCGAACTTATCCCAGCAGAACTCGCAGTGATCGTGGTCATTCTTCGGATTGGCGGGTTTCCACGGCTGATGCACCAGCGTCAAGCCCTGCAGACACTCGTGCGATGGGAGAAGGCGGCTATCGTTCTCCTGATTCACCCTATCACCCCCGCATGAACTGTATATGGACAGTATAGCACAGCATATGCCGAAATGCAAACCGGGGTCTTCGACCCATTTCGGCGCTGCCGCGCGGCGTTGGCCCCGGTGAAGGAGTCACGGCGCATGACAGATGCGCCGCGACGCAGCG
>JAFQEB010000082.1 GCA_017399225.1 Clostridia bacterium | reverse complement strand
CCGGGAGCGCCCATCATCACGTCCTGGGCATTCTTGTTCATCGGGAACGGAATGACCTCACGGATGGTCTCCGCACCGGCCAGCAGCATGACCATACGATCCACGCCGGGAGCGATACCCGCATGCGGCGGCGCACCGTAGGTGAAGGCGTTGTACATGGCCGGGAACTTCGACTTCACGTCCTCCTCGCCCAGGCGGACCATCTTGAAGGCCTCGATCATGATCTCCGGATCATGGTTACGCACCGCGCCGGAGGACAGCTCCACGCCGTTGCAGACCAGGTCGTACTGGAAGGCGGTGATGGTCAGGGGATCGACCTCGCCGGCCTCGGCCTTCTTGAGGATCTCCAGACCGCCGTTGGGCATGGAGAAGGGGTTGTGGCAGAACTCCAGCTCGCCGCTCTCCTCGCCCATCTCGTACATGGGGAAATCGACGATCCAGCAGAACTCGTACTTCTCGCGGTCGATGTGGTGGGGGCAGAGGTCAGCCAGCATCTTGCGCATGACGCCCGCGGTCTTCTGGGCAGCCAGGAGCTTACCGGCGGTCAGGCCCACGAAGGTGTTGGGCTGAAGATTCAGCGCAGCGATGACTTCAGCCTCCATGGGCTTGACGAACTTGGCAATGCCGCCGGCAATCTCACCCTTCTCGTCCACCTTGAACCAGTAGGCCTTGCTGCCGGACACGACCTCGACATCCGCGCAGAGCTTGTCGATCTGCTTGCGGGTGGCGGTCATGTCGCTGACGACGACGGCCTTGACCACATTGCCCTCGAAGGGGCCGAAGCCACAGCCGCCGATGAGGTCGGTCACGTCGGTCAGTTCGAGGTCGATGCGCAGGTCGGGCTTGTCCGAGCCGTAGCGGTCCATGGCCTCGAGATACGGAATGCGCTGGAAGGGCGCGGCAGAGGCGGTGTTGTAGGTGCCGTACTTGGCGAAGATGGGGGGCAGCACGTCCTCCAGCACGGCAAAGATGTCATCCTGGGAGGCGAAGGCCATCTCCATGTCCAGCTGGTAGAACTCGCCGGGGCTGCGGTCGCCGCGGGCGTCCTCGTCGCGGAAGCAGGGGGCGATCTGGAAGTACTTATCAAAACCGCTGGTCATCAGCAGCTGCTTGAACTGCTGGGGAGCCTGGGGCAGCGCGTAGAACTGGCCGGGGTGCTTGCGGGCAGGCACCAGGTAATCGCGCGCGCCCTCGGGAGAAGAAGCAGTCAGGATGGGCGTGGTGATCTCCAGGAAGCCATGCTCCATCATTGCGGCGCGCAGGGCGGCTACGACGTTGCAGCGCATGATGATGTTCTTCTTGACCTCGGGGTTGCGCAGGTCGAGGTAGCGGTACTTCAGGCGCAGGGTCTCGTCGGCCTCGGTGGAGCGGTTGATCTGGAAGGGCAGCTCGTTGTGGCGGCAGCGGCCCAGCACCTCGATCTTCTCGGGGACGATCTCGATATCGCCGGTGGGGATCTTGTTGTTCTTGGAGTCGCGCTCGCGGACCACGCCGGTCACGGAGATGGTGGACTCCTTGTTCAGGCCCTTGATGCCCTTCATCTGCTCTTCGTTCTCGATGACGACCTGGGTGGTGCCGTAGAAGTCGCGCACGACCACGAACGCCAGGTTCGCGCTCACTTCGCGGACATTCTCCATCCAGCCGGAAATCTGCACATGCTCGCCCACATTGGCCATGCGCAGCTCATTACAGGTATGCGTACGGTTCTGCATATGTTTGCACCTCTTTCTTGTAGTACGGGGGCCTCCGGCGGGCAGGGACGCTGTCCCTGCACCCTGCCAAAGGGTCTTCGACCCTCTGGACTCCCTTTTCGCGATCTTGGTTCGTGTTCTCTTTGGGGTGCGTGCGCGTGAAAGTACGGCACGTTCCCGGAGTTGGTCGTCCGCGCACTCATCGCGCGGGCTGCATAGTTGCGTGATATTGCAGCGCTTTTAGTTTGTGTGCGCCTGGTTGCGTGAGCTTTGGCTCGGCTCCCCTACGGTCGCCTCGCGTCGCCCATACCTGTCCTTCCTCTCATTGTGGTGAGAGGCGGCCCCATCCTGCGGATGGGTACGGGAGTTACTAAGCCTTTGACCAGCGTTCGCTCACACTCTAAATTCCGAATTCCGAATTCTGAATTCCGAATTACTTCTCCAGCATCTCCCGAACAACCTGCGCCGCCTCGGCATTCGCAGCCGTCCGTTCCTCGCGGGTGTTCATGTTCTTGATTTTGACCACGCCGTTAGCCACCTCGTCATCACCCAGGGTGATGCACAGGGGCGCGCCGGTCTTGTTGGCGTACTTGAACTGGGCCTTGAGGCTGCGGCCGGTGTGATCCATGTCTGCATTGACGCCGGCCTTGCGCAGCTGCTGCACCAGCATGAAGGCGGGGATCTTGTTCGCGCCCATGTAGGTGACGAACACGTCGTACTGGTCTGGCTTGGGGATCTCGACGTCCTCGGAATCCAGCAGCATCAGCACGCGCTCGATGCCCATGCCAAAGCCGACGGCGGGCATACTGGGGCCGCCCAGCTGCTCGACGAGGTTGTCGTAACGGCCGCCGCCGCAGACGGTCAGGTTGCCCTTGTCCGTCGTGGTGATCAGCTCGAACACGGTCTTGGTGTAGTAGTCCAGGCCGCGGACGATGCGGCTGTCCACCTGGTACGGGATGCCGCTGGCCTTCAGGCACTCCTGCAGCTGGGCGAAGTGCTCGGCGCACTCCTCGCACAGCACGTCCAGCATGGAGGGCGCGTCAGCCACCAGCTCCTGGCACTTCTCGACCTTACAGTCCAGCACGCGCAGGGGGTTGCGGTCGAAGCGGGTCTTGCAAGTGTCGCACATGCAGGAGATGCGCTCGCCCAGGAAGGACTTGAGCATCGCATGGTACTGCGGACGGCACTTCGGGCAGCCGATGGAGTTGATGTTCACGCTGAGGTTCTTGACCCCCAGGGTGCCCAGCAGCTTGTAGGCCAGCAGAATCAGCTCGGCGTCGGCAGTCGCGCCCTGAGCGCCGAAGCACTCCAGGCCGAACTGGTGATGTTCGCGCAGGCGGCCGTTCTGCGGCGCTTCGTAGCGGAAGATGGGCGCGTTGAGGTAATACATCTTGCAGGGCAGCGCATCAGCGTAGAGGCTGCTCTCCAGGAACGCACGGACCGCGCCGGCGGTGCCTTCGGGCTTCAGGGTGATCGAGCGATCGCCCTTGTCCTTGAAGGTGTACATTTCCTTCTGCACGATGTCAGTGGTGTCGCCGACGCCGCGCAGGAAGAGCTCGGTGTGCTCGAACACGGGCGTGCGGACTTCGCGGAAGCCGGCCTCTGCGGCGGCTTTACGCATGTGGGACTCGACGTGCTGCCAGCGGTAGGAATCGGTCGGCAGTACGTCCTTGGTGCCACGGGGTGCCTGGGTCAACATAGTGACTCCTCCTTTTAGGTATATATGTAATCGCTCATGGGACAGAAAAAGCCCCATACAGCGAATACTGCATGGGGCGAATGTCCTTCATTGCGACCTTCGCGGTGCCACCCATTTTCGCATTGTCATGCAGACAATGCCTTTTGGCCGCTGTAACGTGCGGACACGCCCGGCTCTCACCGGGAGGCTCCAAGCTGTCAGTCGCGCGCCTCGGACAGGAGTTTTTCAGCCTTGAACTCCCTCTCTGTGGACGTTGTCGTGCGTTCTTCTTTTCATCGCCGTACAGCTTGTAATTGTAGCAGGAATTTGAAGGATTGTCAATCCAAATATGGCACATCGTACACAAAGGTCACATTATAACCGGTGCCATATTCATCAATGAAATACCACAGATTGCCCACTTCGTCGTACAGCATCTCCTCGCTGACGTGGATGGTCAGGGGCTTCGCCTTGGAAAACTGCTCGTTCGGCGTAAACAGGGTGTAGCCCATCTCAAAATCAATGGGGCGCAGCCAAACCTCTTTCAGACCGGTGTTGCAGAAGGCCTCCGAGCCAATGTAGCACACCGTTTCCGGGATGTCGATGGTCGTCATCTTCCAGTTGTCCGCAAAGGCGGAGGGGCCGATGGCATACAGGTGGGGCGGCAGTTCGATCCCCTCCAGCGCCGGGCAGTAGTAGAACGCCATCTTTCCGATAATCAGCAGCGAATCGGGCAGGACGACACGTTTCAGATTATAACGCCCTTCAAACGCACCGGTGCCGATCATCACCACACCTTCCGGCAGGATGACCTCCTCCAGGACGTAGTTGTCTGAAAAGGCCCACTCTCCGATGGTGGTCGTTCCCTCGCGAACGGTGTAGGACGTAATTGTCGCGTCCTCCGGGTAGAGCACCAGCGTCCCGGAGCAGTACACCGCACCGATCTCATCCGTCAGGCACAGGTCAGAGGTGCCACCGCAGCGGGGGCAGGGTTCCTCCGCCAGGGCGATAACTGGCAAGCACAAGGCCAGCAGCATCAACAGTACCATCAGCCGTTTCATTCTTCTTACCTCCTTCATATCTCTTCCAGTGTTTCACCAATAAAACGCAAAAAACGCCAGAAACGTTCCCCAAGCTCCAAATAATCTGAAAATCAAAAAACCGGATGCTGTTGCATCCGGCTCTTCCGTGCGGGAAACAGGACTTGAACCTGCAAGCTCGTACGAGCACATGAACCTGAATCATGCGCGTCTGCCAATTCCGCCATTCCCGCAGAAAGAAGTGTGGGCAGGGGTGGATTCGAACCACCGAAGCTGATAGCGGCAGATTTACAGTCTGCTCCCTTTGGCCACTCGGGAACCTACCCATATGAAGTTGCCTCATTTCCCGCAAGGGATCCAGAGGAATGGAGCTGGCGATGGGACTCGAACCCGCAACCTGCTGATTACAAATCAGCTGCTCTGCCAATTGAGCTACGCCAGCACGGAGCTCTGTGGTCCAAAT
>JAFQEB010000081.1 GCA_017399225.1 Clostridia bacterium | reverse complement strand
TACTGTAACCCTGTAACATATTTGCATACAGCCCACGCTTGCGCTATAATGGAGGTGCAAGTATTGTGTAAGCGTGGGTTGTTTCATCAGAAGGAGGATAAATTTGAAACAACCAAACAATACCGCACTATATATGAGACTCAGCCGTGACGACGAACGCTTTGGCGACAGCGTTTCCATTGAAACGCAGAGGACCATCCTGCGTAAGTTCGCCCAGGAACAGCAACTCCACGTTGTTGATGAATACGTGGACGATGGCTGGAGCGGAACCAACTTTGAGCGTCCTGCCTTTCAGCGGATGATGGACGACGTTGATGCTGGGAAGATCACCTGCATCGTGGTGAAAGACCTGAGCCGCTTCGGACGTGAGCATGTGACGATGGACTTCTATCTGGAATATGTCTTTCCGGAGAAGAAGGTACGCTTCATCGCCGTTGCGGAGAACGAAGACACCGATCGCGGATTGTCCGACTTTGTGCCCTTCAAGAACCTGTTCAACGAATGGTACGCCAAAGACACCAGCCGTAAGGTGAAAACGGCGCTTCATGCGAAGCATGCTGCCGGAGAGCGCATGGTGACCTACGCTCCGTTGGGGTACATGAAAGATCCGAACAGGCGGAATCATCTGATCGTTGATCCTGAAACAAAATGGATCATTGAGAAGATTTTCGACATGGCGTTGCACGGCGCAGGTTCGGCAAAGATTGGCCGCGTGCTGATTTCCGAAAAGGTTCCGACACCTGGCTTCATCCAATATCAGCGTTATGGGAAATTCGCTCATATTTACGCTGATCAGCCTGAAGAGAAATCCTATGCCTGGACGCTGGCAGCAATCAAAAGTATCCTACGCGATGAGACCTACATCGGCAATACCATCCACAACAAGCAGACGAATATCTCCTATAAAAACAAACGGAGGATTCGTAAGCCAGAGGAGGAATGGGTACGGGTAGAAGGAACACACGAAGCTATCATCAGCAAGGATGTGTTCTATCGTGTGCAGGAGCAGATTGACCATCGCCGCCGTCGGATGAAGGATGCCACTACTCAGATTTTCGCTGGACTGCTTCGCTGTTCTGACTGTGGGTGGTCACTGAGTTTCGCAACCAACAAGTCAAACAAGACTCCGTACAGCTACTATAACTGTCTGAATTACAGGCAGTATGGAAAGTCGTTGGGCAAATGCACCGCGCATTATGTCCGCTACGATGTGCTGTACAGCTATGTTCTGTCCCGTCTGCAATACTGGTCGCAGCGTGCCGCCGTTGATGAAGCTACCTTGTATCGTGAACTGCTGAATGCTGGCGATAAGGAAAAAGCCGCTGTCAGCATAAAGCAGGCGGCAGCCCTTGCGAAAGCAGAGAAGCGTAAAGCTGAAGTGGATCGTCTGTTCATGAAGCTGTACGAAGACTGGTCAGCCGACCGTATCACAGAATACAGCTTCACGATGCTGTCCGAGAAATACCAGGATGAGCAACAGGCGCTTACTGCGCAGATTGCCCAGCTGAAGGACGCGCTGGCAGCTGATCGCCAGACCACTGAGAATACGGCAAAGTGGCTGGAGCTGATCAAGCGCTATGTGAATCCGACGGCACTGACTGCTGAAATGCTGAATGAGCTGATCGAGAAGATCGTGATCCATGAAGCTGTCAAGGGCGAAGGCGGCCAGCGGACGCAGAAGATCGAAATCTACTACCGATTTGTCGGGAAAATCGACTAAACCATGACACCTATATCCTTAATTGAGTGAAACGAGCACTACCTATCCCGATATCGCCCTGCTGCCCGTGCTGGCAGATACCTTCGGCGTGACCATCGACGTGCTCTATGGACGCGAGGAAAAACACCGCAGCGTCCCCCAGGCGGAAGTCATCGACCGGGTGATTGACGCGGTTCGGGAGACCATCGTCGGCACGTTCTACAATCCTGAACTGGACGGGAAATTCGAGGATCAGCTGGCCCAGTACAGGAAGGTCATGAAGGCCGATCCACGCCAGCGCAGCGTGATCGAGAACGACCGGGATGTGCTGTACTTCCGGGAGAAGCTGGGGGCGCTGGCTCTGCGCAAGCCGGAGGAGGGCTGGAGCAGCCTGTTCAGTCGGACGGAGAATCTCGACCTGCTGCGACTGCTGTCGGACGAGGACTTCCGCCGCGCCATGCAGGTGATCATCTCCCGGCGGATGCTGAATTTCACGCTGCCCTCCCTGGCGAAAATGGCCGGGGTGGAGGACGCAGAGCGGCTGGGCGTGATGCTGAAAATCAGTCGGCTGTTCTCCCGGCGGGAGCTGCTGATCGACGAAACGCCGCTGGTGTACTATGAGCTGACCCAGGGCGAATCGAAGCTCCACCTGCTTTACGCCGTACTGATCTTTGCCCAGGAGCTGATGACCTATGAGGGTATCCACTATTTCTTCATGGGCAATTCGAGCTATTTCACCCCATAAGAAGGCCCGGACTGCGGAACAGTGCAGTCCGGGCCTTGCATATTACTGCTTGATATCGTCGATAATGGCCAGGGTGACCTCCAGGTCGACGTACTCGCCGTCGGGGGCGTCTTCGTTGCCGGAGATATCCAGGATGCCGGGGGCACGGTAGACCTTCACCTTCAGGGCGTCGCCGGCGGCATAGTTGCCCACAACGCTCTGCATCTGGCTGGCGGAGGTGATGATGGTGCCGTTGATCTCGACAACGATATCGCCCTCTTCCATACCGGCCTTCTGGGCGGGGGAATTCTCCTCCACCTCGGTGATGAACACGCCGTCCGGGATCTGGCCCAGCATGGCGGCGCGGGTGTTGGTGTTCACGTCCGCGATGCTCACGCCCAGGCGGGGCCTGCCCACCAGACCGCCGGCGGTTTCAGTCTCCGCCTCGGCGCTCTCCTCCGGGGGAATGGCCTGGATGCGGCCGCTGAGCACGTCGTCGATCAGGGGCTTGACGGCGTTGACGGGGATGCACATGCCGATGCCCTCTACCGCCGAGCCGGAGAAGTAGCTGCCGGAGTACTTGAGGGTGGGGATGCCCATCAGCTCGCCCGTCACGGAGAACATGCCGCCGCCGGAGTTGCCGGAGTTGATGGCAGCATCGACCTGGATCATGGCGTTGGAGATGGTCTCGCGGCGGCCGTAGCGGTCATAGGTCTCGGACTCCACCGAGCGGTTCAGCGCGGACACGACGCCCACCGTGGTGGTCTTGGCAAAGCCCAGGGGATTGCCGATGCAGATGGCCCAGTCGCCCACCAGCAGGCTGTCGCTGTCGCCCAGCACGACGGGGGGCAGCTCGCACTCGGGGGCATAGATGATGGCCGCGTCCAGGTTTTCGTCATAGGCTACCAGGGAAGCGGCGAATTCCGAGGTCTCGCCGGCATCGTCGGTGACGGTCACCTTCAGGGAAGAGGCGTCCTCGACCACATGGTAGTTCGTCAGCACGAAGCCATTGCCGATCACCACGCCGGAGCCGGTGGAGGCCAGCTCCTCGCGGGTCTCAGGTTCCTTCTCGTTGCCGCGGCCGCCGTAACCGTAGCCGAAGCCGAAGTAGAAGCTGCCGTAGCCGTTGCCGTAATTGCCGTAGGTCACCTTCTGATAATTGCTCACGCCCACCACGCTGCTGCGGACTTCCGCGATGGCAGCGGTGAAGGGGCTGGTGTGGATGACCTTGGTGACTGCCTGTTCCTGCTCAGCAGCGGCGATAGGGGTCAGCGTCTGGGTCATGGCGGAGCCGATCATCAGGCAGGCCAGCGCCATAGCTGCGCAGCCTACCATGCGGCGAATGCGATTGCTCATCGATAAGTACCTCCTGTAAATGGTCGGATGGAGCAGCCTCTTTGTTGGCTGTGATCATAGTATATACGATGTATTTTGCATGGTGATGAACGACTTATGAACATTTGCATGTAAACCGTGAATTTTTACGTTCTGCGCCAGTGGATCAGCAGGGTGCTCAGTCCGATGAGGAGGGCGCATACAATGACGAAGGCCCCTGGCAGCAGGGTTTGCGGCAGAGCCGTCAGGAGCGGCAGGAGCGAGCCGAGGGTGCTCACGGCCAGCGGCAGCAGCGCCATAGGGGTGAGCTGGCGCGGGCGGGGCGCAAGGGCCAGGGAAAGCAGCGCCGCCAGCAGGGTGCAGAGGCAGCTCCCTGCAGCATCGGCTGCCAGGGGGGCGGCGGCGTTCAGCAGCATCCGGACGGGGAGGCAGCAGGCGGCGGCAAAGGCAGCGGAATACCATCTGAGGGGCGCAGCTTCGCCGGAGTCACCGAAGGTCGTGACAGCCGCTGCGAGCACGATGGCCGACAGCAGCACGGAGGCGTTGCCGCCTGCCAGCATGCAGCAGAGAAAAATGGCTGCGCCCGTCCGGAAGACACCGCACAGCAGCCGGGTCATGAAGCTGTAATGCTCCCGCAGCAGCCGGAGCGGGCCCGACAGCGGACGATCCTTCTCCATCAGGATGCTCAGGCAATGCTGATCCGGGTAAGGCTCGCCCGCACAGAGGCAGATATCAGGCCGGGCGTGCAGGTCGGGGAGCTCCAGGGTGTTGCGCAGCGCGGCGATATCCAGCGGCGCCGCGCCGTCGTCCCGCAGCATCAGGGTCAGGCCCATGTCCCGCAGCTTGTTCATTTCAAAAATGGCTTGCAGGTTCAGCATGTCCCCAAGGGTGATCAGCCCCAGGAAGGCAGGTTTTTCATTGCCTGCGGCGGTCGCGTAGGCGATCACGCGGCGGCCGCCCATTTTCATCTGCCCTGCGCTTTCCAGGATGCGCCGGCGGTCGGCTTCACCCATGAGGCGCAGACTTCCATCCCAGATGGAGCCGCAGCAGCTTGTGACGGTATCCGCATCGCCCATGAAGTAGCTGCGCTCCTGATTGCCGTCCTGGACGGAAAGGCAGTCCATGCCGTCCTCTGTTCCCTGATATACGGCGGGATACTGCTGCTTCAGGGCGGCGCTGCGCAGGTTCAGTGCCTCTGCGCCCTTCAGGACTGCGCGGCGCTCCCGGTCAGGGAGACGATCTGCCAGCAGTGCCATGGCGGTACCCAGCAGCAGCGCGCCGCCACCCATCCGCAGCGACATTTCCGGCACGATCTCAAAGGGCTGGGCCGCCGCCTGGAGCTGCATTCCCTGATCCAGCAGCGAGGCGTCGACGGCAACGATCTCCGCCTGGGCGTCCTGGGGCGCCACGGGCCGGCTGTTGCCCGTCAGTACGAGGCCGCGCATCCTCCAGGCGTAGAGGAGCGTCAGGCCGGCCGGCAGCGTCACCGCGGCACACATAAGCAGCCACAGCGGCGTGGGCAGCACGAAGGACAGCGCCAGGGCAAGCGCCATGGCGGCAGGCAGCAGCAGCCACCGCCGCTTTTCCAGCAGCCAGTGGCACAGGGTACAGAGCTTCATGGGGATCATGCCTCCTGTGAGGATCGGTTATCGGATGATGAGGCCGGGCGTGCGGAGAAATTCGCCGCTCCAGATCAGGCTGCCGCCCAGCGTATCCACGCTCTGGCTGCCGAAGAAGAAGCGGACGCGCCGGATCTGCAGGCCGTCGCACATGGTGTTGACGATGGCATAGGCCATCAGGCGCTGATCCATGGCGCTTTTCCTGATCATATCGGCATACCGGGCGGAGAGGTTGATCAGCAGCGTATCGCCTTCGATGGAAAGTCCGAGGATATCGGCGTCCGTGAGCCCGGCGGGAAGCACGGCACACTCGGGGGGCGCATCGGCCAGGCGCAGCAGCAGCGCCCGGGGAGACCGCGCACTGCGGTACGGCAGGGAGACTGTGTGCGCGTGGAGCTTTTCCCCTTCGGCGTGATAAACAGAGGCCTGGGCCATCAGGTAGGCCGCGAAGGCCTGGCGGGTCAGAACGCCGCCGGGGAAGAGCTGCGAACCGTGCACCGGATGGTGCAGGCTGGTCAGCGCGTTTTCGCCCATGAGGATGCACACCTGCTCCAGGGCGGGGACGAAGGTGGTCAGCGTGTACACGATCCCGGCGAAGGTGCAGGCAGGATCTGCGCCCAGGGCGCTGATGCGGCTGCGAAGATCCTCGGGGAAGTACAGCGTCACGCGCTTGCCGCCGGTGCTCAGGTCGGTGACTGACGGGGGCGCGATCATCATGGCGGAAAGGTCAGGCATGGCGCTGACGCCGCTCAGCGCAGTCGGCCCGGCGGAGAGTGCCTCCAGCAAGGTCAATACCAGCTGCTGAGGATGCTGCCCGGGGAAGGATAACCGCCGTGTTTCCGGCACGATGCCCGCGCCGCCGGTCAGGGGAAAGTACAGTGCAGCGTCCGCTGTCAGCGGCATGGCCGTCGGCTTTTCGCCCAGCGGCGTCCGCTTGGCGGCCAGCTGCTCCCACAGCAGCGGCAGGGAGGCGTCGTGGCTTGCGGAGAGCGCCCCCAGGGGCAGGAAGCCGGCGGCGTCCATCGCCACGGGGCGTCCGGCGATCAGGATGTTCACGCTTTGGATGCCGTCGATGCTGCAAAGGGTCTCCGCAAGCATACAGCAGGCGCTGTGGAGATCCTGCAGGGAGAGCTGCAGCGCTGTTGCAGAGAGATTGACGGTGCAGACGCCGCCGGAAACCTCCACGGGATTGACGCCGGTGAGGGAGAGGGGCACGCTGCCGCCTACGGCCCGTGCAGCCGCCGTGCTCTCTGCTTTCAGGAGCTGGCTGACGATGGCCTCGGCGGGATGCTGGCTGCGATCAAGGGGCGTGTCCCGATAGGTGTAGAGCAGCCGCTGTCCATCCGGGCTGGAAAGGACGTAGGCGGCAGGGGTGCTGTGCATGAGCCCTGCGTCGCCGATGGGGGCTGCGAAGGCGGTGCTGTCCGGGGCCAGGGTGGGCGCGGCAGCGGGAAGCGGCGCATCCTGGGCGGCGCAGCCCGTCAGCAGCAGCGCGCACAGCATCAGGCAGATCAGACGCTTGCTCTTCATGGGGCAGTCACCTCCCGCGTGGTCAGCTGACTCAGGCCGATGCGCCATATGCCCCGCTCGCGGGTCAGGCGGATCACACTGCTTCCGGCTGTGTATTCCTGCCCGGACGCCATCAGCGTCAGATCTGCGGTGAAGGCAGCACTGCCGCCGTCATAGCTGACGCTGCCGCCTTCAAAGGAGTAGTCCGTCAGGAGGGGCAGGCGATCCATCTGCGCTGTGAAATCGGCGACATCAGGGCGCGCTGCACTCTGGGCAGGATCTGTACTGGCAACGTAGCGGTACAGGCGCGCCCAGTTTCTTTCTGACCAACAGCGCAGGATGATGTCCAGCGTGGTCTGCGGGGTCAGCAGCAGATCCTCCTCCCGCGTCAGGGGCGCGGCCAGGGCGGACGCATCGGCGCCGGTGCGGTAGTAGCTCTGGCGCAGACGCATACTGTCGGTAGGCTGCGCGCCCTGCTCCACCAGGACGACCACCTGATCCACCTCACAGTTTTCCGTAACTGTGGCGGCGATGGCCTGCATGGCGAGCTGGCGGCGCAGGGGGACCTCGCTTGCCCATTGCGGCGACGATTGCCAGAATTCCGGCTCGTCCGCATAGGCGTTCATGATCTGGCGGGACAGGGTAACAAAGAGCAGCCTGCCCTGACGGTAGGTGGATACGACCCTGGTTCCGGGGGGGAAGAGGCTGTTCAGCTCCAGCATACCAGCCGAGGGCCCGCCAATGAGGGCCTGCAGGAGCGTCATTTCAAAGGGCGCAGTGGGGGATGTGACGATGGTGCGGCTCTCCGGCGCCAGCAGGGGCTCGTCGCCAAAACGGAACCACAGCGTTACAGCCTGGGCCTGGGCGGACGTCTGCTCCGCGGCGGGCACAGGGACGGTCAGCTGCTCATCGGCGGCAGGCTGTGCCATATCGGCCAGAGGATCGTGGGGAGAGCAGCTGCTGAAAAGCAGCAGGCAAAGGAACAGGGGGATCAGCCTGCGCATCATGCTCCCTCCCTTCTGGTGGGCAGTGTTACGGTGAATACGGAGCCCTTCTCCGGCGCGGAGGCAACGGTGATCTCGCCGCCGTGGAGCTGCACCATTTGCCGGACGATAGAAAGGCCCAGGCCTGTGCCGCCGGTGGCGCGGGAGCGGGCCTTGTCCACCCGATAGAAACGGTCGAAGATGTGGGCCTGATCATCCTCGGGGATACCGATGCCGTTGTCGGTGACGGTCAGCACGGCATTGCGTCCCTCGCTGGCCAGGGTCACGCGGATCTCGCCGCCCTCGGGGGTGTATTTGATGGCGTTGTCGATCAGGTTGTAGATGATCTGTCCCAGCTTGGAGCGGTCGCCGGTGAGTGTGACGTCCGGCTCGATGCGGTCGCTGATCTGCTGGCCTGCCCTGGCAGCGGCAGCCCGGAGGGTATGGAGCGTCTCTTCGGTCAGGCCGGAGAGATCGACCTCCTCCTCTGTCAGGGCGGTGCTCTGGCTGTCCATCTGCGTCAGGGTGAGCAGATCGTTGATGATGCCGGTCAGCCGGTCGATCTCATGGTTCATGTCCTGCATGAACTCCACCTGCAAGTCCTTGGGCATTTCAGGCTGGTAGATCAGGTTTTCCAGCAGGATCTTCATGGTCGCCAGCGGCGTTTTGAGTTCATGGGAGGCGTTGGAGACGAACTGGCTTCGGCTGCGGTCGAAGTTCTCGATCTTCTCGGCCATGGCGTTGTAGCTGTCCGCCAGCTCCTTCATTTCACCGGAGGCCCGCACCTTGACCCGGGCGGAGAGATCCCCCCGGCCCATCCGGCGGATGGCGGAGGTCAGCGCCTTGACCGGCCGCGTGAGCGTCAGGGCGAACACCAGCGCTGCGATCATTGCTGCGGCAGCCACGGCGATGAACACGGTCAGCAGCTGCTGCTCCACGGTGACGATGGCGTTTCGCAGCTCAGTGACGGGCGTGGAGAGGAGCAGCGCGCCGATGGTCTCATTCCCGCTGGTCATGCGGGCGGCGCACAGGGCGGCATATTCGCCGCTGCTTTGCGCCGGATAGATCCCATAGGCGTGGGAGACTTCTCCTGTGAGGGCGGTAACGACCTCCGGCAGCGTCAGCTTTGTGCCCTCAAGAAGGGCGAAGGTGTCCAGCTGTACCTTGCCGTCCGGGGAAACGACGATCAGCCTTCCGCCCAGCTCGCTGGCGGCGGTGGAGAGGGTCTCATGCAGCTCCTCCATCCGGGCGGAGGCAAAAAAAGGCGCAGCCGACGCGGCCAGTCTCTCTACTGAAAGACTGTCCTGCCGGGTGCGCTGTGCATAGAGCGTGCTGCTGACAAGGCCGGTAAGCAGGGCGGCCATCATCGCAAAGGACGCCCCGATGATGATCAGGAAGGTCAGCAGTATCTTCCAGCGGATGCTTGACAGCAAGGGCCGCTTAATCCTTGTCGGTGAAATAGTAACCCACCTTCCATTTGGTCAGGATGAACTCCGGCTGATTGGTGTTGCGCTCCACCTTTTCGCGCAGGCGGCGGATGTGCACGTCCACCGTGCGGGCGTCGCCGGTGTAATCGTACTTCCAGACGGTCTCCAGCATCTCCTTGCGGGAGAAGGGGCGGCCCCTGTTGGTGATGAAGAGCTGCAGCAGGTCAAACTCCTTGGCGGTCAGCTTGACGTCCTTGCCGCCCAGGGTCACCGTGCGCTTGAGGAGGTTGACCTCCATATCCCGCACGCGGATGATCTTCTTGTCTTCCATCGGCTGGGAGGAGCCGGCGCGCCGCAGCACCGTGCGGATGCGGGCCCGCACCTCCAGGATGTTGAAGGGCTTGGTCATATAATCGTCCGCGCCGTATTCCAGGCCGAGGATCTTGTCCATATCCTCGCCCTTGGCAGTCAGCATGATGATCGGCACATTGGAGTGCTCGCGGATGCGCTGACACACGCTCAGCCCGTCCAGCTTGGGCAGCATCACGTCCAGCAGCACCAGATCAAAGGGCCGGGCGAGGAACTTCTCCAGCGCCTCTTCGCCGTCCATGGCCAGCTCGATCTCGTAGCCTTCCTGCTCCAATGTGTATTTCAGGCCCTTGAGGATCAGGGGCTCGTCGTCAACAAGGAGGATATGCTTACCCATTTGTGACACTCCTTTATTCATGATTAAGAATATTGTACGACGAAATGTTGAAAAAATCAATAAGGAGTGCAATGGAATTGTCACAGTTTTGTGTAAATTCTACGGTGAAGCCTGCGCTTTCGCTGTTCTGCGGCGGTCAGCCACCAGCCTTCCGCCTGCGATCTCCAGCTGCCTGTCCGCCTGGGCGGCCACCTTCATATCGTGGGTGATGAGCACCACGGTATGCCCCTCCCGGTGCAATTCGTCCAGCAGCGCCAGCACCTCGCGGGTGGATCGGGGGTCAAGGCTGCCGGTGGGCTCGTCTGCCAGCAGCACGGCAGGGTCGCGGCTGAGGGCCCGGGCAATGGCCACCCGCTGCTGCTGACCGCCGGAAAGCTGCGTGGACTTGTGGTGCAGCCGGTCGGCGAGTCCCACCCGGGCCAGCAGCAGCTCTGCCCGGGCGTTGCGTGCTTTGGCCGGAATGCCGCACAGCAGCATGGGCAGCGCCACGTTTTCCAGGGCCGTCAGCCGGGGAATGAGCTGAAACCCCTGGAATACAAAGCCGATCTCTGCCCCGCGCACCCGTGCCAGCTCCTTTCCGGAGAGGCGGGAAACGTCCCGTCCGTGCAGGCGGTAGCTGCCGGAGGTGGGGGAATCCAGGCAGCCCAGCAGGTGCATCAGCGTGGACTTTCCGGAGCCGCTGGGGCCCACGATGGCTGCGTATTCCCCCTGGGGGATGTGGAAGGAGACGCGGTCCAGCGCGGTGAGGGTCTGGCTTCCCATGGGGTAGGTACGGGTAAGTGCGTCAGCGATGAGCATGACATACCTCTCCAAAACAAAAAAGATCCTGACCGTAGTATGGCCAGGATCGGAAAAAAGATGCTTAGCCGATTCGCTCGTAATACCGCAGGAGGTTTTCTCCCGCAATGCCGCTGAGGGCCTCGTCGTCGTACCCGTAGTCCCTCAGCGCCTCCAGGAGATTGCCCATCTGCCCGGGATGCTGCACGTCCTCGGGGGCGCATTCGATGCCGTCGAAGTCGCTGCCGAAGCCCACGATCTCCGCGCCGCCCATCTGGCAGATGTGGTCGATGTGCTGGGCGATGGTGACGCTGTCCGCCTCCTTGTCCTCGGAGAGGAAAACAGGGTAGAAGTTTACGCCGATGTAGCCGCCGTACTGGATCATCATGCGGATCTGTTCATCCGTCAGGTTGCGGAAGTGATCGCACAGGGCACGGCAGCAGGAGTGGCTGGCCATGGGAGGACGGTGTCCCCGCCGGAACAGATCCCAGAAGCCGCCTTCGTTGAGGTGGCTGACGTCCACGGCCATGCCCAGCCGCTGCATCTCATGCACGACCTTGACGCCGTAGTCCGTCAGGCGGTCATCGGCGTTCACCTTTGCAGGGGTGCCGATCAGGTTGACGTTGTTCCAGACCAGTGCGCCCATGCGGATGCCGCGCTGACGCCAGTCGGCCACGGCGGTGAGCCCCTTGTGGAAGACCTCGCAGCCCTCCAGGGACAGCATGAAGGCATTTTCGCCTGCTTTGGCCTCGCCGGGGTCATCCACCTGGCGCAGTCCTGCGGCGGTCAAAATGGGGACTGCGGCGTATTCTGCCTCGGCAATGGCCTCATAATCCCCGTCGGGGCCCTTGGGGCCGCTCCACAGGGCGAAGGTCTGCAGGCTTACGCCGCCCTCGAGAAGCCTCCGGGGGGTGATGCAGGTTTCCGTCAGGCTGCGCTTCATCACGCCCAGGGAAAACAGCGTATCGGAGTGGGTATCGGCAATAAACATCGGCGTCACCGTCCTTTGCGGTCATGGGAATCATTCTATGCGGGAGAGGAGATTCAGTTGTCGCAGATCAGCGTGAAAAGCTGCCCCTTGACCGGCAGCACCACCAGGCTGAACCAGTCCGGGTTTTCGCGGATGACCAGCTCCCACAGCTCCTGTTCGGTGGGCAGGGCGCCGCGCTGCTCCAGCAGCACCAGGGCCCGGGCCTGCATGTCGCGCATCAGGTTCAGCACCAGCTTCTCCGGCACGGCAAAGAGCGTCGTATCCGGCACGCCGTTCACCATGGCCATCACGATCTTGCCGGTGCAGATGGCCTCCCAGTTGAAGAAGGTGCGTTCATACACGGGGTAGCGGATGGCGTCGGCGTCCATCCAGACGTAATGGCTGGGGGTGAGGTACTTGTCCCTTGCGGTGGACAGCAGCGCTGCCTTGGAAAGGGGGATCAGCGCCTCGGGGGCGTCCACCGGCAGCTCCATGCCGTGCCGGGGCCGGAATTCATGCACGCTGGGCAGGAATTCGGCGATCTGCCGCACCAGCAGCGGCTCCACATAGGCTACCAGCGGCAGGTTCCTGAGCGTTGCCAGCTGCTTGAGCCAGCGCAGGGTCTCCTCCTCCATCAGGGAGGTGTAGAGGGTCACGCACTTGGGCTCCAGCTTGGCTGTGTGGCGCTGCAGCTTCGTTTTGAGGGTATAGCGGTGCTGTCGGTAGCTCTCGCGCACCCGGACGCTCACCGGCACGCGGAGGCGCAGCTTCAGCTCCTCGCTGAGCATCCCCCGCCGGGACTGGGGCGACAGCAGCCGCGTGGCGAAGGATACGCCGAAGACTGCCGCAAAATCTTCCTGCAGATCATGGGTGGCGGGGATGCGCACCGGGTCGACGGGCACGTCCCACAAAAGGCGGATGATGGGGCGGTGCAGCGTATACAGCTCCCAGCCCGCGCGGAACGCCCGCATGAACAGGGGCTCGTCGCCTTCGGCCAGGGCGCGGAAGAAGCCTGCCGGGCCAAAGCAGAAGTCCGGGTGGAGAAAGGGCCCGCGGGTCGGGCCGGCGGTGAAGCGCAGGGGCATACCGTGGTGGAAGGTCAGCTCGCTGTCCTCGTTGAAGGCGTCCGCTGCCACAGGGCAGACGGAGCCCAGCGGATCCTCCCGCACGGGCAGATAACCGGTGAGCGCGCAGGTAAGCACCGGCCCGGCAGGGCAGGCGCGCAGTTCCCGGAGCAGCTCCTTGTCCCAGCCCTTGGTGAAGCGCATGGCGGGATGAGCCATCAGCACATAGCTTTCGCCCTGCCAGAGGCTGGGCATGGCGGCCCACAGATCTGCCTCCGGGCAGAGGAAGCGTACCATGCCCAGCTCCTGCATGGCTTCGTTGGCTTCCTCATCCGGCTCGGCGGCAAGGGAAAGCCCCCAGCTGAGGGCGTCGGGCTCGGCGGCTGCATTGCGGGCGGAAAGCAGCGCGGACTGCGCGTCGGCAAATTCATCTGCGGCCATCAGGATCAGGATGCGATCCATCAGCGTCAGCCTCCTTCGAAATTGAGATCGCGGGGGATCAGCGGATAAAGCGCCGCAGCCCCAGGGAAACGAAGTAGCATACCGCCGCGCACAGCACGATGGCCGCGCCGACGGTGGTATCCATGTACCAGGAGAGGATCAGGCCCAGCACGCCGCATACAAGGGCGATGCCCACACTCCACAGCGCGTGCTGCCGGCTGGAGCGGGCGATGTTGCGCGCTGCGGCAGCGGGAAGGATCAGCAGGGCATTGATGAGCATCACGCCCACCCACTTGATGGAGAGCATGACGGCCACGGCCACCAGCACCACAAAGGCGCATTCCACCAGCTGCACGCGGACGCCGCGGGTCTTTGCCAGGGAGGGGTTGATGCTGCCCAGCAGAAGGTGGTTGTACATCAGCGCCCAGAGGATCACGCCGGCGACCAGCGCGATGGCCAGGTAGAGGAGATCCGGTACGGTCACAGCCAGCACGTCGCCCACCAGCAGCCGGGAGTACTTGGCGAAGCTGCCGCCCCGGGAGAGGATGAGCAGGCCCGCCGCCACGGCGGTGGAGGAGAAGACGCTGATGACCGTATCCGTGGAGGCAGCGCCGGTCTGTTTGATGCGGCAGATGAGGAAGGCCCATACCACGCCGAAGATCAGCATGGCCAGAAGATCGCTGGAGAGGCCCAGCACCACGCCAAGGCCGATGCCGGTGAGGGCGCTGTGGCCCAGGGCGTCGGAGAAGAAGGCCATCTGCTGGTTGACGGCCATCGTGCCCAGCAGCGCCAGCAGGGGCGTGAGCAGCAGGATGGCGAAGAGCGCGTTGCGCATGAATTCAAATTCAAGGAAGGCATGGAGCGCGTCCATCACTCGGTCACCTCCTCATCGGTTTGCTCCGCAGTGACGCGGGGCGTCCATCGGCCGGCGCCATGGATGCGGGCGGATTGCAGGTTGCGTGCGCCCACGCCGAAGATCATCTGGAACTCGGGGGAGGCGAATACTGCATCCGGCGCGCCCTGCACCAGCACGCTCTTATCCAGCAGCACGACATGATCCGCATACTGGCGCACCAGGTTCAGGTCGTGGCTGACCAGCAGGATGGCCATGTGATGCTGCTCCTTGAGGCGGACAACGGTATCCAGGAACAGCTTCAGGCCGTTCTGATCCACGCCGGAGACGGGCTCGTCCAGCACCAGCAGATCCGGGGTGGGATTGATGGCCAGGGCCAGCAGCACCCGCTGCAGCTCGCCGCCGGAGCAGCGGCCCAGGGGCCGTTTTGCCAGATCCTCGCTTTCAACAGCCCGCAGCGCCTCCAGCACCCGCCGACGGGTCTTGCGGCTCACGCCCAGCCACACCGGGCGGCGGGAGAAGGCGGCGGCGAGGAAGTCCTCCACCGTGACCGGCATCTCCTTGTCAAACTGCAGGTGCTGGGGCACATAGCCCGTTCGCAGCCGGGGCACCTGGCGGTTTTCGCCGTCCACATGGCGGATGGCGCCGCCGTGGGGCAATTCGCCCAGCAGGGCCCGGATCAGGGTCGTTTTGCCTGCGCCGTTCTGACCGATCAGGACGGTCAGCTGGCCGCAGTGGATGTGCATGGACACATCCTGCAACAGATTCTGGCCGCCGCGGGCAACGGACACGTTTTCCAGCGCGATGCGGCACAGGGAACAGCGTTGATCTGCCATAAAGGGGTGATCCTCCGTGAAGGTATATTTCTACGCATACATTATACCACGCGCGTCAAGGGTTTTCACAGGAAATTCATCACAACCGGCAGGAGAAGCGGAAGATTTCGCGTATTATTTGTAATGGATACCGATATGGCGTTACGCCGTGAGAATATGGAGGAAAAGCAATATGATCGCACTGGCATGTGACCACACGGGCATTGAGATGAAGAAGGAGATCATGAAGCTGCTGGACGGCATGGGGCTGGAATGGAAGGATTTCGGCGTGAACGAGGCCGTCAGCTGTGATTACCCTATCTATGGCTACAAGGCTGCCAAGGCGGTTGCGGACGGGGAATGCGATCGGGGCATCCTGATCTGCGGCACGGGCATTGGCATTGGCATTGCGGCCAGCAAGGTGAAGGGCATCCGCGTGTGCACCTGCTCAGACGTATACAGTGCGGAGCTGAGCAAGCGGCACAACAACAGCAACATTCTGACGATGGGGGCCCGCGTGGTGGGTGTGGATCTGGCGAAGATGATCGCGACGCACTGGCTGACGGCAGAATTTGAGGGTGGCCGTCATCAGCGCCGTGTGGACATGATCACGGCCATCGAAAACGGCGAAACTCTGTAACGCGCGAAGCGAAAAGGGTCCAGGGACTAAGTCCCTGGCGCAGTGCAGGGCGCGTAGCCCTGCCCGCCGGAGGCCCCGCCGCAGCGGAAAAAAGTCACACAACGCCTTTGAGGGCTCCACCATCCGGTGGAGCCCTCAAACAGTTCAACTAACAAGCAGGAAAAAGGCCCTCCCACGGTCCCCCAAAAGGAAAAAGGAGCGACCACCCACAAAAAGCAGCCGCTCCCAAAGCACAAACAGGTATCAGTCCACGATCACCCGGGAGGCGTCAACGATGCGTCCCTCCGCATCGGCCACGGCCTTTCCGTCCTTCACCTGCACGTCGATGCGGGTCAGGCCGGCCTCCAGGTCGATGGCCTCGCTCTCGCCGTCATCATCGTAAAGGATGACGGAGGTTCCGCTTTCCAGCCAGCCCAGCAGGGTCAGGCAACCGGCGTCGATCCCCTCCACATATTCGGCGGGCTTTGCCAGGGGGATCACATGCCCCTTGCGGATGAAAAGCGGGAACTCGTTCAGCCCCAGCTTCACCCAATGATGTCCCTTCTGCATGGGAACCAGGTCATAATCCGCAGCGGAACGGAAGCGCACCAGCAGCATGTCCTCGGGCAGGTATACATGGCGGCCCCGGGCATTCTGCTCGTAAACAGGGGCGATCATGCAGCCGTCGCCCAGCATCAGCTGATCCTCGGTGCGGCAGGCGTCCTCGTCCTGGGGATAGTCAAAGGCCAGGGGACGGAACATCATGTCGTATTTCTCCGCGGCCTTCACCAGCTCGGAGTAGAGGTAGGGGATGAGGGCATAGCGCACGGTGAGGACATTGCGCATATCTTCCCAGTTGCGGAAGCGGTAGATCTCCTGCTCGCGGGTGCCGTCGGCAGCATGGTTGCGCATCAGCGGGGTAAAGACGCCCAGCTGCAGCCAGCGCAGGAGCAGATCCTCCGTGGTGTTGCAGCCAAAGCCGCCCAGATCCGCGCCTGTGTACAGGAAGCCGCACATGTTCAGGGAGGCCATCTGCCGCAGATTCAGCAGGATGTGGCCCCACCAGGCGTTGTTGTCGCCCTGCCATACGCCGCCGTCCCGATGCGCGCCGATGAAGGAGGCGCGGCTGAACAGCAGCGGACGCTTGCCGGGCCGGACAGCCTTCATACCCTGTGCGCCTGCTTTGGTCATCATGGCGCCGAAGAGGTTGTGCACCTTGTCGTGCCGGACGGGCTTGCCGTCGATAAGATGATAGAAGCGGCGGTAGTCCTCCATGGAGTTGGACATGCCGGTGAAGGCGTCCTTGAGGGCGAAATAGTCGTTGACGCCGATGTTCTTGCCCCGCATGGACTCGGCCTTGTCATAGGCGGCCTGGAGCCCCTCCAGCGAGTAGAAGATGGCGGGCTCGTTCATGTCGTTCCAGATGGCCTCGACGCCGCTTTCCAGCAGCGGACGGTACTTCTCGCCGAACCACTGGCGTACCTCAGCACGCAGGAAATCCGGGAATACAGCCTGGCCGGGCCATACCGCCCCGACGAAGACGCTGCCGTCCTCCTTCTTGCAGAAGTAGTCCCTGGCCATGCCTTCCTCGTAGGTCGGATCGCCGGATTCCACCTTTACGCCGGCGTCGATGATGGGCATCACGCGGACGTGATCCTCCCGCAGCCCGGAAACCAGCCCCGGAAGATCGGGGAAGGTATCACGGTTCCAGGTGAAGTCCTTTAGGCGTCCATGTAATCGATGTCCATGGAGATGGTGTCCATGGGGATCCCACGCCGGCGATGCTCCCGGACGACCGTGCGAAGCTCCTCCGCAGAGGCATAGCCCCAACGGCTCTGGATGTAGCCAAGGCCCCACTTGGGCGGCAGGTAGCTGCGGCCGATCAGGCGGCGGAATTCCTTCACCGCGCCGATCAGGCTGTCGCTTTCGATGATGTACACGGACAGGTCCCCGTTCTCCGAGGTGATGACGGCCTCATCCCCACGGGTGTAGCCCAGGTCGAAGCTCACTGCGCCGGGGTCGTCAAAATATGCACCCCAGACGCCGTCCTTCCCGCTGAACAGCAGGAGGTTGTGGCTGGCGTACAGGCTGGCCTTGTTTTCCGTGTGGGAGAAATCGTCGGAGTTCCATGCCCGGTAGAGATGACCACGCTTGTTGATGCCGCGCACGCTCTCGCCCAGGCCGAAGATCTGGTCATCCTCGCTGAGCATGGTGCGGAAGGTGACGGAACTGCCGTTACGGCTGATGGTCAGCCGGGGCATGGCGTCCTGGCAAACGGGCAGCTGCATCGTCACAGCGCCTGTATCGTAAGGGTGACCGAAATCAAATCTGCGGATCATATCGTTCCCCTGCTTTCGTTTGAGTGATGAGCCCGTAGGCTCAGATTATGGATTCGCCGCGGAATGCGAAACTCCTTCCGGAAACGTTTCCAATCTGCTTTTTTTCAACAAAAATAGGGCAGCGTGCTGCTGCCCGGAGGAGAGGATCACTGTGCCTGGTACATGCCGCTCCTGGCCATGTACTGATAGAGCATCTCGCCGTGGCGCTGCTCCGCGCCCTGTATCTGGTTCAGCAGCTGGCGTACCTGCGGATCGCGGAATTCAAAAATGCTCACGTTGTACGCGCCGGATACCTCCTTCTCGGTGCAGAGGGCGTCCTCGGCCAGGAACTTGTCGTGCTGGAAGGCTTGCTGCACATCCTGCGCACCCTGGGGCGGGAACTCCGCGTACCGCTGGGGCTTCTGCTGATCCTGCTGCCCCTGCTGGCCGCCCGGCTGGGGCAGCTGTCCGTTCAGGAGGCTGGTCACGCTCTGCAGATGGCCCTGCTCAGCCTGCTGGATGGTGCGGAAGAGCTGCTTCAGCTCCGGGTCGCAGGCCTCGTCCGCATACTTGCCGTACTTGTCCACACAGAGCTGCTCCTGGTTTTTCAGATCCTTCAGGAGAGACGTTTCTTTTTGCGTCCAGGTCATCATATTCATCACCTCGCAGGCCAGTATGCTCCGGCGCTGCACTTTTCATGCACTTGATCGGCAGATTCGTTGACTTTGCCGCTGCCCGGATGGTATCATGGGCGGGAAGAAATGCAAGGAGAGTTCAGCTATGCGCATCAGCAGCATTCTGTCTGGGGACAAGGTTCGTCTGTCCTGCGAGGTATTCCCGCCCAAGAAGTTCGACGGCATTGCGCAGGCCTGCGAAACGGCGAAGGAGATCGCTGCCCTGAAGCCTGCTTACATGTCCGTCACCTACGGCGCGGCAGGCTCCACGCCCGGACATACCCTGGCGGTGGCCAAGGCGGTGGCGGACGCGGGGGTCACGCCCCTGTGCCACCTGACCTGCGTGCAGTCCACCAAGGAGCATGTGCGGGATGTGCTGGCGGATATGAAGGCCGCCGGGATGGAAAACGTTCTGGCCCTTCGCGGCGACCTGCCGAAGGATGGCTCACGCTATACCGATTTCACCTACGCGGCAGAGTTGATCGAGTTCATCCACGGGCAGGGGGATTTCTGCGTCGGTGCTGCCTGCTACCCGGAGGGACACCCGGAGAGCGGCGGACGGCTGCAGGATATCGAATACCTCAAGCGCAAGGTGGATGCAGGCGTGGATTTCCTTACCACGCAGATGTTCTTTGACAATGGCATCCTGTACAATTTCCTGTACAGGGCGCTGAAAGCTGGTATCGACGTGCCGGTCTGTGCGGGCATCATGCCCATCTGCGATCCAAAGCAGGTGGCCCGTGCCGTGCAGCTCTCCGGCAGCATCATGCCGCCGCGCTTTGCTGCCATTGCGGATCACTTTGCCCATGATCCTCAGGCCATGGCCCAGGCAGGCATCGCCTATGCCACCGAGCAGATCATCGATCTGGTCGCCAACGGCATCACCCATATCCACCTCTACACCATGAACAAGCCCTGGGTCACCCGGGCGATCGTCAACAACTTGTCAAGCATAATACATCTTGACGAATAACCATCCGGCGTGGTACAGTCTATAAAGGACAGTATCGCGCTGTTTTGTGTTCCGAACAGGCAGCGGGCGCAGGCTGTTTCCCCTAAGAAATTGTACTGAGAATTACGAGCAATAAAATCAATAAAATACAATATTGTGCTTGCATGATTGCAAAAATTGCTGTATAATATGAGGGAAATATGCTGCAGAAACGCCTGCGGCCAACGAAGGGGAGGAACACAATGAAACCGATGAATATCTACGCCTTTGCCGATGAAGCCTCCGGTCAGATCGACGGCCAGATTGCTGCGATGTGCCGCAACGGTCTGAACGGCCTGGAGATCCGCGGGGTGGACGGTCAGAACATTTCCGATATTTCCGTTGAAAAGGCCCGTGAGGTGCGCCGTAAGCTGGATGATGCAGGCCTGACGGTCTGGTCCATGGGTTCGCCCATCGGCAAGATCGGCATTGAATCCGACGGGTTTGCCGCCCACCTGGACAAGCTTCGCCATACGCTGGTGCTGGCGGACGTGCTGGGCGCAAAGAACCTGCGCATGTTCTCCTTCTACATGCCGGGCGACCGGGCTGCGGAGTTCCGCGGCAAGGTCATCGACCAGATGGGCCAGATGCTCCGCGCTGCGGAGGGCAGCGGCGTGGCACTGTGCCACGAGAATGAGAAGGGTATCTACGGCGACATGGCTGACCGCTGCCTGGATCTGCTGACTGTTTTCCCCCAGCTGGAGGGCATCTTCGATCCGGCCAACTTCATCCAGTGCGGCCAGGATACCATCGACGCCTGGAAGCTGCTGCGCGGGCGGATCAAGTACCTGCACATCAAGGATGCGCTGGAAAACGGCAAGGTTGTGCCTGCCGGCAAGGGCGAGGGCAACGTCAGGATCATCCTGGATGACTTCCGCGCCCGCGGCGGCTGCAATGTGACTATCGAGCCCCACCTGAGCGTGTTTGCGGGCCTTAAGGACCTGGAGCGCGCAGGTGAGGAAACCAAGATCGACCCGTTCTGTTACGAGAGCAGCGACGCCGCCTTCGATGCGGCCTGCAACGCCCTCAAGGCGCTGCTGTAAGGAGGAAGCATCATGGATAAGAAGATTCGTTTGGGCATCATCGGTATCGGCAACATGGGCAGCGGCCACGCCTGCCGCGTGGTGGACGGCGAGTGCCCTGACTTCGTACTGACCGCCGTGGCGGATATCAACCCCGCCCGCGAGGACTGGGCAAAGAAGCGCCTGGGCGAGAACGTGGCCTTCTTCCACACCGCCCAGGAAATGCTGGACAGCGGCATGATCGACGCCTGCATCGTCGCCACGCCCCATTACGACCACCCCGGTCTGGCCATCGAGTGCATGAAGCGCTCCATCCACGTCATGGTGGAAAAGCCCGCTGGCGTGTATACCAAGCAGGTGCGCGAGATGAACGCGATGGCGGATCAGCACCCGGAGGTCGTCTTCGGCCTGATGTTCAACCAGCGCACCAACCACGTCTACCGCAAGGCCCGCGAGCTGGTGCAGAGCGGCAAGTACGGCCGCATCCGCCGCACCAACTGGATCATCACCGACTGGTACCGCACCCAGCATTACTATGATTCCGGCGCCTGGCGCGCCACCTGGGCCGGCGAGGGCGGCGGCGTGCTGCTGAACCAGTGCCCCCATCAGCTGGATTTGTGGCAGTGGATCTGCGGTATGCCGGTGAAGGTGCAGTCCCACCTGAAGTACGGCCAGTGGCACGACATCGAGGTCGAGGACGACGTGACCACCTATGTCGAGTATGAGAACGGCGCGACGGGCGTGTTCGTCACCACCACCGGCGATCCCCACGGCACCAACCGCTTCGAGATCATGATGGACAAGGCCAAGCTCGTGGTGACCTACGGCGGCATTGAGCTGAAGGAATTCGGCGTCTCCGAGCCGGAATGGACCGCCACCTGCAAGGAGGGCTTTGCCTGTATGCCTGCCACCGACGTCAAGGTGGAGACCGACGGAAAGAACGAGCAGCACACCGGCGTGGTGAACGCCTGGGGCGGCGCGATCCTGCGGGGTGAGCCGCTGATTGCCGACGGCCGCGAGGGCATCAACGGCCTGATGCTCTCCAACGCCATGCACCTCTCCGCCTTCCTGGGCAGGGAAGTGACGCTGCCCATCGACGAGGAGCTCTTCCATGAGGAGCTCAAGAAGCGTATCGCGACCTCCCGCCACAAGAAGGCTCCGGAAACGCCGGCGGAAGTCGTCGACCTGAGCAATACCTACGGCAACGCAAAGTAATCTGTTGTAAAAACAGGAGGGATATGTATGATTCAGCATCACAGCGACCGCGTGGACGGCCTGACGGTGGCCTATATCGGCGGCGGCAGCCGCGGCTGGGCCTGGGGCTTCATGACCGACATTGCCTGCGACGAGCAGATCTCCGGCACCGTGCACCTCTACGACATCGACCGTGAGGCGGCCGAGCGCAACAAGATCATCGGCGAGAAGATCTCCGCCCATCCCGATGCAAAGTCCCACTGGGATTTTGAGGTGGCCGGCAGTCTGCAGGAAGCCCTGACCGGCGCGGACTTTGTCATCATCTCCATCCTTCCTGCCACCTTCAAGGAGATGCGCAGCGACGTGCACCTGCCTGAGCGCCTGGGCGTATATCAGCCCGTGGGCGATACCGTCGGCCCCGGCGGCTTCATGCGTGCGATGCGCACCATCCCCATGTTCGTGGAGATCGGTGAGGCCATCCGCGACTATGCGCCCAAGGCCTGGGTCATCAACTACACCAACCCCATGACGCTGTGCATCCGCACGCTGTATGAGGTGTTCCCGGAGATCAAGGCCTTCGGCTGCTGCCACGAGGTCTTCGGTACCCAGCATCTGCTGACCCAGATGCTCAAGGACGCGGGCATTGCCGAGGGCGTGGCGCGTCAGGATATCTACACCACCGTCGTGGGCATCAACCACTTCACCTGGCTGACCCGCGCCACCTGGAAGGGCCTAGATCTGATGCCCCTGTACGCCGAATTTGCGAAGAAGTACGCCGAAGACGGTTTCTACAAGGGCAAGGACGAGAACTGGATGAACAACTCCTTCGCCTGTGCGCACCGTGTCAAATTCGACCTGTTCAATCGCTACGGCGCGATCGCCGCAGCTGGCGACCGCCATCTGGCGGAGTTCATGCCCCCGTGGTACACCCGCGATCCGGAGACGGTCAAGGCCTGGAAGTTCGGCCTGACCACGGTCGACTGGCGCGAGAACGACCTCAAAAACCGGCTGAAGCGCTCCGACGATCTGATCTCCGGCGCGGAGGCTGTGAGCCTGAAGGGCTCCGGTGAGGAGGGGCACTTGCTCATCAAGGCCATCCTGGGCCTGGGCGACCTGGTCAGCAACGTGAACGTGCCCAACCGCGGTCAGATCGAGAACCTGCCCCTGGGCGCAGTGGTGGAGACCAACGCCCTCTTCGGCTATGACCGCATCGAGCCCGTCCACGCCGGCAAGATCCCGGAGAACATCCTGCCCCTGATCTCCCGCCATGTGCAGAATCAGGAGAATACCCTGCGGTCGGCTATGACCTGCGACCGCACCCTGGGACTGACCACCTTCATGAACGACCCGCAGATGGGCGCCATCAAGCCGGAGGACGGCGAAAAGCTGTTCAATGACATGCTGGAAAACCAGCGCCAGTGGCTGCCTGAGGGCTGGTTCTGCTGAGAATAGCAAATGAAAGGCTCCTCCCGAAAGGGAGGAGCCTTTGCTTGTGTCGGTGAATTATACTATCAAGTGCAACACTATAGGAAATAAAAGAAGTTCATACAGATCTCTGGTATAATAGAGTTACCACACACCAGAATACCGAAAGGAGAACTGTATGAACTACCATCATCTTACCATAGAAGAGCGC
>JAFQEB010000080.1 GCA_017399225.1 Clostridia bacterium | reverse complement strand
TCCTCGCGGGTCAGCTTGTCCTTGCCCTTGAAGTTCTCCAGCGGGAACATGATGTTCTTTTCCACCGTGAGATGGGGGTAGAGGGCGTAGTTCTGGAAGACGATGCCCACCCCGCGGTACTCGGCGGGGATGTTGGTCACGTCGTCCTCATCGAAGAGGATGCGTCCATCGGTGACCTTCAGCAGGCCGCAGATGAGGTTCAGCACGGTCGACTTGCCGCAGCCGGAGGGACCCAGCAGGCCGATCAGCTTGCCATCGGGGATCTCGAAGGTGAAGTCGTTCACCGCGATGACGTCCGGCTTGTTCTTCGCGCGGTTGGGGAATTTCTTCGTCAGGTGGTCGAGGGTGATTTTCATGGAAGTCGTACCTCCCTGTTGTTGTTGGCGGATGGGGATTCTTCTATATTTTACTCCCTGTGTGGAGGCAAGTCAACAAAAAACCGCACCCGGGGTGGGTGCGGAATCGGGCGCTATGACAAGCCAGAGAATGAATTACCAGCCTTTATCCTGATAGGGCGTGTCTTTCACACCTTCTTTGTTCAGATGATGAACAAGGCGGTCAAGGGCGCTCTTCCATAGCTTTTTGAACCAGGCGGTTTTGCCAAACCACTTCACAAGCGTGGGGCTGGTGGCATAATAAGCCTTTATGAACAGGCGGCCGGGGAGATTGCTGGCCAGTTGGTGATCGCGGAAGCGGCGAAGCGTCCAGACCTGAGGGCAATCATAGGAGCCATAGACGCAAGTGGCTACGTAACAGCCTTTCTTAGGCGTCCAGATAAGCTCGCGTTGCACTTCGGTTGTTCCGTCCATATACTCTATCTCGATATCACCGAAGCCGAGCTTCTGGATGGTCGAATTGTACCATTCTTTGCCCCAGACTGCTTGAAAGCATTGTGCTCCGGGAGCCAGAGGACCAGTATACCGGAGACGTACATCTGACCGGCCGGAAATCCTGCAGGTAACAACGTCTCCGACAGCATTGAGTGGCTGAATGTTGAACGTTACATATTTGATCGTTTTGTCGCTGGTGTTTCTGAAGCTTATGAGCACGTCAACACCGCCGAAGTGATCACCGCTTTTGATCCAGTTGTGTTCCAAGTACACGTTTCCTATGAGCTCCTGATATCCGAAGCTTACCTCGTCAAAAGAAATCACTGAGCCATCCTCCTTTGCAGCATGCAGTTTGAGTAATAACCGATATTGGTTAATGGTATTATACACCGTTTTCGGTTATCGTGTCAACAGAGAAATGGTGTGAGGGGGGCTGCAGATGATTTCATACCAGCGGCTGTGGGATACCATGCGGCAAAAGGGTGTGACGCAGTATGCGCTGATCCACACCCATGGCGTAAGCCCGGCGCAGATCACCCGCCTGAAGCGTAACGAGAGCGTCAGCACCCACACGATTGAAATGTTCTGCCGGATCCTCTCCTGCCGGGTGGAGGACGTGATGGAGTACTTGCCTGATGCCCAAAACAAAGAATGACCACTGCCTGTGAAGGACAGTGGTCAGCCTGTCAAAAAAGGTCGCCATAAGCGGCTTTTTTTGATATAATAGGCCCAGGTGATGAAAATGATGAACCGAGAGACCGAACAGCGCCAGGCGATCGAACTGCTGTGCACGGACATGCTGGTACCCAGAGACCACCTGCTACGCAAAATCGACGCGGCGGTGGACTTCACGCATATCTACGACTTGGTAGAAGACCTGTACTGCGAAGGCAATGGCCGGCCGAGCATCGATCCGGTGGTCTTGTTCAAGCTGGTACTGATTCAGCATCTGTTCGGGATCAGATCGCTGCGGCAGACGATGCGGGACGTGGAAGTGAACGTGGCATACCGGTGGTTTCTGGGGTACACGATGTCGCAGCCGCTGCCGCATTTTGCGACGATCAGCTATGCGTTCCGGCATCGATTCACGGCAGAAGTGATCGAGGGAGTGTTCCGCTGGGTGCTGGAAGAAGTGGCACGAGCTGGTTATCTGTCGCCGGAAGTAGTGTTTGTGGACGGGACCCACATCAAGGCGAACGCGAATCTGAAGAAGCACGTGAAGAAGTCGATCCCGAAGGCAGCGCGACACTACCAGGAGCAGCTGATGCAGGAAGTCGATGCGGATCGCGCTGCTCATGGGAAAAAGCCGCTGAAGAAGGATGACGACGATGATACGCCGTCAGCACGGCCGGAGGAGAAGACCATTATTGAGTCCACCACCGACCAGGAAAGCGGCGTGTTCCACAAGGGCGAGCACAAGAAGTGCTTTGCGTATGAGGCCCACACAGTTTGCGAAAAGCGGGGATATGTGCTGGAGGTGGAAGTAACGCCCGGCAATGTCCATGACAGCGTTGCATTCGACAGGGTATTCGAGCGGCTGATTGAGCATTATCCCGAAGTTGAAGTGGTTACCGCCGACGCAGGCTACAAAACGCCATGGATCTGCAAGCAGGTCATTGACAGCGGCAGGACTCCTTCGCTTCCCTACAAGCGCCCTATGACCAAGAAAGGGAATCTGCCGTGGTATGAATATGTCTACGACGAGTATTACGACTGTGTGCTGTGTCCGCAGCACAAGGTGCTGGAATACGCCACGACCAATCGCGACGGTTACAGGGAATACAAGAGCAAGGGCTATAACTGCCAGAATTGTCCCGTCAGAGAGCAGTGTACACAGAACAAGCAGTGTGTCAAGACAGTCACGCGGCATGTCTGGCAGGACTACCTCGAACGGGCCGAGGACATCCGCCATTCGCCGCTGGGTAAGGCGACCTACGCGCTTCGTTCCCAAACGATTGAGCGCGTCTTTGCCGACGCCAAAGAAAAACACGCTATGCGTTACACACCCTACAGAGGGCTTGCCGCCGTCACGGCCTGGGTCAAGCTCAAGTTTGCTGCGCTCAATCTCAAAAAGCTGGCCATCCACAAGTGGTTGCGCTCGCTGTTTTCCGATCTTCTCCTTATGCTTGAAGCCACTTCGCAGTATTGCGAAGTGGCTTCTTTGACAAACTGAAGCTCCCCCGTGGGGGGAGCTGTCACCGAAGGTGACTGAGAGGGGTCTCCCGGAGCAAAGAGCAGCACAGCAAGGGCCCCCCCTCACCACATCATCCCGATGAACGAGGCGCTGGGGTACTGAGGAGGAATCATCATGGGTGCATGGAGCGTTTCCATCACCGGCAACGACACGGCGCAAGACCTGCTCACCGAGTATTCTGCCGCATTCAGCCGCTATGCCCCTGCAGAGGCCGTCGCCCTGCTGGATGACTTTGTCCACCGGGACTTCTGCGCCTGCCCCGGCGACGAGGACTGGGTGGACTACCGCTACTCGCTGGCACAATTCATGTGGAAGAAGGGCGTGCTGACCGACGCGATCCGGGATGAGGTCATCGCGATGATCGACCGGGGCGAATGCCTCGACGTCTACGAGGACGCCGCCACCCTGCGCAAGCGGCAGAAGGTGCTGGCCGAATTCCGGGCGCAGCTGCTTTCCCCGCAACCGCCGCGCAAACCCATCCGCGTCAGCCGCGCGCAGATGACCCTCCCCTACGCTGTGGGCGACGTGATCGCCATGCGCCTGCACACAGCCGAATGCAGCACCCTGCACCACCGCCCACACATGTCCGAAGCGGCATTCCGCCAGCTGGACGGCCAATGGTTCGTCTGGCAGATGGTGAAGGCACATGTGTCCTGGCGCTCTGCCGTTGTGCCGGAGGTGTTCGACGTGTGGCCGTATTACCGGATGTACGCTGCCGTCTTCCCGGAGATCCCCACCCTTGCCCAGCTGGAAGATGTGCCCTTCGTGCAGTTCTCCGGCGCAGGCTGGCCCACACTCCGCACGGCGCTGATCACCGGCAACAACACCCGCACGGGCTACCGCAGGCGCGATGCGCAGCTGATCGGGCACGTCGATGTGTCCCTGCCTGAAAGCGCGGCCTTCAACGAAACCATGATCCTGCCCGCACTGCTGCCTCCAGCCTACGAAACCGACGCCGAAATCGCCTGCCTGCTCTTCGGACGGCAGTGAGGGGCGCTGCGGATCACACCGCCCCCGCCATCCAGATTCATCATTCCCAATCCATAACCAAAGGAGCCTCTCCCACCCCGGGAGAAGCCCCTTTTTCATATGCTGCGTCAGTCCGGCAAGGCCTCCAGCAGCGACAGGCTGCGGATGTGCCACCGGCCATTCTCCTTGACCATCTGCACCTGATAGCGCGCGCTCACCCAGCCGGGCGGATAGATCGCATCCTCGCCATAGGCCGCGATGTAATCCTCCGCCCTCGTGCCCTTGATGCGCCCGTCGATGCGCGGGATCCTTTCCACGATGACCACCTTCGCGGTCGTGTCCCACGGCCAGACCCACGTGAAGCCCATCTCCAGCCGGTGGTCGATGCCGCGCACGTTGTAATCCCGGTAGGGCGACAGGCCGCTGAGGGTGTCCTGCACCGCCTGATCCCGGGCCAGGAAGCTCGCCTGGAAGAACTTGTTCAGCTCGCCCGCGTCCTCCTGCATCATGACGACCTGCGCGCGCCGCGCCATGCCGTCCTTGAGCACGACGTACATGTTGGTCATGTTCATCGCGTAGTAGAAGCCGATGACGATCATGCCCAGCACGAGCGTGAGGATCAGCAGCCGGGACGCGATGTGCCAGATCAGCCTGCGGAGATACTTCATCCGCCCCGACCTCCTTTCATGCGTTCATCGTCTATAGAACGAGCCAGCCGGCGGGATTCATGCATCGGCCGTCAGCTTTTCCAGCTCGGTGAGCATCCACGCCTCCGTGGCAGCCATCGCGCGGATGGTCCTCTCCAGCAGCACGTCGAGCTCCCAGCCCAGCATTTCCGCGCCCTGACGGATGGTGTCGCGGCTGCAGCCGGCGGCGAACTTCTTGTCCTTGAACTTCTTTTTCAGCGAGGACAGCTCCATATCCGTCGTGGACTTGCTCGGACGCATCCGCGCCGCCGCGCCGATCAGCCCGGTCAGCTCGTCCGCCGCGAAGAGCACCTTCTCCATCTCGTGCTCCGGCGCGACCTCACTGCAGATGCCCCACGCGTGGCTGCACACTGCGTGGATCAGCTCCGCCGACGCGCCCAGCTGCTCCAGCAGCGGGATGCAGGCCGTGCAGTGCTCATCGGGCCACATTTCGAAGTCGATGTCGTGCAGAAGGCCCACCGTGGCCCAGAAATCGGCGTCCTCGCCGTAGCCCAGGTGCGCGGCGTACCAGCGCATGACGCCCTCCACCGTCAGCGCGTGCTGGAGGTGGAAGGGTTCCTTGTTGTACTGCATCAGGCCGGCAAGGGCGGCCTCGCGGGTAATGTTCGCGTTCATGGTGATCAGTCCTTTCATGACAGTGGTGGCGGGAGGATGGCTTCAGTCCCGGACTCCCTCAGTCACCCGGACTCCCTCAGTCACCCGGACTCCCTCAGTCACCCGGCAAGCCGGGCGACAG
>JAFQEB010000079.1 GCA_017399225.1 Clostridia bacterium | reverse complement strand
TGCGTACTTCTGGTCTGCGCAGCCAGTGTTGCCTTTGCCGATTACAAGGCTGGCGACACGGTCACCATCTCTGTTTCTGTTTCCAACCCCAACGACGCCTGTGCCTTCGACGTGGGCTTCTCCTATGACAAGTCCGCGCTGCAGTTTGTCAGTGCTACGGGCGCCAGCGGCGTTGCCGGCGGCAAGAACGGCTTCTTCTTCGCTGCGATGAGCCCCTTTGGCGGCGGCAGCATCGGCACTGCCACCTTCAAGGTGACCTCCAATGCCGTGCCCGGCAAGACCTACACCATCTCCTGCTACAACATGGGCGCTTATGACTTCGACGACAACGAAGTTTCCATCGGCGTCAGCACCAGCGGCGGCAGCGTGACCATCGCGTCCGCGGGCTGCACGGAGCATAAGTGGGATGCGGGCAAGACGACCAAGGAGCCCGGCTGCGAGTCCGAGGGCGTGAAGACCTACACCTGCCAGAACGACGGCTGCACCCAGACCAAGACCGAGGCCATCCCAGCGACGGGCCATGCCTACACCGACGAGATCACTCCCGCCACCTGCACCAAGGACGGCGTGAAGATCTCCACCTGCTCCGGCTGCGGCGACGTGAAGACGGAGATCATCACCGCTACGGGCCACTCCTACGGCGAAGCGGTGGTGGAGCCGGAAGCCACCTGCACCACCGAGGGCAAGAAGACCTCCACCTGTACTGCCTGCGGCGACGTGAAGACTGAGGTGATCCCTGCTGCCGGTCACAAGCCTTCCACCACCCCTGTGCGTGTTGAGCCCACCTGTGAAGAGGATGGCTCTCTGACCGTCTACTGCATCAACTGCTCCGAGGCCATGGAGGTCACCGTGCTGGACGCCCCCGGCCATAAGCTGGATGACGGCGTGGAGACCACTGCCCCCACCTGTGAGCAGGATGGCGTGAAGACCTTCACCTGCCAGAACTGCGACTACACCGAGACTGAAGCCATCCCCGCCACCGGCCATGATTACGACGATGGCGTGGAGACCACTGCCCCCACCTGTGAGGAGGAGGGCGTGAAGACCTTCACCTGTAAGAACGACGCCACCCACACCAAGACTGAGGCGATCGACGCCATCGGCCATGACTACGACGAGGGCGTTGTGACCACCGAGCCCACCTGTAAGGACGAGGGCGTGAAGACCTTCACCTGCAAGAACGACGCCACCCACACCAAGACCGAGTCCGTTCCCGTGACCGAGGATCACAAGTGGGACGCCGGCGTGGAGAAGCCTGCCCCCACCTGCACCGAGGAGGGCACGCTGGTCAGCACCTGTACCGTTTGCGGCGAGACCAAGGAAGACGTCATCCCCGCCAAGGGCCACAGCAAGCCCGACCAGGCTGTGATCGTGCCGCCCACCTGCACTGAGGATGGTTCCGAGTCCTACAAGTGCACCGTCTGCGGTACGGAGATCGAGGGTGAAGTGATCCCCGCCACCGGCCACAGCTACGACGAGGGCGTGGAGACCAAGGCTCCCACCTGTGAGGAGGAGGGCGAGAAGCTCTTCACCTGCCAGAATGAGGGCTGCGACCACACCTACACCGAAGCGATCGATGCCATCGGCCATGACTACGACGAGGGCGTTGTGACCACCGAGCCCACCTGTAAGGACGAAGGCGTGAAGACCTTCACCTGTAAGAATGACGCCGAGCACACCAAGACCGAGGCTGTTCCCGTGACCGAGGATCATAAGTGGGATGCCGGCGTGGAGAAGCCCGCCCCCACCTGTACCGAAGAGGGCACGCTGGTCACCACCTGTACTGTTTGCGGCAAGACCACTGAGGAAACCATCCCTGCCAAGGGCCACAGCAAGCCTGACCAGGCTGTGATCGTGCCTCCCACCTGCACCGAGGATGGCTCTGCGACCTACGAGTGCACCGTCTGCGGTACTGAGATCGAGGGCGAAGTGATCCCCGCCACCGGCCACAGCTACGACGAGGGCGTGGAGACCAAGGCTCCCACCTGTGAGGAGGAGGGCGAGAAGCTCTTCACCTGCCAGAATGAGGGCTGCGACCACACCTACACCGAGACTGTCGACGCCATCGGCCATGACTACGACGACGGCGTTGAGACCACCGCTCCCACCTGTGAAGAGGACGGCGTGAAGACCTTCACCTGCCAGAACGACGCCTCCCACACCTACACCGAGGCCATCCCCGCCATCGGCCACGATTATGACGACGGCGTTGAGACCACTGCTCCCACCTGTGAAGAGGACGGCGTGAAGACCTTCACCTGTCAGAACGACGCCTCCCACACCTACACCGAGGCCATCCCCGCCACCGGCCACACCGGCGAGTGGATCGTCAGCCGTCCTCCCACGGAGGATGCTCCCGGCGAAAAGTACCGCGTGTGTGAATGCTGCGGCGAGACCGAGTATCAGGAGATCCCCAACTTCACCCTGTACCGGATGACCGTCTCCTCCATCGGCCCCCGCTTCCGCGACGTGCGCGATGATCTGGACGTCTGGAACATGTTCACCGCCATCGACCTGTCCGTCGAGGGCGAGCAGACCTTCGAGCTGGTTGCGGGCAACATGCACGTCATCGGCGAGGTGACCGTGCTGGTCGAGGACGGCTATGTGACCGTCACCTACAAGCTGTACAACGCGCCCAAGATCACCATGGAGACTGAGTTCATGACCTTCCTGGCCACCCTGAACGACGTCACGACCACCGATCCGGAGCAGCTGACCGGCTTTGCCTTCGGCGAGCCCATCAGCATTGCCGACCAGCTTGGCGGCGATACCAAGGTGCTGCTGTACATCAACAACAGCTGCTACTACACCGACAACATCTCCGGCATCCACGGCTTCGCGGACAACAAGGACTACGAAGCGCTGGTGGAAGCCCAGATGGCGCTCATGGACTGATCTTTCTGAAACAAAAGGGGGACTGCTGAACCATCAGCAGTCCCCATATTTCACCCGTTTTGCCGTAGCGCGCGGATCAGCCCGAGCTGCGCCGGCAAAGGAAAAGACCGGCCATTGCTGACCGGTCTTCTGCACGCCCGACGGGATTCGAACCCATGGCCTTCCGCTTAGGAGGCGGACGCTCTATCCTGCTGAGCTACGGGCGCATACACACAGCGCATTATACCACAACTGCCGCCTTTGTGCAAGCAAAAATCCCGCCGGGCGGCGAATCTTCCGCCCGGGGGGCCGTTTGCTTCTTTTGCAGGGTGGCATCCTTCACTTTCGGCGAAAAATACAGCGGAAATCCAGCAGAAAAACATAGTAAGTGCAGGATTTCTATTGCAATCCTGCAAGAACCCCTGTACAATAATTTCGTCACCGGATGAATATGATGGATGCACGCATCCAGATTTGAAAGGAGTTTTTCCACTATGGCTGGTTACGCTGAGAAAGTACTGAATGACCTGAAGGTCCGCTATGCCAATGAGCCGGAGTTCCTCCAGGCTGCTACCGAGATCCTGACCACCCTCAAGCCCGTCATCGACCGCAATGAGGAGAAGTATGAGAAGGTCGCTCTGCTGGAGAGCTTTGTCGAGCCCGAGCGCATCATCACCTTCCGCGTGCCGTGGATCGACGACCAGGGCAAGGTGCAGGTGAACCGCGGCTACCGCGTGCAGTTCAACAGCGCCATCGGCCCCTACAAGGGCGGCCTGCGCTTCCACCCCTCTGTGAACCAGTCCATCCTCAAGTTCCTGGGCCTGGAGCAGATCCTCAAGAATTCCCTGACCGGCCTGCCCATGGGCGGCGGCAAGGGCGGCTCCGACTTCGACCCCAAGGGCAAGTCCGACATGGAAGTGATGCGCTTCTGCCAGAGCTTCATGACCGAGCTGAGCAAGCATGTGGGCGCTGATACCGACGTGCCCGCCGGCGATATCGGCGTGGGCGCCCGCGAGATCGGCTACCTCTTCGGCCAGTACAAGCGCCTGCGCAATGAGTTCACCGGCGTGCTGACCGGCAAGGGCCGTCCCTACGGCGGCAGCCTGATCCGTCCCGAGGCCACCGGCTTTGGCGCTGTGTATTACACCGCCGAGATGCTCAAGACCTTCGGCGAGGAAGTCAAGGGCAAGACCTTCGCGGTCTCCGGCTTCGGCAACGTGGCCTGGGGCACCGCGCTGAAGGTGACGGAGCTGGGCGGCAAGGTCGTCACTATCTCCGGCCCCGACGGCTACGTCTACGATGCGGACGGCATCAACACCCCCGAGAAGATCAACTACCTGCTGGAGATGCGCGCCTCCTGCCGCGACAAGGTGCAGGATTATGCCGACAAGTTCGGCGTGCCCTTCTTCGCCGGCAAGAAGCCCTGGGAGGTCAAGGTCGACGTCTGTATGCCCTGCGCGACCCAGAACGAGGTCAAGCTGGAGGACGCCAAGAACATCGTTGCCAACGGCACGAAGTACTACGTTGAGGTCTCCAACATGCCCACCACCCTGGACGCTGTGGAGTACCTGAAGGAGAACGGCGTCGTGATCGCCCCCTCCAAGGCTGTCAACGCCGGCGGCGTCGCCGTGTCCGGCCTGGAGATGAGCCAGAACGCCATGCACTACAGCTGGACGGCTGAGGAAGTCGACGCCAAGCTCCAGCAGATCATGAAGGGCATCTACGAAGCCTGCTACAATGCCGCCAAGGAGTACGGCATGGAGGGCGATCTGATCGCCGGCGCGAACATCGCTGGCTTCCTCAAGGTCGCTGACGCCATGCTCGCTCAGGGCGCGGTGTAAGCTACAGAAAAAAGGTCGCATATCCTGCGGCCTTTTTCTGCATCACGGGATATTGTATACAGAAAAGAGGTCGAGCATATGCGGATCGCGGTTGCGGGGATGGGCTATGTGGGGTTGTCCCTGTCGGTGCTGCTGGCCCGGCGGCATCAGGTGACGGCAGTGGATATCCGGCCGGAGCGGGTGGAGATGATCAACGCCCGCCGCTCTCCGGTGGCAGACGCCTGCATTGCGTCCTGCCTGGCCGAAAAGGAACTGCACCTGACGGCCACGCTGGACGCGGAGGCAGCCTACCGGGATGCGGAGTTCATCGTAGTCGCCGTGCCGACCAATTATGACAGCGGACGCAATGCCTTTGACACCACGCAGGTGGAGGCGGTCGTCCGGCAGGCGGCAGCGGTCAATCCGCAGGCGACGGTGGTCATCAAGTCCACGGTGCCGGTGGGGTATACCGCTGCCCTCCGGGAGAAAACCGGCTGCCGGAGCATCCTGTTCAGCCCGGAATTCCTCCGGGAATCCAGGGCCCTGTACGATAATCTGTACCCCAGCCGCATCATCGTCGGCGGGGATCTGGCAGATCCTGCGCAGGCGGAGGCGGCGCGGTGCTTTGCGGCCCTTCTTCAGGAGGCCTCGCTGAAGCCGGATACGGAAACCCTGCTGATGGGCAGCAGCGAAGCCGAGGCCGTCAAGCTCTTCGCCAATACCTACCTGGCCCTGCGGGTGAGCTTCTTCAACGAGCTGGACACCTATGCGGAGCTGCGGGGGCTGAACACGCAGGAGATCATCCGGGGCGTGGGGCTCGATCCCCGCATCGGCGCACATTACAACAACCCCTCCTTCGGTTATGGCGGCTACTGCCTGCCCAAGGATACCCGCCAGCTGGCCGCGAATTATGCCGACGTGCCGGGGAACCTGATCCGTGCCATCGTGGACAGCAACCAGACCCGCAAGGAGCATATTGCCCGGCAGGCGCTGGCAAGGGCAGGGGAGGGTGTGATCGGCGTGTACCGCCTGGCCATGAAGACCGGCAGTGACAACTTCCGTGAGAGCAGCGTGCTGGGTGTGATGGATTGCCTGCTGGCCGGAGGCGCGCAGGTCGTGGTGTACGAGCCCGCCCTGCCCGACGGCACGGATTTCCTCGGCTGCCGGGTGGTGAACGACCTGGCGGAGTTCAAGGCCATGTGCCGGGTGATCATCGCCAACCGCTATGAGAGCCAGCTGGAGGATGCGGCGGACAAGGTCTACACCCGCGACCTGTTCCACCGGGACTGACAGCTGTGCGCATTGTGCAATTAGGACTGGTCAAACAGGAAATTTGCTGCTATAATGTAGGACAGAAATGATGTAAATACGGAGGCGAAACTGATGCCCAACCCCATTCTGCCCCTGTGGGAGCACATCCCCGACGGCGAGCCCCGCGTGTTCGGCGACCGGGTGTATCTGTACGGCTCTCATGACCGGCCCCTTGCCGGAGACTTCTGCGACATCCGCCTGAAGGTCTGGTCCGCGCCCATCGACGACCTCGACCACTGGACCTGCCACGGCGACGTGTTCCACGCCCAGGCAGACGAGGACCATCCCGCCGACGTCACCTGGTCGGAGATGACGCCCCCTGACAAGCACATGATGTACGCCCCCGACTGCGTGGAGAAGGACGGCAAGTACTACCTCTTCACCTACGTTTTCTTTGAAAAGGGCTGTGTGTCCGTGGCGGACAGGCCCGAAGGCCCCTTCAAGGTCATCGGCACCTATCAGTATGCCCCGGAGGACGCCGGCGACAACGGCGTCTACAACGACCCCGGCGTGCTGGTGGACGACGACGGCCGGGTGTATGTGTACTACGGCTTCGAGGCCTCCCACATGAACGAGCTTGACCCGGCGACGATGACCCGCGTCCTGCCCGGGAGCCTCCAGCATCATGTCATCGACGACCGGGAGGGCGTGCCGGAGGAGCAGCGCTTCTTCGAGGCAAGCTCTCCCCGCAAGATCGGCGATACCTACTACCTGATCTACTCCCCCCGCAAGGGCAGCCGCCTGGCATATGCCACCAGCGACAAGCCTACCGGCCCCTTCACTTATCGGGGGTACATTGTGGATAACTCCCAGGACTATCCCGGCGGCAACGACCACGGCTCCATCATGAAGGTGGGCGATGAGTGGTACATCTTCTACCACCGGATGACCAACGGCACCTGCTTCAGCCGCCAGGCCTGCGCCGAGCGTATCGAGATTCTGCCCGACGGCACCATCCCGCCGGTGGAGATGACCTCTCTGGGCTTCTCGAAGGCCCTCAACCCCTATGAGGCCACCCCGGCCCACCGCGCCTGCGTGCTGCGCAGCGGCGGCATGATCAAGTACCTCAACGAGTTCCACACCGTCGTGGACGAGCTACGCACCGGCACGGTGGTCGGCTACAAGTACTTCGACTTCGGCGAGGACTACACCGCCACCCACATCGACCTGGTGATGGAACTGAAGGGCCTGGGCGAGGCAGGCCGCGTGACCGTGCACCTCGACGACGCGGAGAGCGCCCCCATCGGCGAGGGCTGCTTCACCGGCGACGACCAGCTGCTGAAGGTGAAACTGCCTGGCATCACCGGCCGGCATGCTGTGTACTTCACCTTCCACGACGACCGCCAGCAGCTCTCCTGGGGCCTGCATGACCGGTGCCTGACCCGCCTGGAGCGGTTCGTGTTCAAGAAGTAATCCTGAATATACAAGGAGGTTCCCCACATGAAGCGCATTGTTTCCCTGATCCTCTGCCTTTTGATGGCGCTGTCCTGCGTCAGCTTTGCCTCCGCTGAGGATACGACTGCTCCCGTGATGCCCTTCCGCGACCTGGATGCGGCGACCATCACCAAGGAGATGGGCCTGGGCTGGAACCTGGGCAACACCTTCGACGCCCACACCGCCTTCACCCCCGACGAGGTGCTTTGGCAGCCTGTGTACACCACGCCTGCGCTGATCACCGCCGTGCATGACGCGGGCTTTTCCACCATGCGCCTGCCCGTCACCTGGGGCACCATGATCGACGACGCCAACGGCTATGCCATCAACGAGGAGTGGCTCTCCCGCGTGCAGGATGTGGCGGACTATGCCGTGCGCCATGACATGTACGTCATCATCAACATCCACCACGACGGCGCGGAGCAGACCGGCTGGCTGCGCGTGGCCGCTGAGGGCGAGCAGTTCGAGGAAGTCAAGGCGAAGTTCGCCGCCGTCTGGCAGCAGATCGCCACCCGCTTCCGCGACTATGACGAGCATGTCATCTTCGAGTGCATGAACGAGGTCACCGGCGATGATGGCTCCGACGCGGGCATCAAGCGCGACTTCCGCCACATCGAGGAGCTCAACCAGATCTTCGTCGACACCGTCCGCGCCACCGGTGGCAACAACGCCAAGCGCTGGCTGATGGTCGTGCCCCGCTACACCAATATCGTCAATGTCCTGAACGAGAGCTACGGCTTCACCATGCCCAAAGATTCCTGCGAGCCGGCCCGCCTGATGCTCTCCGTCCATGATTACGACTGGGTCTTCGGCCTGCAGGACAACATGAACGCCACCATCTGGAACCAGGACAAGGCCCTGACCCTGATGAAGCACTTCGAGGGCCTGAAGGCCAAGTTCGTCGACCAGGGCGTCCCGGTGGTGCTGGGCGAATACGGCGCGGCCCACAAGAACAACGACGGCGCCCGCGCCTACTACTACGAGGCCATGACCCGCATGTCCCAGATGTGCGGCGTGGTGCCGGTCTGCTGGAGCGCCGGTACCTACAACCTCAATGCCAAGCCCGCTGACTACAGCATGTGCTTCTTCGACCGCAAGACCTATGAGCAGCCCTTCCCGGGTGTGGTGACCGCCATGATGCGCGGCTACTATCATCCCATCGAGGGCGACCTGCGCCAGAACATCCTCAAGGGCCTGACCCAGTATGAGGACAAGGCCGTGGCGCCCGTGTTCCCCTCCTATGAGACCGTGACGGTCAAGCAGAAGCAGGTCTTCGTCGAGTCCGGCGCGACCGCGGTGATCGACGCGACCGTTGCGCCCGCCGACGCCAAGGATACCCTGGTGTACGCGTCCTCCAACCCCGAGGTCGTGGCTGTCAACCAGGGCGTGCTGACCGGCAAGGCCCCCGGCTCCGCGAAGGTGACCGTGAAGAGCCAGAGCGGCAGCGCCAAGGCGGAGATCATCGTCATCGTCCGCAACGGCAAGACCGAGACTCCGATCACTGCAATCAACGCGCCTGCAGAGGCGACCCTGAAGGCCGGTACCTCCCTGCAGCTGGGCGTGACCGTCGCCCCTGCCGCGCACACGGATGAGGTCTTCTTCACCTCCAGCGACAACCGCGTGGTGACGGTCAACTCCCTGGGCAAGCTGGTGGGCGTGGCGGAGGGCTCCGCCAAGGTGACCGCCATCACCATGACCGGCAAGAAGGCTGTCATCGACGTGAAGGTCGAGGCCAAGGACGCGGCCCCTAAGGGCGGCGTGAACGTGGCCGTCGGCGCTTACTACAACGAGCAGGAGCTGGGCTACTACGGCAATGACGTGTCCGACGTCGTGACGCTCATGGGCGACGGCACCTACACCATCACCTTCGACTGCGACAAGCACCTCTCCCAGGCCGCCAAGGACGCGGGCGTCAAGAGCCTCAAGGGCATCGGCGCACTGTACCTCTACGACATCAGCAGCAAGTCCGGTGTGCTGGCCAGCTGCGACATCCACTGGGACGAGATCGTCATCGACGGCGTGCCCATGACCGTCAAGGCGCATGAGCCCAAGTCCGCCCTCAAGGCCAACGGCAAGCTGGATACCAACGATCCGCTGAACGCCTGGGACGGCTCCTACGTCGAGGAGGTCTACGAGGACAAGACGACCTACAACGTCATCTTCCCCGAGGGCATGGAGCCCAAGGTGGTCACCATCACCTTCACCATTTCCAACTGGGCTTACGCGGAGTAAGGCTGATAAATGGTTTTCGCCGCAGACCAAGCAGGTCTGCGGCGATTTTGTGATCATATGGGAGTAAGATTTGGGAAATATGATGCTGCGATCCCAAAACCTGCCCCGTTTTGCTGCTGAGCGTCATCAGCCGTACCCACCGAAGAGCCAGGCCTGGGGGACATACATCACCTGGCCGTCGTGGCGCAGGAGGATATACTCGTCGGGGGTAGCGTCCTCGTAGACGCCGGCGACCCAGAAGCTGTTCCAGTTCTGGTATTCGTACTGCTCCCGGAAGATCAGCTCCGGGAAGGCAGGCTGCACCTTGTCCATGTCTGCACCGAAGGCCAAGTATCTGGTCATCATCCAGCCGGTGCGGGCGGTGGGGCCGAAGCCGACTTGCACCTTCGTCCAGCTGCTGGTCTTGCCCAGCACCTTGACAGGCGTGCCGTTGTAGAACTTGCCCAGGGAGCGGGCGGACTTCTCCGGCTCGGTGCGCAGGTGCAGGCGGTCGGCAGGATCGGGGTTGTGGACGACCGCCCAGCCGCTCTGGTCGAGGGTGGGGGCTGCGCCGGTGAGGTCAGCGAAGTCCACGGTGAACAGGTCGCTGGCGGCCAGGGTGCCCACGCGCATAAGCTTGTCATACTCCTCGTCGTGATAGCTGATGCCGAAGGCATTGGCGGAGAAGTGGACGTCCGCCGAGGGGCCGTAGCATGTGCACCAACTCAGCAGCCACTGCCCGTCTTCCCGACGGACGAAGGAGGCGGACATGTTCTGCTCGTCCCACTCGAATTCAAGGTCGCCGCTGCCGGCATGGAAAAAGTCGAGGGAAGCATCTGCCGGTAGGGGATTCGTCACGCGCACAGGATATGTTCCTTGCTCGAAGACGTACAGGCGGCGCACGCCGTCCTCCTCCGCCAGCGCGACCAGGCTGTGTTCCTCCACGCGGCTTTTCAGGATGACCGCGTTCGCAGGCAGGGGGAAGGCCTCGCGGGAGAAGGCGTCGGGGGTGCGGAAGGTATTACCGCCAAGCCAGCAGGAGATGAGGTCGTCGAAGGGTTCGGTTTCCAGCCGGGCCAGCAGGCTCTCCGACAGGGGCACGGGGATGCAGTCCACGACCTGCGGCTCATACCCGGCGGTCAGCCCTGCGCGCCGGATGTGCAGCACGCTACCCTCAATGCGGCTGTAGACCGCGTCGGCCATGTCGCCGTCGTTGTAGGAGGTATAACCCCGCAGGGTGTAGCCGGGAAACATTTCCGCCACATTCTGCTCGGTGATAATGGAACGGGCCATGGCCTTTTCCAGCGTCAGGGGAAGATCGTCGGCGCTGAAGGGGTGATCTGACCACAACCCGCCGGGAATGATGATCTCCGCCGCGGTGTCGCCTGTACCGTAGGTGAAGACGTCCCCGTCCACCGTCACCGGCTCGCTGCCGGGCAGCACCCAACCGATCAGCCGGAATTCCTCGCCCTCGCAGCGGTAGGTCAGGCGGGCGGTGTTGTCTGCGTTTGCGAGGTGGTAGGTCAGGGGATCGTGGGCGGCGCGCTCCAGGTGGGCGGGGCGCAGCTCGTCCATGACGAAGGACATCAGGGTATAGGACCACTGGCCGTCATTGCAGATGAAACCTTCCAGGCTGCTGCCTTCGGTGACGGCGATGCCGGCGCGGCGGCCGTCGGGCAGGGCGAATTCCAGATAGTCGGTGGCGTAGCGGGCGCCGTGGTAGTCCTCCAACATAGCCTGCACCTGGGCGGGGATCTCGTCCGCCAGGGCCGTGCCGGTCAGCAGCAGGGCCGCCAGCAGGAGGAAGAGCAGCTTTCTCATGGGATCGTCTCCTTTATCCGGAAATCAGGATGGTCTCGCCGGCCTTGTGGGGGAAGCGGCGGCCGTCTGAGAGGGACAAAATGCCGTCGTTCTTCGCGGTGACGCGGGCTTCGGCCAGCTTGCCGCCGGCCCAGCGGATATCCACCGTGTAGCCGCCCCGGGCGCACAGTCCGTGGGCAGAACCGTCGGGCCAGGCATCCGGCAGGGCGGGCAGCAGGCGCAGACTTCCCTCGTGGCTTTGGAGGAGCATCTGGGCAATGCCGCAGGTCGCGCCGAAGTTGCCGTCGAGCTGGAAGGGCGGGTGGTTGTCGAAAAGGTTGGGGAGCGTGGAGCGGGTCAGCAGTGCGCGGATGTGCTGTTCGCAACTGTTGCCGTCCAGCAGGCGGGCGTAGAAGTTGATGATCCAGGCGCGGCTCCAGCCGGTGTGGCCTCCGCCGTTTTCCAATCTGCGCCGGAGGGTCGCGCGGGCGGCGGCAAACATGGCCTCATCCCCCGGGACGATCTGATTGCCGGGGTGCAGCGCGAAGAGGTGGCTGATGTGCCGGTGGCCGATCTCCGCCTCGCCGTACTCGTCGTCCCACTCCATCACGGTACCCAGGCTGGTCAGACGGTTGGGGCGGCACTTCGACAGCATCGCCTCGTAGCGGGAGACGTCTTCGCCAAGCTCGCGGCCCAGGGTGATCAGGGCGGTGAAGAGCTCGCGGAGGATCTGCGAATCCATCGCCGCGCCCTGGCAGACGCAGCCGGACTCGCCATTGGGCAGGATGTAGGTGTTCTCCGGGCTGACGGAGGGGGTGACGTTCCAATAGCCATCGGCGCCCTCCACCAGCGTGTCCTCGAAGAAGAGGGCGCACTCCTGCAGGATGGGGTAGTACTCACGCAGGAAAGCGATATCGCCGGTGTACTCGTAGTGCAGGGGGATGTGCAGGCACAGCCAGGCCGCGCCCATGGGCCAGATGGTGGCCGGGATCCACTCGTCCTGCGGGGCGCAGTCGCCCCAGATGTCCGTGTTGTGGTGGCACACGAAGCCCCGCGCGCCGTACATCTTCCGCGCCGCCTCCCGGCCATGGGGCAGCATGCGCTTGAGGTGCTCCATCAGCGGCAGGTGCATCTCGGAGAGGTTGCAATTCTCCGCCGGCCAGTAGTTCATCTGGGCGTTGATGTTGACGGTGTACTTGCAGCCCCACGGCGGGTTGAAGGACTCGTTCCAGATGCCCTGCAGGTTCATCGGCAGCGTACCCGGGCGGCTGCCGGAGACCATCAAGTAGCGGCCGAACTGGAAATAATCGCACACCAGCCCGGGGTCAGCCTCACCCTGCTGCATGCGGGTCAGTCGCCCGTCGGTGGGCAGGGCCTCCAGGGCCGGATCGGTGGGCAGCTCGATGGCACAGCGGGCCATCAGGGGGCGGAAGTCTGCCAGGTGGGCGACTTTCAGCGCGTCATAGCCCTTGGCAGAGGCCGCATCTAGGGCCGCGATGGCCGCTGCCGCCGGGTCGTCATAGCGGAAGGAGGTCGCGCCGGCGATGAGGATATCCGCTGTGCCGCTCTCCGGACTGCCGGCGATGACACGCACCGCGCAGGCGTAGCGCAGCTGGCCGTCAGGCGACGCGCCGGTGAGGAGGAGGCCATCCGCCTGCTGTTCACCGCGGACAAGCGTCATGCGGAAGGGAACGCCGCCCGTCACACGCAGGGCCAGCACCTGGTCGGGCGCGGAAATGAAGGCCTCGCGCACCACACGCTTGCCGTCCACCATGAAGGACGTGCGGTGGACGCCGTCCAGCAGGAACAATTCGCGCAGGTAATCCGCCGTTTCCGCGACGTTGCTGTCCAGGAGGAGGTCGGCCAGGGGCTCGTAGTGGCCCATGGAGGAGGGCGTGCCGAAGAGGTCGGACTTTTCGAGCTCCTCGGCCTCGCGGATGCGGCCCTGGGCAATCAGCTCCCGGACGCGCTTCACGCCCTCATACGAGCGCGGGTTGATGCGGTCCTGCCAGCCGCCGGACCACACGGAGTCCTCGTTCAGCTGCAGCCGCTCGCTGGCCATACCACCAAAGAGCATCGCGCCCAGGCGGCCATTGCCCAGGGGCAGAGCATGGTTCCAGTCCTTCGCGGGGGTCTGGTAGTGCAGTCGGTTCATGGAGTCTCCTCCGTTTTCTTTGGTATATGGGGATCACCCGTTGGCGGGCAGGAGGAGATCCTCCCAGGCGTTCAGGCCGAAGATGTTCAGCAGCACGGTGTTGTCCACGCTGCTGTCGGGGTCCTGCTTGAGGTGGCGGGCGTACTGGTAATCGCGGCCGTCCACCCGGTAGACGCAGCAGGAGTCGGTGGCGATTTCCAGCGTAACGGTGCGGCCGCTCTGCAGATGCACCTCCAGGGTCGCGTCAAAGGGGCAGCCGGCCATGGGCGCGCCCAGGTCGTTGACATTGGACAGGAGGGCGGCGAGGGCCATCGTGTCCTCCGGATTGAATTCGGAAATGCTGATGCTTTCGCCCCGCCAGGTCAGGACGGCGGCGGAGATATGCTCCATCATGGCCGGGCGGAACCAGGTGTTGCCGATCGTGTCCTTCGGGGTCTTGCGGATCCAGCCCGCTGCGCCGCGCAGGCTCACGCAGGCCCAGCCGTTGACGGCGTCGCCCTCATATTCGGTGATGATGGGCAGCTTTGTGCCCGAGGCCAGATAGCCCACGCGGGGGGCCATGCCGTCGGGGTAGGCGTAGACCGGCGTGCCTTCGTCGCAGATGTACCAGGCGGGGTCCATCAGCAGGTACTCATTGTGCACCCAGCCGGTTTCATTGCCGTCGGCATAGTAAATGCGAGCATAGCCGTCCCAGCTCTCGATGACGGGGATGGTCTGGCCGGTATAGCTCAGGCTTCCCACCTTTTTGCCGCCCTGGTCGCCCCGGGCGTCGTAGACGCTCAGGTTCTCGCAGAGGATGACGGCGGGGGTGCATTCGATGCCCGTCCAGGCGGCAAAGCCCTCGTCCACCCCGGAGGGCGGCAGGATGGCGGCGTGGGCGGTGGTCAGGGACAGCAGCAGTACAAGCAGCAGCGCGGCAATTCGTTTCATAAGGATGTGTCTCCTTTCGTGGGATAGCTTCTGCTGATATAACGCACGACCCGGGTGGATTCTTCCATTGCTGGAAAATTCATTGCATCTTTTCAAAACGGTCGATTTGCTGTATACTGTAGCGGTATCAAGCATACGGAGGAATTCCCCTTGAAGTACCTGTTTTCGTGTCTGAAGAAATACCGCATCGAAAGCGTGCTTGCGCCGCTTTTCAAGATGCTGGAGGCCTTTTTTGACCTGCGCGTGCCGCTGATCGTGGCCAATATCATCAACACCGGCATCTGCGGCGAATTCGCCGATGAGGTTGCGCGTTTGCCTTACATCCTGGGGCAGTGCGGGCTGCTGGTGCTCATGGCGCTGATCGGCCTCATCTGCTCCTTTACCGCGCAGTACTTTGCCGCGCGGGCAGCCATCGGTACCTCCACGCAGCTGCGCCACCGGCTGATGGGCCACATCCAGCGCCTGTCCTTCACGGAGCTGGATACCATCGGTGCATCGACCCTCATCACCCGCATGACGGCGGACGTGAACCAGGTGCAAAACGGCGTGAACATGTTCCTGCGCCTGTTCCTGCGCAGCCCCTTCATCGTCATCGGTGCGATGATCGCCGCCTTCACCATTGACGTGGAGGCCGCCTGGGTGTTCGTGGTGGCGATCCCGGTGCTGTCGGTGATCGTATTCGGCGTGATGAAGCTGACCGGCCCCCTGTACAAGCGCGTGCAGCAGCGGCTGGACGCCGTGACCGGCGCGACCCGCGAGAACCTCTCCGGCGTGCGCGTGGTGCGGGCCTTCGGCTGCGAGGAGGCCGAGGTGGCGCGCTTTGAAAAAGCCAACGGCGCGCTGACCCAGGCCCAGCTCAAGGTCGGGCGCATCGCCGCGCTGACCAATCCGCTGACCTATGCGGTGATCAACCTGGGTATCATTGCGCTGCTGTATGTGGGCGGCGGCAAGGTCAGCACCGGCGATCTGGCCTCGGGCGACGTGGTGGCCCTGCTGAACTACATGAGCCAGATCCTGGTGGAGCTGGTGAAGCTGGCCAACCTGATCGTGCTGCTGACCCGCGCGTACGCAAGCCTGGGCCGCTGCGCTGCGGTGCTGGACACGGAAACCTCCATGACCTACCCGGAAAAGGCCGCATTGGCGGATTCCGCTGACGAGGCCGTGCGCTTTGACGGCGTGTCCCTGACCTACAAGGGTGCGGGCGATGAGAGCATCACCGGCGTCTCCTTCTGCGCCAGGCGCGGGCAGACCATCGGCGTGATCGGCGGCACCGGCAGCGGCAAGTCGACGCTGGTGAACCTGATCCCCCGCTTCTACGATGCAACAAAGGGCACGGTGTTCCTGATGGGTCGCCCCGTTGCGGACTGGCCCCATGAGGAGCTGCGCGACCGCGTGGCCGTGGTGCCCCAAAGGGCGCAGCTGTTCAAGGGCACCATCCGCTCCAACCTGCTCTACGGCCTGGCCAGCCAAGCTCCCCTCCCTGAGGGGGGAGGCTCCGCAGGAGCCGGGGGGAGCGTACCCCGCACCATGGAGAATGTCACGGACGAGTTCCTGTGGCAGTGCCTGGAGACCGCCCAGGCGGCGGAGTTCGTGCGGCAGAAGCCCGGCGGGCTGGATGAAGCCGTCGAGCAGGGCGGCCGCAACCTTTCCGGCGGCCAGAAGCAGCGCCTCACCATCGCCCGCGCGCTGGTGAGCGAGCCGGAAATCCTCATCCTGGACGACAGCGCCTCCGCCCTGGACTACGCCACCGACGCCGCCCTGCGCCAGGCGCTGAAGCAGCTGCCCGCGGGCACGACGACCTTTATCGTCTCCCAGCGCACCTCCTCCATCCGCCATGCCGACCAGATCATCGTCATGGACGACGGCGAAATGGTGGGCTGCGGTACCCATGACCAGCTGATGGACAGCTGCGAAGTGTACCGCGAGATTCATGAATCCCAGTTCCGCAAGGAAGACGGCAAGGGGGTGCAGGCATGAGCAAGCAGAAGAAAGCCCTTGACCTGGCCTCCCTGAAGCGGGTCATGCCCTATTTGAAGCCCTACCGGATGCACGTGCTGCTGTCCCTGATCTGCGCCTCTGTCAGCGCGGCGGCGGCGCTGCTGATCCCCATTTTCTCCGGCAACGCCATCGACTGCATGGTCGGTGTGAGCGAGGTGGATTTTGACGGCATCCTCTGCAATGCCATCTGCATCGCCGTGGTGACCGCGCTGGCAGCCGTCGCCCAGCAGGTGCTGGCGACCAGCAACAACCGCATTGCCTACTGCGTCAGCCGGGATATCCGCAACGAGGTGTCCGGTAAGCTGCAAAGGCTGCCGCTTTCCTACCTCGACCGTCACCCCACCGGCGACCTGGTCAGCCGCGTTATCGCTGACGTGGACTCCTTCTCCGACGGCCTCCTGATGGGCTTCACCCAGCTCTTTACCGGTGTTGTGACCATTGCAGGCACGCTGGGCATCATGCTGGCCCTCAACTGGATGATCGCCCTGCTGGTGGTGGTGCTGACGCCGCTTTCCCTGTTCGTGGCGGCCTTTATCGCCAAGAACACCCACAAGTACTTCACCGCCCAGTCGAAGGTACGCGGCGAGCAGACCGCCATGATCAACGAGATGATCGAGGGGCAGAAGGTGATCCAGGCTTTCGGGCACGAGGACGAGAGCCTGGCTGAATTCGACGCCGTGAACGGCGAGCTGGGCCGGGTGGCCCTGAAGGCGACCTTCTTCTCCTCCCTGGTGAACCCCTCCACCCGCCTGGTCAACAACATCATTTACGCCGCGGTGGGCTTTGTGTGCGCGGTGCTGGCCATCCAGGTGAATCCCGCGATCGCGATGACCGTGGGCGGCATGAGCAAGTTCCTGTCCTACGCCAGCCAGTATGCCAAGCCCTTCAACGAGATCTCCGGCGTGGTGACCGAGCTGCAAAACGCCCTGGCCTGCATCCGCCGCATCTTCGGCCTGCTGGGCGAAACCGATCGCCCCGCCGACGCTGAAGACGCCGCCTGCCTGGAGGCCAAGGGCCATGTGACCCTCGATAACGTGAGCTTCCGCTATGTGCCCGACCGCCCGCTGATCGAGGACTTCTCCCTCAACGTGACCCCCGGCCAGCGCATTGCCATCGTCGGCCCCACCGGCTGCGGCAAGACCACGCTGATCAACCTGCTGATGCGCTTCTACGATGTGAACGGCGGCAGCATTGCCGTCGACGGCACGGACATCCGCGATATTCGCCGGCACGAGCTGCGCCGCAACATCGGCATGGTGCTGCAGGATACCTGGCTCAAGGCCGGCACCATCCGCGAGAACATCGCCTACGGCCGCCCCGACGCCCCCATCGAGGAGATCATCGCCGCCGCCAAGGCCGCCCATGCCCACTCCTTCATCCGCCGCCTGCCCGAGGGCTATGATACCCTCATTACTGAGAACGGCGGCAACCTCTCCCAGGGCCAGAAGCAGCTGCTGTGCATCGCCCGCGTGATGCTCACCCTGCCGCCGATGCTCATCCTGGACGAGGCGACCTCCTCCATCGACACCCGCACGGAGCTGCGCATCCAGTCCGCCTTTGCGAAGATGATGCAGGGGCGCACCTCCTTCATCGTGGCGCACCGCCTCTCCACCATCCGCGAGGCCGACGTGATCCTGGTGATGAAGGACGGCCACATCATCGAGCAGGGCAACCACGACGCGCTGATGGCGCAAAACGGCTTCTATTCGACCCTGTACAACGCGCAGTTCGGTCAGTAAACAAACAAGAAGGGGCCCGAAGGTTTCCAAAGGGCGATCGGAAAGCCCTTTGGTCGCGCCCGCAGGCGTGAAACCTTGCCCGGTCAGGAGACATATCATGAGCAAATACATCGCCCGCGCGGAGGTGCTCCGCGCCATCGTGACGCCCCATTACAACTGCGGCCAGTCCGTCATCCTGCCCTTTGCGGAGGAGCTGGGCTACACCGAGGAGACCGTGATGCGCTTTGCTGCCAACTACGGCGGCGGCATGAAGGGCGGACGCCTCTGCGGCGCGGTCGCCGGCGGCGCGACAGTGCTGGGCCTGTACGGCCTGGAGGATCGCGCCATTGTAGAGGACTACTACGCCCGGCTGCAGAAAAATCACCCGGAATCCCTCGACTGTGCGCCCCTGCTGGCCCTCAACGAGCAGCGCGGCGGCGTCAAGAAGCCCCATTGCGACGCGCTGGTGTACGAGTGCATCCGCGTGGTGGAGGAGATGCTGCGGGAGCACGGGAAGCTGCCCGGCTGACACTGACAATCGTATTTGAAAACCGCACCCGCGGGGCTTGACGGCCCTGGGGGTGCGGTTTGCTTTGTCAGGCGGTGATGAAGGCCAGCAGCTCCCGGAAGACCTCTGCGTCGGCCTCGGGGGTGAAGCCGTGGCCTTCGCCGGGGAAGACCCGCAGGGAGGCATTGGGGTAGAGGCTGACGGCCCGCTGGGTGTCCTCCAGGCGGACGATGGGGTCCTTGTCGCCCTGGAGGATGCGCACGGGCTTTGTGAATTCCGGCATACGGGCAAAGACGTCCATGCCCCGCAGGGCCAGGAAGAAGCCGCGGCCCAGGGCCATGCCCCAGAAGTCGACCGTTTCGGGGATGTCCGCCTCATTCGGGAAGCGGCTGTTCCAGTTGTCCGGGATGCACAGCGCCGGGAAGAGCAGCGTCATCCCCGCGATATCCGCCGGACGCTCCTGGGAGGCCAGGACGCTCACGATGCCGCCCATGCTGCCGCCAAAGAGGGTCACGCGGGCCGGGTCGACGGCGGGGTGGGCGCGCAGGTAGTCCAGCAGGGCCAGGGCGTCCTCCCGCTCGGTGTAAAGGGTCATGTCGGTCGTGGGGAAGCCGCTTTCATCGCGGGTGCTGCCGCCGCAGAAGGTGTAGGTCAAGGCTGCGACGCCGTTCTCGGCCAGGAACTTCGCGCCGCCGGTGAAATCCGTGCCGCAGCCGTTGTAGCCGTGGCTCATGAGGGCGGCCGGGACGGGGCCCTCCGCCTCGGGGAGGTAGAGCGTCGCGTGCACCGTGCGGCCGTGGTGGGGGATCAGCACCTGGGTGATGGTCATAGCGTTTCCTCCTTGTACATCAGGATGGTCACACCGCCCTCGCGGCCTGCGATGCGGCCGGTCAGGGGCGTCTCTTCCAGCCAGGTCAGGGCCGGGTTGTCCGTCAGGATGCGGGGTCGGGTGATGCAGGTCCCCTCCGCGTCGTATTCGCCGTTGTTCTCGATGAACAGGCGCGTGGGCGTGCCGGATGCGTCCGTGCCGGCGAGCATGTAGCGGGCGCTGAGGCGGCCCGGCGCGCCGGCGAGGTACATCTGCGTGTCCACGCCGCCGGGGAGGATCTCACCGTGGAAGAAGTCGCAGTCACACCGGCCGCCGAAGGTGATTATGTTCACCTGGCCCCGGGCGCTTTGCAGGGTGTGGCAGTCGTGGATATCCACTTCGATGGTGAAGAGGGGCTTTTTCATAGCACGATGTCCCCCGGGCGGTAGCCGACGGGCTGCTCCTCTTCTTCCACGAAGGTGAAGTCCGGGTCCTCCAGCGTGGGCAGGAAGGCCGCGTAGGGGATGCCGTCGAACTCGCTGTGGTACGCGCTGGCGCCGAACCATCCGCCCTCGTGCACCTTTACGTTGAGGTCGCGGGCGAACTTGGTCATGTTGCAGCAGTCGTGGATGACGATGGGCCACTTTTCCTCCGCGCACTGCTTCATCAGGCGGCAGGTCAGCTCGTGGCTCCAGATGGGCGAAAGGTAGCCGTGGCGGGTCATGTACATCGGCTCGCCCTCGTAGTTGCCGATGTTGTTGGGGTTCAGGTGCAGCTCGGCGCAGTTGATGAAGCTGATGCCGGTAGCGAGGATCTCGTCCTTCTTTTGCTGGAACTGCTCGTAGAAATCCGGGGTCATGGGGGTTTCGACGGCGATGGTCGGGATGTACTTTTTCGCCAGCTTCATATTGGCGATCACCTTGTCCGCGCAGTTCGTGCCGCCGAGGTTGAAGCGCAGCTCGTCCAGGCCGGCTTCAGCAAGGGCCTGCAAATTCTCCTCCGTGCAGAGGGTGCCGTTGGTGTACATGTGCTGGTGCACCCCGGCGGCGTGGAATTTGCGGATGACGCCGTAGTACTTCTCAATCTCCATGAAGGGCTCGAGGTAGACATAGGAAACGCCCGTGGGCTTTTGCTGGATGCTCAGCAGGAGGTCGATATCCTCCTCGCGGAACTTGGTGCCGCCGATCTCCCACATGCCCTCGCCGATGGGGGGCTGGCAGTCCAGCTCGCCGTAGTTGTAGCAGAAGCGGCAGTTGATGTTGCACTTGTTGGTCTTGCGGATGGCGGAGAGGCCCGTGCCGGTCAGGCAGGAGCGGCAGCCCTTGGAGAACTGCCTTTCGTCGCCGACGAAGTACGTGCGGCCGCCGATGGTCTGCAAGCCGGGGATCTGGGCGCGCAGGTCGGCGATGCGCTTCTCCTGGGCCAGTTCGATCTGGCTGAGCACCGCCAGGGCGATCTCCTGCTGGCGGGGCATGAGGGGCTCCTCCTCATCCAGCTGGGCAAAGAAGGAGTACCACATCAGCGCGTCGCGCTTGGAAATTTTCATAAGGATTCCTCCGTTCGCGGGAATGCCTTCATTATACCGTAGTTGCGGGCGGATTGCAAGGAGGGGGGATGGCTTGACGCGGTGGCCCGGCGGTGCTATAATGATCGTATCATTGGAAGGAGGTGAGCGGTATGTTTGCGATTCGGACCCGGCACGGAGCGATCTGCCGTTCACTTTGTATGGCCTGAGGCACTGGCCTTCTTTGTGACGCAGAAATCAAACATGCTTCGGTGACCGGAGCATGTTTTTTTGTGCCGCGAAGAAAGGATATGAATATGGAATACACCGATCTGCTGATTCATGACTTCTATGAGCCTGCATACCAGGACGCGTTCAAGGCGTACTATGCCGAGCTGGGGGTGCGCGTCACCAACTGGGACGGCCTTTTTGCAGAGATGAGTGTGGGGGAGGATGCGGCCCTCGTCCGGCTGGATGAAGAGGGAGAGGTCGTGGGTTTCCTGCTGTTTGTGGCCTCGGATACCGTAACGGCCTGGAAGGGCTTCTTTACTACACGGCTGGGCTGCGTGGAGGAATTCTGGATCGCGCCGAAGCATCGCCGCCAGGGCCACGGCGCAGCGCTGCTGCACAGGGCAGAGGAGAAGCTGCGAGAGGATGGCTGCGCCTACGCCATCCTGACCACGGACACCGCACCGGAGTTCTACCGCAGGCACGGCTATACTCTGCAAAGGGGCATCCGGGCACGCAACAATGCCGACGTGTACCTCAAGCCGCTGTAAGCGCCGCTTGTGAAAGCGGGAAAGCTGTGATATAATGGGCGGGAATAGATCAAACAGGAGGCTGCTGCGATGCTGCGCAAAATTGCATCCTTTACCATCAATCACGATACCCTGACCCCCGGTATGTACATCTCCCGCGTGGACGGCGACTGCGTGACCTACGACCTGCGCTGCAAGTGGCCCAACCGGGGCGATTACCTGCCCCAGGCCCCCTTGCATACCATTGAGCACCTGGTGGCGACCTACGTCCGCTCCTCGACCTGGTCGGATCAGGTGGTGTACTTCGGCCCCATGGGCTGCCGCACGGGCTTCTACCTGATCCTGCGGGATGCGGTGAGCCATCAGCAGGCCATCGGGCTGGTGAAGGAGGCCTTTGCCTTCGCTGCTGCCTTTGAGGGGGAGATCCCCGGCGCGAAGCAGATCGAATGCGGCAACTACCTGGAGCATGATCTCCCCGGCGCCAAGGCGGAGGCCGCTGCCTATGTCCGCGTGCTGGAGAGCGTCACGCCGGATACCCTGACCTATCCTGAGTAAAGTGCGAGGTACCGAAGGTTTCCAAAGGGCATCGTGCAGATGCGTGTCCCCGGTGGGGACTTCGCTGAAAGCGAAAGCATCAAGCGATGTTGGATGACGGAAAGCCCTTTGGTCGCGCCCGAAGGCGCGATTCTTTTCATCCGCGACAACTGTGACAACTGTAAGGAAAGCATATGAAGATCGCATGTATCGGTGACCTCCACGGCAACTTTGTGGCCACCCAGGCGCTGGAAAAAGAGCTGCGCCGCATCGGGGTGGATGAGATCTGGTTCCTGGGCGACGCGGTGGGCAAGGGCCCTCAAAACGCCCAGACCTGCGACTGGGTGCGGGAGAACTGTACCCGTTTCGTCGGCGGCAACTGGGATTATGGCATCGGCGGAAAGGAATTCAGCGAGGACGGCTACTTCTGGGCCCAGCTGGGTCAGGAGCGGCTGGATTGGCTGCGCACCCTGCCCCGGGAGCTCGACTGCTGGGTGAGCGGCGTGCACTTCCGGCTCTTCCATGGCAGGCCCGTCACGCCCCTGATCAGCGTCCAGACGGACAAGGAGATCTTCGCCCGGGCCTTCCGTGCAAACGGCGTGACCTACACGGGCATCCTCTTTGCGGACAGCCATCGTCCCTTTGTGCGCACGCTGAACGACGGCTATGCCCTCAACACCGGCAGCGTGGGCAACAGCCTGGGCGTACCCAATGCCCATGCGCTGATCCTGGAGGGTGAGCTGGGCTGCAAAACCCCTGCGCCCCTGACGATGACGGTGCTCAGCGTCCCCTATGACAATGAGGCCGCTGCGGAGGCAGCCCGGCAGGATGAGGCCCTGCCCCACCGGGAAAGCTTCATCAACGAGGTGCTTACGGGGATCTATTCCAGGTGATGGATGATAGCTTGAAGTTGGTGTGCCAAAAGGCTCTCCCTTTGGGAGAGCTCCCGCGTAGCGGGTGAGAGGGTTCTGCGCGTCCGCAGACGCGCCTCCTCTGCTGTAGGCATGTCCTGCGAGGGAACCCTCTCAGTCAGCTGACGCTGACAGCTCCCCCAAAGGGGGAGCCTTTTGGCCGCCTTAAGCCGCAGCCTGCAAAGGAAAATACAGCGAGAATATCGCCAGCCCCCAGCGGCTGCAGTACAGCCCGCAAAGGAACTGTTGCGGCGAATTTGCAGAGGGTTTCTTCCGCTGAAAGCGGAAATTCAGAGAAACCCTCTGCAACCCGAGCCGCCCAGCACCGCAGCCGCAAAGCGGACTA
>JAFQEB010000078.1 GCA_017399225.1 Clostridia bacterium | reverse complement strand
GAATTCCTTGCGGATGCGGCGCAGCTCGCTGATAAAGCGGCGGGACTTGCAGATGGTCTGGTAGGCGGTGCTGATCTCATCCATGGCTTTTTGCAGCTCCGGGGGGATGTAGGAACCGCCGTATTTGCCGAAGAAGCCATTTGCATCAGGGTAGCTCTTGAAATAGGTATCAAAATCGACGTTGCCGAACTTCATAAATCATGTCCTCCGTTTCAGATGTTGGTCGTGTGGGAATGGTCGTTCAGCATGCGTCGCCATCGTCTGGTCAACAGTGCCATTGCACCCACCTCCTTGTCAGAAATAGCTTTCCTGTATTTCTGCTCAGGGAAAACAAAAACGTCCCTGACAGAAATCGAAACTCTGTCAAGGACGAATAATTCACATTATCCGCGGTGCCACCTTGATTCACGGCTTGCTCCGTGCGCTTAGCGGGATACCAGCATATCCCCGGCAAATGACGTCTGCCTCCAACGTCGCAGAATACTCCGGGAGCACTCCCGTTTCCCTGCGCCCTCAGCGGTCCATTTGACAGCTTGTTTCTTGCCTGATTCGCACCATCGCAGGCTCTCTGTAAAGTCATGACTGCCGTTATCTCCGCTTCAACGGTTTGTGTATAAAGTTTGGATACAGTATACTATATGAACGGCGGGTTGTCAATAGAGAATTTTGTGCGATGGAATCTTTTTACGGAACAGCCGTTGCTCCAGAATCAGCAGGGATTGAATCAGGTATGCTGTTGGTTTTTCTTTGATTGTTTGACGAAAACGGCAATGTGTCAATGAAGCATATCGGTATCATCAATACACCTATGTATTCGTTGCGGATCCCCAGCAGGGGTATGGATTGTATATTGATTGGATGCTGCAGGAAGTAAGTGTGATCTGACCCCGTGCAACAGGCTTGTGCAGCAGCTCCCGCATTCTCCCTCAGTCTTCGCTCACGGCTTTGCAAGCCATTCGCGAATCCAGCTCCCTCCCGGAGGGAGCTCAGGCTGGGTGCCTCTCACCCCCACTATGCTGCTTGCTCCGACCTGTTGCAAGGGACGCGGAAAAGCTCCCTCCGGGAGGGAGCTGGCAGCGAGCGGGGGTTGAAACCCTGCGCGCTGACTGTGGGAGAACGCGGGAGCGACGCAGCGCTCAGCACATATCGGACAAGGAAAAGACACACCCGCCATGTACGTGATGGGTGTGCCTTTGATTACAGCTTAACTTTTACTTTATCAGGGGCCTTTGCCCATTTAGGCATCATCCGCTTCAGCCCGCCCTTGCCGCGCAGGGAGAGCACGACGCTCTGCAGCAGGATGAAGAAGCACAGCATCGCGCCCACGGTGATCTCCTGCCACCAGGGGTCGCGCAGGCCCGAGGAGGTCACGATGGCGTTGATGGTGGACAGCGTCAGCACGCCGAAGAAGGTGCCGATCACATTGCCCACGCCGCCGGAGAGCAGCGTTCCGCCGATGATGGCCGAGGCAATGGCGTTCATTTCCGCGCCGGCTGCGTTGGTGGCATTGCCCGCGCCGGTGTGCATCATGAACACGAAGCCTGCGATGCCGGAGAGCAGTCCGCTGATGACGTAGCTGATGAAGCGGGTGCGCTTGACGTTCACGCCCAGCATCAGGGCGCTATTGCTGTTGCCGCCGATGGCGTAGAAGCCGCGGCCCAGCTTGGTCTTGCGCAGCATGACGAATACGATGAGGACGATCGCCAGCGCGATGGCCACGCCGATCTCCGCACGGGCGGGGATCAGGTTGCCCTTCTTTGCAATGTAGCCCAGCCAGGGGATCTCGATCTTGGTCTTCATCAGGGCGAGGAAGCCCTCGTGCGCCACCTTCTGCGGCTGTACGCTGACGATGGTGGTCATGCCTCTTGCAAAGAACATGCCTGCCAGGGTAATGATGAAGGGCTGGATTTCCAGGTAGGAGATGAGGAAACCCTGGGCCAGACCGAAGGCCAGGCCGATGCCGAGGGCCAGCAGCGCCGCGGTCAGGATGCTGCCGCCGCTGTTCAAGTGCACCACGCAGGACATGACCACCAGCGCGATCACGCCGCCGACGGAAATATCAATACCGCCGCCGATCATCACAATGGTCAGGCCGCAGGCGACAATGATCAGCGCCGCGTTGTCGTTGAGCATGTCAAACACGCGCTGCCAGCGCAGGAATCCGCCGCCCCAGATGGCCATGGCGGAGAAGTACATGGCGAAGAAGATGCCGATGGTGATGGTGACGAGCAGCATCGTATCGGTCAGGGGTTCCCGTCGCTTGAGAGGATTGCGCTTCATCATGCTGCCACCTCCTTCTTCGCGGGGATGCGGGCTTTGATCTTTGCCTGCAGGCGGCTCACGGCCTGCTTGACCACGGGAGAGGAGATGACCACGATCAGGATGATGACGATGGCCTTGTAGGCCTTGACGTCGGTGGAGGGCACCTTCATGGCGTAGAGCGTAGTGGTCAGTGCCTGGATGGCATAAGCGCCCAGCACCGAGCCGGTCACCTTGAACTTGCCGCCGCCCAGCGCGTTGCCGCCGATGGCGACTGCGAGGATCGCGTCCATCTCGATCTCCAGCAGCATGGTCTCATGGTTGATCAGGCTCAGGCGGCTGACGCTGATGCAGCCGGCCACCGCGCAGCACAGGCCCAGCACCAGGAAGGAGACCAGCTTGATCAGCGTGGGGCTGATGCCGTTGAGGCGTGCTGCGCGCTGGTTGATGCCCACCGTCTGGGTGTACAGGCCCAGCGTTGTGAACCGGAAGACCAGCCCCAGAATGATGGCCACCGCCGCCACGATGAGGATCGGGGTCGGGATGGGGCAGCCGGGAATGAAGCTGCCGATGGCGGTGATCAGCGAGCTTTCGATGGTCGGGGTCGCGCCGCCGTTGATCCAGTAGGCGATGGAGCGGCCGCAGGTGAAGAGCACCAGGGTGGCGATCATCGGCTGGATCTTGAACACGGATACCAGGGTGCCGTTGAAGGCGCCAAAGAGCATCGCTGCCACGCAGCAGGCGAGGAAGCCCAGGACGATGGCGCCCATGGTGATCTCGCCTCCGCGCAGGATCTTCACGAATACACTGCCTGCGATGGTCGCCAGTGCACCCACGGAGATATCCTGGCCGCCGCAGGCCGCCGTCACCAGCGTCATGCCCATGGCGATGATCGCCAGCTCGGATGCGCTGTTGAGAATCGAGACCAGATTGCCCGTCAGCACGGGATTACCCAGGTTGTTGGTGCTCATCCCGATGGAGAAGAAGCTGGGGTCACGGATCAGGTTGAACACGACGATCAGGAGAATGGACAGCAGCGGTACGAGCAGCTGCGCGTGCCGGCTCCACTTCACCTTGGGAAAACTCAGCTTCATGGCTTAATCTGCACCTCCCGCAATCGTCCGCATCACATTGTCCTGGTTGAGTTCCGTTCCGCGCAGCTCGCCCACGATCTTGCGGTCGCGCATGACGATCAGGCGAGAGCAGGTACGCAGCATCTCTTCGATCTCCGAGGAGATGAAGGTCACGCTCATGCCCTCCTCTGAGAGCTTTCGCACCAGTCGCTGGATCTCTGTCTTTGTGCCCACGTCGATGCCGCGGGTCGGCTCGTCCAGGATCAGGTAGTTCGGGTGGGTCAGCAGCCAGCGGGCGAGGATCACCTTCTGCTGGTTGCCGCCGGAAAGAGATTTGATGGGCGTATCGCTGGAGGCTGTCTTGATCTCCAGCGCTTTGATGTATTCCTCGGCGAAGGCTTCCTGCTCCTTCTGGGACATCGGGCGGAAGAAGCCCTTCATCACCTGCAATGCCAGGATGATGTTCTCCCTCACGGACAGGTCGGCGATGATGCCGTCATCCTTGCGGTCCTCGGGCAGGTAGCCGATGCCGTGCTTCATGGCCTGCTTGGGGGTGGTGATCTTTACCTGCTTGCCGTCCATCTGAATGCTGCCGCCGCTGACCCGGTCTGCGCCGAAGATCGCGCGGACGCTCTCGCTGCGGCCCGAGCCCAGCAGGCCCGTAAAGCCGTTGACCTCGCCTTTGCGGATGGCAAAGTCAAAGGGTGCGATGCCGGAGGCGCTGGCAAGCTGAGCGGCCTCGTAGATCGGTGTACCGGCATAGGCGTCGGCGCTGTCGTCCCGCTTGAGGTCGCTCAGGCCCTGGAGCTCCTTGCCCATCATCTTGGCGACAAGCTCCACTTGGGGCAGCTTGGAGGCTTCGTATTCGCCCACCAGCTCGCCGTTGCGAAGAACAGTGATGCGGTCGCTGACGGCGTAGACCTGCTCCAGGAAGTGGGTGACGAAGATGATGCCCACGCCCCGTGCCTTCAGGTCGCGCATGAGGGAGAAGAGCATCTCCACTTCCTTATCGTCCAGGGAGGAGGTGGGCTCGTCGAGGATGAGCACCTTGCAGTCCATATCCACTGCGCGGGCGATGGCGACCATCTGCTGCACCGCCAGGGAACAGCTGCCCAGCTGCTGGCGGGGCCTGGCCGGGATGCCCAGGCTGTCCAGGATCTCGCCTGCGCGCTTGTAGCGCTTGCTCCACCCGACCAGCGCGCCCTTTTCGCGGCCGATGAACATATTTTCCGCCACGGTCAGGTTCGGGCAGAGGGTGATCTCCTGATAAACGGTGGAGATGCCGGCCTTCTGCGCATCCTGCGGAGAGCGGATGGAGACCTCCTGGCCTTCGATGCTGATCGTTCCGGTGTCCTTGCCGTACACACCTGTCAGCACCTTGATCAGCGTGGATTTTCCGGCGCCGTTTTCACCCATCAGCGCGTGGACTTCACCCTTGCGCAGGGTGAAATCCACATTGTGCAGCGCCCTCACGCCGGGAAAGCTTTTTCCGATACCCCGCATAGACAAAACGATCTCGTTCTGCATACACGTTCCTCCTTCTCTGGCCGTCGCCGCCTCCTGCAGCGCCGACAGCCGCATCATACATCCGCGCTTTTACGCCGAAAGCGGTGCGGCGTGCGGATTTCTCCACAGCAGCCGCACCGCGAGGTTCACTTAATGGTCATGCCTGATCAGGCGTCTTACTCGCCCAGGCCGTAGGCGTCGATGTCAGCCTGCGTGATCACGCCAGCTTCGAAGAAGGTCTCGACGGACTCGATCTTCTTGTTTTCCAGGTTCAGAGCCTCGCCGGCCTCCAGCTTCTGGATCATCTCAGCGATGACAGCAGCCTGGAAGGGAGAGCACTGACCGTCGTAGTTCCAGTTGCCGGCCAGAACTTCGCGCAGGGCCCAACGGTTGCAGTCGAAGCCCATCACGATGACCTTGCCGCCCACGCCGTGGGTGATGCCAGCCTCGTCCAGCGCAGCCACAGCGCCGCGGGCCATGCCGTCGTTCTCGGCGTAGATGATGTTGAAGTCTTCCTTGGAGTTGATGACGGACTCAACGATGGTCTTGGCGGTAGCTTCGTCCCAGGTAGCGGTCTGCTGCACGACGATCTTCCAGTTCTCGTTCTCGGCAACCTGCTTGTCCAGCGGACCGGTACGACCCAGCTGAGCGTCGGAGCCCATGGCGCCCTGGATGTGGATGATGTTGTAGGCTTCCAGGTTCTGAGCGATCAGCCAGTTGACGGCGGCGATGCCCTGGTTCTCCATGTTGGAGACGACGGCAGCCTCGTACAGGCTCTCATCACAATCGATCATGCGGTCGAAGAAGAACACGGGGATGCCGTTCTCCTGCGCGGAAGCCAGCACGGCGTCCCAGCCGGTGGTCTCGGCGGCGGAGATGAGCAGGTAATCCACGCCATCGGTGATGAACTGCTGAGCGGCGGAGAGCTGCTCATCGTTCTTCAGGCTGTAGAAGGTCTTGGCGGTGTAGCCGTTCTCAACGGAGAAGACGGCCTCGAAGTCCTTCACGTTGGCCTCACGGTAGCCGGACTCGGACGGGGGGTTGTTCACGATGCCCACGGTGATCTCAGCCGCGGCAACGCCGATGGTCAGGGTCAGCACCATCAGCAGAGCAACAAACAGACGGGCAAACTTCTTCATGCTGGGTTCCTCCTATCTCTCTTTGTCCATTTTGGTGGACTTGCTGGTATTATTGTATATGATCCGGATGGAATTTACATTCAAATTCTTTCAAAGTTATTAGCAACTATTTTGGAGTTTTTTTCTGCTGACGCGCAAAACTGATAGTTCCTTTCGAATTGTGATAGTTTTTTTCGTTTTCAATCAGATAGACCATAAATCGTGCTATAATGGCTGCAAGAGGTGGATACGATGAGTGGCAAATGCCAACATACCAACCGCAGCATTGAGCAGCAGATCGCCCGGCTGCTGCTGACCATACTGCCTGTGATGGGCGCGATCATCATCATTCTGATCGTGACGTTGTTTTCCGTCAATTCCAGATACACGTCGGTGCTGATGAGCGCCAACACGGCGGCTGACTTCAACAAGGAATTCAAGGTGATGCTGGATTCGGGCATGTACAACCATGTGATCCGTCCCCGGAGTGAGAGCTCGGTGGAGGAGCTGCCCATGGAGGTGCTGGACGACGCGGAGGCGGTCCTCCGCCGCCTGGAGGCTACCACCACCCTGCCGGACAACCGCTGGCGCATCCATAGTATGCTGGATATGTGCGAGAATCTGCGGCAGTACATGCTGGATATCGCCCAGGAGGATTCCTACGACCAGCGCATGACGCTGCTGGAGCGCAACATCCGCGGTGAAACGGGCTTGACGATGCTGATCGAAACCTACATGCACGATTACATCGGCGACGAGGTGCGGGAGCTGGCCCGCATTCAGGGGCAGATCCGGGCGGAGGTGATGGTGCTGTCTATCGTGATCGCCGCGGGCGTGCTGGTGCTGATCTCCGTGATGGTGCTGTATTCCGTGCGGGTGGCGCGGCGCATCACCGGGCCCATCAGTACCCTCAGCCGCAAGGCGCAGCAGTTCGGCAGCGGTGACTTTACCCCGACCCCCGTGGAGACCAACATCGCTGAGCTGCAGCTGCTGGATACCGGCTTCAACGATATGGCTCGCCGGGTGGACGCCCTCATGACCAAGCAGGTGGAGGATCAGCGCTCGCTGCACCGGGCGGAGCTGGAGCTGCTGCAGGCACAGATCAATCCGCATTTTCTTTATAATACGTTGGATTCCATCGCCATCCTGGCAGAGAGTGACCGCAGCGAGGACGTCGTGACCATGGTGACCAGCCTCTCGACCTTCTTCCGCAACTCGCTCAACAAGGGAGCGGACGTGCTGACCCTCGGCACCGAATGCTCCCAGGTGACCAGCTATCTGGAGATCCAGCAGATCCGCTATTCGGACATCCTGCGCTATGAGATCAACATCCCCCAGGAGCTGATGGACTGCATGGTGCCCAAGCTGATCCTGCAGCCGCTGGTGGAAAACGCCCTGTACCACGGCATCAAGAACCGCCGGGGCATGGGTATGATCACCGTGACCGGCGAGGAGAGGGACGGCAATCTTCTCCTGAAGGTGACCGACAACGGCGCTGGTATGGACGAGGAGCAGGTGCGCATCCTGCAGGCCGGGATCTATGAGGACAAGCATACCGGCCTGGGCCTGGTGAATGTGCATAAGCGTATCCGCCTGTATTGCGGCGAGGACTATGGCTTGTCCTTTGAAAGCAGCGTGGGCAAGGGCTCCACGGTATCCGTGCTGCTGCCCATGACGCGCAGCCTTGGCGAAAAGGAGGTCGAAGGCGTATGAAATTCCGTCTGATGCTGCTTCTGCTGGCGCTGCTGTGCCTGCTTGGCGGCTGCGCGGCGCCCGCGGGCATGACTGTGGACGAACCGTATGCTGACCTGATCGTCGTGGGCTTCTCCCAGGTTGGTGCGGAGAGCGACTGGCGCAATGCCAATACCCGCAGTATGCAGCAGGCCCTGTCGGCCGAGAACGGCTTCCGCCTAATCATCGACGACGCACAGCAGAAGAAGGAGCGGCAGATCACCGCTATCCGCAACTTCATCCATCAGGGGGTGGACTACATCGTCCTGGCCCCCACCACCGAGGATGGATGGGATACCGTGCTGGCGGAGGCAAAGGCGGCGAACATCCCCGTTATCATCATCGACCGTATGATCGACAGCTCTCTGACTACCGGGGATGCGGGCGCTGGCCTTTTCACCTCCTGGATCGGCTCGGATTTCCAGCGCCAGGGAGATGCGGCCGTCCGCTGGCTGGAGGAGCGCTTCGGCGATACGCCCTTGCAGATCGTCCACCTGCAGGGCAATTACGGCTCTTCTGCCCAGGTGGGACGCTCCGCCAGCCTGGACAAGGGGCTTCAAAGAAATCCTCACTGGACCCTCGCGGCCCGGGACAGCGGCGATTTTACGCAAGCAAAAGGCCAGGAGCTTGTGGAAGCTTACCTGGCCCAGGGGATCGGGTTCAATGTGATTTTTGCGGAGAATGACAACATGGCCTACGGCGCGATCGCCGCGCTGAAGAACGCCGGACTCGTGCCCGGACAGGACGTGACCATCGTTTCCTTCGATGCGAACCGCAAGGCCCTGGAAATGGTCGCGGCCGGGGAGATCAGCTACGACGTGGAGTGCAACCCGCTGCATGGCCCCCGGGTGCGGGCGGTCATCGAGCAGCTGGAGCGGGGCGAAAAGCCTGCGCGCTTCACCTTTGTGGAGGAAACGGCCTTTTCCTCCGAGGGCCTTACGCCGGAGATCATCAACAGCCGGGGTTACTGATCCCCCTGGGTGCGGTTGCGATATTCCTTGGGGGTGATGCCCTCCAGCTTTCGGAAGACGTGGCTGAAGTAGTTGGGCTCATTGTAGCCGATCTCCATGGCAATGGTAGACAATTTCATATTGGTGGTGGCCAGCAGTTCCTTGGCGCGCTCGATGCGCATGGCGGTCAGATAATTGATGAAGGGGCGGCCCACCGTCTGGGAAAAAACGGTGCTGAAATGCGCCGCGCTCAGCCCCACATATTTGGCGACGCTGATCAGGGATATGTTCGGGTCGCAAAAATTCTCAGCCACGTATTTTTCAGCCCTGCTGATGACGTGGCTGTATTTCATTGCGCTCAGGTTTTCCTCCCGGAGGGCAACGGCCTGCCGGAGCAGGTCGATGGCTGCCTGCCGGAAGGCGGGGAGGCTGCCGGAGGCCGTCATGACGTCGTGCTTTTCGCTCAGGCGGGCCGCGACGTCTTTGATGTCCAGCGAGGGGGACGCCTTCACGGCCTGCTGCGCGGTCATCTTGAGCAGGTCGATAAGGGCATAATAGCGCATGAGCGTGCTGTTGAAGCGGTTGCCCTCGGGGCTGCTGAGAACCTCGTCCACCAGTGCGGGGACGTCGGAAGCAGAGGTCTGCTACAGGCGTGTCTGGAACTGTGGGCCGAAGGGGTCGCCCAGCTCGATCATCTCCGCAGCGATCTGCGCGGCGTCGCTCACATCCACCACCTGTCCGGCGGATACGCCGTACACCTTCCGCAGCAGATCCGATGCGGTCCGGTAGGCCTGGCATACTGCGCTCAGCCGCTGCACCGGGTTCCCCACCACGGTGGTGATGGTCGGGCTGAGCTCCCGCAGCTCATGCCGCAGGATGGCGATGAACTGGTATACGCTTTCGCTCAGGGAAGCCTGATCCCGCCCGTCGCAAAGTACGGTCAGCAGGTTGGCCTCGCTGAAGAAGTACAGCGGGAAATCCAGCCGCTCCAGGAGATTGCGCACGGTGATCTGCAGCAGGCGGTAATCCAGCTGCTCGGGGCCGAAGGAGAACAGTACCAGCTGATAGCAGGGGCTGACCACGTCCAGCCTGAGGGCGTGGGCGCGTTCCAGGAGCGTGCTGGTGTGCAGCCCGCCGTACAGCAGCTGCTGCATGAAATGCTGGCGCAAGGCATGTTGGACCTCGTTGTTGTCATAGCCCTGGGCAGAGGTGCGCTGCTGCTTGTCTGCCTCGATGCGCCGTGCCATGTCCTCGATGGCCTTCGTCAGTTCCGGCGGCCGGATCGGCTTGAGCAGGTACTGATCCACTCCCAGGCTGATGGCCTTCTGGGCGAATTCAAAATCCCCATAGCCGCTGATGATGACGATCTTGAGCCAGGGCATCATGGCCTTTGCGTGGCGGATCAGCTCAAACCCGTCCAGGAAGGGCATCCGGATGTCTGTCAGAACGATATCCGGCATCAGATCCTGCATCATGGACAGGGCCATCTCTCCATCCGACGCTTCGCCGCACAGCGCATACGGCCCCGGCATGTTTTCGATCACATTGCGGATGCTCTGCCGGATCAACAGCTCATCCTCCACGACGAATACCTGATACATATGCGGCCTCCTGTTTGATCTGACACGATTCTTGCCCCCATTATAACGCCGTTTTTCATTTCGGACAATATGCAGAATGGTATAATCACGCGTCGGACGTGGTGCTGCACATGGTTTGAGGGAGCCCGCCCCCCTCTGCCGGAGCGGCCGGAACAGCATGTGCGTTCTGTTCGGCAAAATGCCCAAAAACCGAATGCTTTCCTGACGCATACCAACAGTATTTTGGGGATATATGGACACCATCCAATCAATATGATACAATATATTGGTTGAAATGTATCTGTTTGGAGTTTTGAGATATACCCCCTTCGTTCCACCTGTACGAACGATGAAAGGAACGTTGTTATGAATCAGAAGCTGAAGAAGACCTTGCTCCGGATGACAAGGCTGCTGGCAGTGCTGGCGGTTCTGTTTGTGTGCGCAGCGCCCTGTACACACGCGGAGGCCGCAACGGAGGCAAAGCTGGAGGACTATGCCAGCCTGACTGTGCAGCTGGTTTCCGACGCCGGCGGAACGCCGCTGCCGGACTATGTGGAGAACGGGCAGAGCATCTTCTTCAAGCTGAAGATGTCCGAGTTCAATTCGGAGGAGCTGGTGGCCTTCCTCAAGGCAAACAGCCCGGCCGACCTGGTCGCGGATCTGGATTTCAGCGGCAATATCGAGGGCTCATACCCGACGGAGCTGCACCCGGCTGACTTCGACAACGTGGCGGAGTATCAGGGCAAGCCTTTGTTCCGCTGGTGGATCGAGGACGGGAAGATCCGCATCCGCTTTGATGACGAGTGGGTGGCCGCCGCCAATCACAACACCATCGTGGAAGCGGCGGAGCTGGGCTTTGCCGGCGCGCTGAATGTGCAGAACAAGCCGGAGGACGGCAAGGTGGTATTCCATGCCGCCGGTACGGATTTCCCCCTGCAGCTCAAGGCCGGCTATGCGCTGACCAAGACGGCGTCCGCGCCCATGTACCGTGATGGGCAGTACGAGGTGGATTACACCGTCACCCTGACCCTGGATCAGGATATGAATATCACCGGCCAGGCGGATGTGGCTTACTATTCCGCCAAGCTGACGCTGCGGGATGTGATCGCCGCCAGCAACAGCGCCCTGACCGGCGATATCATCGGTACTCCCATGCTGACCGGCCCTGTGACGGGCCTGACGGCTTCTGTGCAGAATTATGATACGGCGAACCTCTTCTCCATCGGCGGCGCTTCGGTGCTGAAGAAGGGTGCTTATACCCTCAAGTACACCATGAAGGTGGACGCCGATGCGGCCCAGGCAAAGCTGAACGGTTATGACAAGTTCAACACGGTCGAGCTGCTGGAAAACGACGCGTCCCTCAAGACGCCTCTGACGGCCCAGGCTTCCATTGCCTGGAACAATGAGATCTCCAACCGCTTCAAGGTGGATAAGTGCATCGTCGAACAGCACCAGCATTCCATCGTATACCGCAGCGGCAGCGACTATTATGTGGATTACTATGTCGTGGTCTACACCAAGGATGAATTCAGCACATTCACCGTGGTGGATCAGATCATTGCCGACGCCGTGCACACCGACAAGATGCCCGTGACCCTGCTGGGTGCGAACACTGCCGAGGGCTTCTGGAGCAAGGCAGCCGCCAATGCCCTGCCGGAACTGTCGCAGGTGAAGGCGACGGTCATCGCACCCATCAGCGGCAATGACCGCAGCATCACCCTCACGGCCGAGGATGGCGAGCTGCTCCCGCCCGGCGCGTATTACTTCAAGGTGCCCGTCAAGGTGACGGATACCGTGCTGGCCCTCTCGGAGGCTGCGCAGCTGAAGGTGGGCAGCAACAGCTGCTGGGAAGCGCGCCGCCAGATCAAGAACAAGGCGACCCTGGACGCAGTGGACGGGGATACCCATGTCAACGAGACCACCAAGGAGGTAACCGGCACCATCTACGGCCCGGATACCTTCATCAAGCGCGGCGCCATCGAGATGGACACCTCCGGCAACTATATCATCTATGACAAGGAAGGCGTGCGCGGCAAGCTCATCCGCTGGGATGTGACCTTCGGCTGGGGCATCCCCAACGTCGATACCGTCATCACCGATACCATGAAGGGCGGCCAGCTGCTGCTGGCCAACGGCTCCACCTCCTTTGACATCTGGGATGTGACCACCGGCACGCCGGTTTCCCTGGCCAAGCTGTGGGACAAGAACGGCACGGACTATATCACCTTCGGCAAGGACGCCGAGGGCAATGAGACCTTCACCTTCTACCCGGGCCGTATGTCGGCGGATCCCCAGGACAGCACCCGCAAGTTCAAGCTGACCTACTATACCCTCGTGCCCGAGGAGACCTATGACTTCACCCCCATGGGCAATGCCTGGACGGTCAGGTTTGAGGATACCGTCCCCGGCAGCGGCGTGGGCCCCATCCCCGGTGAAGAGTGGCCCCAGTTTGGCGAAAGCGTCAAGCTGGATCTGGCCAAGAAGTGGAAGTATATCGTCAATGACTATGTGACCCAGTGGCTAATCGAGGTCAAGAATCCCTCCAAGATCCCCTTTGACAGCCTGACCAAGCTGGTCTTGGTGGATAAGGTCCGCTCTTCCGGCGGAAGCAGCCAGTTCCCGGCGGGCGAGGTATGGATCGACCACGACCGTATGCTGACCGACCTACCGCTGGTGATCGACGTGTATGCCCAGAACGGCAAGCATGAGCGATTGATCCTGGGCACCCACTTCACCATCAAGAAGTCGCACCCCGACTATGATCTGGGCACGGACGGCCAGCAGGGCTTCGTCATCGAGTTCAACGTGCCGGCCATCAAGGAACTGATGAAGGCGCACAACGCCAAGTATTTCACCACCATGGGCATTACCTGCTATGTGCACAATGCCGACAAGGGAACCTCCAACACCAAGCGCTGGAACGTCAACAACGACGCCTGGTTGGATTACAGCGTGGCCGGCATTGAGCTGCCGGACGAAGACGCCACGGCCCTGGTCACCCGCGAGTTCAGCACCATCAGCAAGACGGTGGGCGCGACGGAGAACGGCCAGACGGTCGTCTACAAGGATTATGACGGCGACGGCGACCAGGAAGTCCAGTGGGAGCTGGGCCTGGGCGCGAACGAGTTCAAGACCCATCCCGACCCCATTACCATCACCGTGACGGATACTCTGCCCGCCGAAATGACGCTTGACGGCATCGAGGGCGACGGCTGGAAGAAAGCCTTCTACATCTGGGCGAAGAACGACTCCACCAAGTCCGTGGTGATTGACCTGACCGATCCCCAGTTCGGCGCGTCCTTCTCCTATGACGAAAGCACCAACACCTTTACCCTCACCTTTGTCAAGCCCGGCGGCGACTGGGCTGTCAAGATGGGCGGCAAGGGCACCTGGGCCAGCACCGACATCGGCATCCGCTACTTCACCGTCTTCAAGGATGAGGCGATCCAGAAGGCGCTGGACAAGGCCGGCAGCACCGCAGTAACGGTGACCGTCCCCCTGACCAACAGTGCCACTGCGGAGTGGAACGGCAACGTCAACGGCACCCCGACCTCCAGCGGCAACGCCGTGATCAGCGACGTCGTGCTGGACAAGCAGGCCAAGTGGATGGCCTCCGCCGGCAACAAGGTGTCTTACACCATTGATATCAACCCCTACGGTCTGGATATGGCCAGCGACGACGTTCTCCGCCTGGAGGACGTCATGGGCGAGGGCAAGGAGGCGTTCCTCTACCTGCAGGATACCTTCCGCCTCTACAACGCCGACACCGGCGCGCGCCTGGCCCCGGGCAGCAGCGCATCCGCCAACACCTATGTGCTGAACTTTGCCGGCGACGGCAAGAGCTTCACCCTGGATGTGCCGGATAACACGCCCCTGCGCCTGACCTACCAGGTCAAGACCACCAAGCCCGTGGGCACGCAGGACGTGAGATTGCAGAACACGGCCTCCCTGGAGGGCCGCACGGTCACGCCGGTGGAGATCACCTTTGACGTGAACTCCTCCTACCAGAGCGGCAGCTTCTCCGTGGAGGACGACGAGGTCGGCATCCGCATCTTCAAGATCGACAGCCGGGATGCGAACATGAGCGCCCCCGACGGCCTGTCCGGCGCGAAGTTCTCCGTGACGACGATCGATATTTCCGGAAATCCTCTGGGCGAGCCGGTGATCTACACCACGGATGCGGACGGCGTCATCACCTTCCTGGAGAAGATCAACGTCGCCAAGATCATTCTGGTGGAGGAGACCCAGGCCCCCGCAGGCTACATGCTGGACGAGACGCCCTGGCAGTGGTGCTATGTGCTGCTGCCCTACGGCATGGCCATCAGCGATTCCGAGCTGGCGGCGCTGACCGAGGCGGCGGGCTGCAACGTGTCTGTCGTGACGGCCGGTACCTACGCTGAGGAGCAGGTGCCGAACGATCCTGTCTCCGTGACCATCGTCAAGAAGAACGGCGAGGGCGAGACGCTTTACGGTGCGGAATTCACCCTGACGGACGAAGCCGGCAAGACCATCAGCCCCGATCAGGACAGCCTGGCCGGCACGGCCACCTTCAGCGGCCTGACCTCCGGCAGCTATACCCTGACGGAGACCAAGGCCCCCAACGGCTACCGGCTGAGCGATGAAAACAGATGGAGCTTCACCGTGACGGAGGACGGCACGGCCTCCCTGCCTGCGGATGCGGCATATACCCTGCTGTCCCTGGATGGCGGGAAGCTGACGGTCGTCAACGAGGAGTACACTGCCTCCATCACCTTCGAGGGCACGAAGACCATCGTGGGCCGCGAGATGACCGAAGCGGACGTGTTCACCTTCGAAATCGTGGAGGGCGATACCGTCATCGCGACTGCGACCAACGACGCGGACGGCAGGATCATCTACCCGCAGATCGACTACACCATGGCCGACGTGGGCGAGCACACCTACATCATCCGCGAAACCAGTCAAAGCAGCAGCGGTGTGAAAGTGGACGACAACGTGTATACCGTGACCGTGAATGTCAACGACAACGGAGACGGTACCCTGGCGGTCGAGGCCACGGGCAACTACACCGCGCTGGACTTCACCAACACGGCCCTTGGCGGCTTCAAGTTCACCAAGCGGAACGTGACCGGCGATGCCCTGCCCGGCGCATTGTTCGGCGTGTACTCCAACGAGGCGTGCACCACGAAGCTGCACGAGCTGACTACCGACGAGTACGGCGAGGCGTCCCTGGCCGGTCTGGAGGCTGGCAAGACCTACTATATTCAGGAAATCACCGCCCCGACCGGCTATGTGCTGAACGAGACGGTCTATTCCGTGACCATCGAAGCGAATGTGGATAACAAGCCCGTTGGCGAAACCGGCGTGATCATCAACGAGCGCAATACCATCGACCTGTGCGTACACAAGAACTGGCACAACGCCGAGGGCAACTTTGAAAATGACACGCTGGGCGTGGATGTGTCCGGCGCGCTGGAGCTGTACATCCTCTCTGCCGACGGAACCCAGACCCTTGTGGAGGGTACGGATGGCAATGCCCTGCGGCCTGAGTTTGAAGACGGCAAGGGCGAAGAGAAGAGCGACCTGTACTGGTGGTACAACATGCCGATCCTGCCCGACGGCGATCAGTATATCGTCAAGGAGGATCTGTCCAAGGTTCCTGCCGGCGTTGTGGTGCACTACAACTCGGACCCGGAGGGAACAAAGGGCTACGAAACCAGTGAAGACGGCTATTTCTCCGTCTACAACAGCTACTTCCAGAGTTTCGAGATCTTCGTGGCGAACAAGAAGGTCGATGGCCAGTATGTGGAAGACACCTTCGCCTTCGAGCTGGTGGATGCGAAGACCGACGAGGTTGTGGCGAAGGAAAACAGCAGCTACGGCCCCGACTTCTTTGCAGGTCTGAACCCGGATGTGTCGTATGACCCGGAGGATCAGAGCAAATGGGTCAACCAGGTCTGGCTGCGGGTGGACTATGACAAGGATGACCTGCCCACGACCGTGGATGGTCTGACGGAGTACGAGTACATTCTGCGTGAGGTGGACGCCGGCGGCAACTACATCTACGACACCGCTGAGTACGAGTACAAGGTGACCATCGACCGCATGGGCAAAACGAAGGTGTACATCAAGGAGGACGGCGAGTATCAGCCTTACGACCTCTTCGAGAAGGTGCCTGTCTTCGAAAACAAGGCGGCCGTGAGCATTTCCGGCACGAAGGTCTGGGCTGACAACAACAATGCCGGCGGCACGCGTCCGGAGGAGATCACCATCTGGCTGTATGCGGATAACGTGCAGACGGACAAGTCCGTGACGCTGAAGTCCGGCGAGACCGAATGGAGCTTCACCGGCCTGCCCAAGTACACGGCGGACGGCCGGGAGATCATCTACACGGCGGACGAGTCTGACGTGCCCGAAGGCTATGTGAGGACGATCACCGGCGATGCAGCCAGCGGCTTTGTCATCACCAACACCCTTGAAGTAACGGAAGTCTCCGTCATCAAGGTCTGGATGGGCGGCGTCAATGCCGGCGCCGACCTGACTGACAGCCTGCAGCTGTGCATCCGCACGGTTGGCAGCGATGGTCAGGAGATCCTCACGCCGGTGAAGGCTGCCGTTCCCACCTGCAGCGGCGACGTGTACACCTGGTCCAACCTGCTCAAGTATGACGAGCAGGGCAGCCTGATTGTCTATGTGGTCAGAGAAATCGATGTTCCTGCCGGCTATACCGTCTCCTACGAGACGATAATCGTCGGCGAGGATGAGGGCCAAGAGGTTGTAAAGGATTTCGCGCTGAATGGCGAGAGCATCACCAATACCTACGAGGCCAAAGGCGAAATAACCTTCGAGGGCACGAAGACCATCGAAGGCCGCGAGTGGCGTGAAGATGATATCTACAGCTTCGAGGTTTACGAAGAGGGAAGCTACATTGCTGTAGCCTATAACGACCTGAACGGCAAGATCAACTACCCGACGATTGAGTACACGCATCTTAACGTGGGCGAGCACACCTACACCATCCGCGAAATCAGCGAGGACGGCAACGGCATCACGGTTGACGACACCGTGTACACCGTGACTGTGGAAGTCGCTGACAACAGCGATGGTACACTGGATGTGACGGCTGACATCGACCACACGGCGCTGAACTTCGTCAACACCTACGAGGCCGAGGGGGATATCCAGCTCAGCGGCGTGAAGACCCTGAACGGCAAGGACCTGGCAGGTGACGACTTCAGCTTCCAGCTGATCGGGGAGGACGAAACCGTCATCGAAACGGTGACGAATGACGCCAGCGGCAACTTCGCTTTCACTGCGATTGAGTACAACCAGTACGACGTTGGCAGCTACATTTACATCGTGCAGGAAGTCAACGACGAGCAGCCCGGCATCAGCTACGACCCCGCGATTTACACCATGACGGTGACCGTGGAAGACAACGGCGATGGCACGCTGGATGTGACGGCTGACATCGACCACACGGCGCTGAACTTCGTCAACACCTACGAGGCCGAGGGGGATATCCAGTTCAGCGGTGTGAAGACCCTGACCGGCAAGGATCTGGCAGGTGATGACTTCAGCTTCGAGCTGCTCAACGAGGACGGCACCGTCATCGAAACGGTGACGAACGACGCTGACGGCAACTTCGCCTTCTCCGCGATCGAGTACAACCAGTACGACGTTGGCAGCTATGTCTACATCGTGCAGGAAGTCAACGACGAGCAGCCCGGCGTCGGCTACGACCCCGCGATTTGTACCATGACGGTGACCGTGTCCGACAACGGCGATGGCACGCTGGATGTGACGGCTGACGTCGACCACACGGCGCTGGACTTTGCCAATACCTATACGGCCAATGGCTCCGTGCAGTTTACCGGCAGCAAAACGCTGACCGGCAAGGAGCTCACGGAAGGGATGTTCAGCTTCGAGCTGGCAGTCGCCGGCGGGAATGTCCTTGAAACGGTTCGCAATGCCGCTGACGGCAGCTTTGCGTTCACCGAGATCGGCTACACGCAGGCCGATGCAGGAAAAACCTTTGAGTATACCATAAGAGAGGTTCCGGGCGATATCGCAGACGTGACTTACGACACCACGGTCTACACGGTAACTGTGACGGTTGCCGACAATGGGGATGGTACGCTGTCGGTCAATAAGTCTGCGAATGCAGAGCGCATTGCGTTCAACAACGCGGTGATCGTGACGCCGACTCCGACACCGACACTGACGCCTACGCCGACACCGACGCCCACGCCGACGCCCACGCCGACGCCGACACCGACGCCGAGTCCGACGCCTACGCCGACACCGACACCGACGCCGAGTCCGACGCCGACACCGACGCCCACCCCGACACCGACGCCGACACCGACGCCGAGTCCGACACCGACGCCGAGTCCGACACCGACGCCTACGCCGACGCCTACGCCGACGCCTACGCCTACGCCTACGCCGACACCGACGCCGAGTCCGACGCCGACACCGACGCCGAGTCCGACGCCGACACCTACGGCAACGCCCACGCCTACGCCGACACCGACGCCCACGCCGACGCCTACGGCAACGCCGACGCCTACGCCTACGCCGACACCGACACCGACGCCTACGCCGACACCGAGTCCGACGCCCACGCCGACGGCAACGCCGACTCCGACTCCGACACCGACGCCGACACCAACACCGACGCCGACTCCTACGCCGACGCCGACGCCGAGTCCGACGCCTACGCCGACACCGACGCCTACGCCGACACCGACGCCTACGCCGACTCCTACGCCGACGCCGACGCCTACGCCGACGCCTACGCCGACGCCGACGCCTACGCCGACGCCTACGTCGACGCCGACGGCAACCCCGACGCCCACGCCGAGTCCGACG
>JAFQEB010000077.1 GCA_017399225.1 Clostridia bacterium | reverse complement strand
CCTGACCCAGATGATCGACGGCACCGTGATGCCCGAGGCTCCCGGCTCCCTGCAGGATCTGTACCACAGCCTGCTCATCGGCGACTACGGCAACATGGGCGACCCCTACTTCGTCCTCAAGGACTTCGGCTCCTACTCCATGGCCCAGCGCCGCATCGATCAGGACTACGCCAACAAGGACAAGTGGAACCGCATGGCTGTCATCAACACCGCCATGTCCGGCGTATTCTCCTCTGACCGCACCATCCGCGAATACAACGACACCATCTGGCACCTGGAGCCCCTCAAGAACCACTAAGCCGGGGAGCCCCCGGCGGGGCGGCTCGCGATTGAGTTGCGCGCCTTCGGTTCTGCCGCTATCGCGTGCGGCCGGGGCAACGCTGCGCTGATGCTCGTGGCCTGGTGGAAGAAGGACTTTTGAGCCCTTGGCGCGTTGCGTTGGAACGCTGTCCTGCTCCCTCATTTCTTCGAATCATTATCCCGATACCCGGACACCCTGCATACTGTCCGGGTATCTTTTCCGCCGCGACCGAAAACGTTTCCGACATTGGATTGGCCCGAAATATATCTGATAGGACTGATTCTGCAATGATGCTCCACAATTCCCACAAAGCTTATTTTCGTCAGCCCCTGGGCCCCGCGCCCGCCGGCTCCCGGGTGACCCTCCGTTTCCAGTGCGATGAAGCCACCGCGGTGATCCTGCGCACCTGGCATGACGAGGAACTGTGCTACACCATGGTGAACACCTACCGCGACGACTGGGAAGCCACCATTACCCTGCCTGAAACGCCCGGCCTGTTCTGGTATTCCTTCATCGTCTACCGTAAGGACGGCCGCACCATGCGCTACGGCAACGCCTATGACAAGATGGGCGGCGAAGGCGCGATCTACGAGAAGGGCGAGGCGGAATCCTTCCAGATCACCGTGTATGACAAGGACTTTGTGACCCCCGCCTACTTCCACAGCGCGAACATCTACCAGATCTTCCCTGACCGCTTCTGGCGGGGCAAGACTAAGGCAGCAGATGACCGCACCGATCGCTATGTGCATGAAAACTGGGATGAAGAGATGATCTCCGTCGGCGATATGCGCGGCGGCAAATACCAGGAGCTGGACTTCTTCGGCGGCAACCTCACCGGTATCATGGAGAAGCTGCCCTACATCAAGTCCCTGGGCATGGATATCATCTACCTCAACCCTATCTTCCGCGCCCGCTCCAACCACCGCTACGATACGGGCGATTACACGCAGATCGACCCTCTGTGCGGCACGGAGGAGGAGTTCCGCGCCCTGTGTGCTGAAGCGGAAAAGCTGGGGATGCGCGTGATGCTGGACGGCGTTTTCTCCCACACGGGCGAGGACAGCCTGTACTTCAACCACTTCAACCACTACAAGACCCTGGGCGCCTATCAGGGCGAATCCAGCCCCTATTACGACTGGTACACCTTCAAGAAGTTCCCCGAGGACTACCGCGCCTGGTGGGGCATCCTGAGCCTGCCGGAGTTGCGCAAGACCAACCCCGCCTATCAGGATTTCATGTTCCACGAGGAGACCGGCATCGTGCCCCGCTGGATCCTCGCGGGCGCCTGCGGCTGGCGGCTGGACGTCGCCGACGAGCTGCCCATGGACTTCCTGCGCAAGCTGCGCAAGGCCGCTCACAAGGCTGATCCCAACGCGGTGGTGCTGGGCGAAGTGTGGGAGGACGCCTCCAACAAGGTGGCCTATGGGGAAACGCGCTGCTACTGCACCGGCGATACCCTCGACTCCGTGATGAACTACCCGCTGCGCGAGGCCATTCTGGGCTTTGTCACCGGGAAATGCAGCGCCTATGACCTGGCCCGCCTGGTCAGGCATCAGGAGGAGGTCTACCCGCCCCAGTTCCGCTACGCGCTGATGAACCTGGTGGGCAGCCACGACCGCACCCGCGTGCTGAACATGCTCTGCGGAGAGGAGCGCGCCGACCTGAGCAAGGCTGACCAGCAGTGGGTACACCTGAGTGTGGAGGAATACGAGCTGGCGGTGAAGCGCTACAGGATGTGCGTGGATCTGCTCTGCGCCCTCCCTGGCTGCCCCACCATCTACTACGGCGACGAAGCCGGTCTGACCGGCTGCCACGATCCCTGGAACCGCCGCCCCTTCCCCTGGGGTCACGAGGACAAGAAGCTGCAGGCCTACGTCAGCAACAAGCTGACCCACCGCCAGCAGTCCGACGTGCTGCGCTTCGGCCTGTGCGACATTGAAGCCATCGACGACGACACCGTCACCATCACCCGCTACATGGACGGCAGCGGCATGGACGGCCTTGGCAACAAGACCGACTGCACCACCCGCGAGGTCATCACCGTGTGCAGGCGGTAATCATTTCGGGCTTTTCCTACCGGAAAAGCCCTTTTTGCTGCCATGTTACATGGCGTTGACAAATGTTATCACCCGTTGCTTGCCCTTCAGCTCCGCATCCTGTATCATGACCCTGTAATTTCCGCAAAGGAGGAATCCATATGCTGCACGAGAATCTGAAGAAGGCCCGCATGAACAAAGGAATGTCCCAGGAGCAGCTGGCAGTACGCCTTAACGTCGTCCGCCAGACCGTATCGAAATGGGAGAAAGGCACCTCAGTGCCGGATGCTGAGGCATTGCTGCAGCTATCCGAGGTATTGGAAACATCCGTGAATACCCTGCTGGGCGAGGCCCCTGCAAAGGTGCAGGAGCCCGCAGAGATGTCTGATGTCGCCCGGCAGCTGGCGCACATGAACGAACTGACCGCCCTGAAAATGCAGCGGGAAAAGGAATTCTGGAGCAAAGTCAAAACCGTTGTGCTCATCATCGCATTCCTGATGTTCATCGCCGCCATCCTGCCCTACTGGGGAGATACATGGCATGAGTTCGGACAGAATCTCTACCATATGCTGAATCCCTGAAGATAAACACTGTCCCTCCTTGGGGCACACGCCCATGTTTCAAAGCTCAGCAATTGGGGTATACTACCATCATCAGGATCGCCTCTTGTCGATTCCTTGACAAATATGGTGAGCCTGTGCTAATATGAAAATTGGTGATTTTTCACCGATTCAAAGAGCATCGAGGTATATACCAATGCTGGAACTCAAGCATCTTTCCTTCTCCGTCGCTGCTGAAACGGCCGAGAAGGAGATCATCCATGATATTTCTCTCACCATCGGCAAGGGCAAGTTCGTCGTGATCACCGGCCCCAACGGCGGCGGCAAGTCCACCCTGGCCAAGCTGGTGGCGGGCATCGAGAAGCCCACTGCCGGTCAGATCCTGCTGGACGGCGTGGACATGACGGAGAAGTCCATCTCCGAGCGCGCACACATGGGCGTGAGCTACGCCTTCCAGCAGCCGGTGAAGTTCAAGGGCATCCGCGTGATCGACCTGCTGCGCATCGCCAGCAGGAAGAAGCTCTCCGTGGGCGACGCCTGCGCGTACCTGAGCGAGGTCGGATTGTGCGCCCGCGATTACATCGACCGCGAGGTGAACGGCAGCCTCTCCGGCGGCGAGCTGAAGCGCATCGAGATCGCTACCGTACTGGCCCGCGGCACGGTGCTTTCCGTGTTCGACGAGCCCGAGGCCGGCATCGACCTGTGGAGCTTCAAGAGCCTGATTGAGGTCTTTGAGCGCATGCGCAAGGCCAATTCCGACCGCACGATCCTGGTCATCAGCCATCAGGAGCGGATCCTCAACATCGCGGACGAGATCATCGTGCTGGGCGCGGGCAAGATCATCGGCCACGGCAGCCGGGAGGAGATCCTGCCCACGCTCCTGGGCACCAGCGCCGCTGTCAGCGCCTGCGGCCAGCTCACGAAGGGAGGCGACCAGTGATGGATGCGATCCAGAAGCGAATCCTGATGGAGGTCGCGGGCCTCGAATCCACACCCCACGGCGCTTACAACATCCGCGCCAACGGCAAGTCCGCCGCCCGCAACGTGACCGCCAACATCGACATCGTCACCAAGGAAGACGGCTCCGGCATTGATATTTACATCAAGCCCGGTACCGTGGGCGAGAGCGTACACATCCCCGTTGTCCTCAGCGAGGCCGGTATCAAGGAGGTCGTGTACAACGACTTCCACATCGGCGAGGGCGCGGACGTGGTGATCGTGGCCGGCTGCGGCATTCACAACTGCGGCAACCAGGACTCCGAGCACGACGGCATTCACCGCTTCTTCATCGGCAAGAACGCCCGCGTGAAGTACGTCGAAAAGCACTACGGCGAGGGTGACGGCGAGGGCAAGCGCATCCTGAACCCGGTGACCGAGGTGCACATGGACGAGGGCAGCTCTGCCGAGATGGAAATGGTTCAAATTAAGGGTGTGGACAACACCAACCGCATCACCAATGCAGAGCTGGCTGCCGGGGCGTCCCTGGTGGTACGCGAGCGTCTGATGACCCACGGTGATCAGGAGGCCATCAGCAGCTACAATGTGAACCTGAACGGCGAGGGCGCCTCCACGGACGTGGTGAGCCGCTCGGTGGCCAGGGACAAGAGCTATCAGAAGTTTGACAGCAAGATCACCGGCAACGCGGCCTGCACGGGTCACACGGAGTGCGATGCGATCATCATGGATGACGCGCGGATTCTGGCAATCCCGCAGCTGGAGGCGAATGATATTGATGCGGCTTTGATTCACGAGGCGGCGATCGGCAAGATTGCCGGCGAGCAGATCATCAAGCTGATGACCCTGGGCCTGACGGAGGCCGAGGCGGAGGAGCAGATCATCAACGGCTTCCTGAAATAAACAAGGGGCGAGACAGAAAAGGGTCAAGGGGCGACGCCCCTTGCGGGGGATGGAAGGGGCCGCGGAGGCCCCTCCCCGCCGGAGGCCCTGCGCCGCAGCGCAAAACCCCGCGCGTCTTTCCTGAATCTCTGATTCAGGAAACAGCTCAACCGACTCCAAGGGAAGCAACCCATGTTTCACCAATCAAAATCATACAAAGAGGCAGCGTCGTGCTTTTCTGCAGACGCTGCCTTTGCTGTTGGTTATTTAGTTAGTGGACTTTGTTGACTTTTCCTTTTGGGTTGCGTGAACTGTTTGATCGATCGGAGATCGATCAAAGGCGTTATGGGGATTGGCGCTGCGGCGCGGGGCCTCCGGCGGGCAGGGGCTAACGCCGCCCCTGCACCCGCGCAAGGGGCATCGCCCCTTGACCCTTTTCCCCCTTCCCTTGGGGTTAGTCCGCAGCCAGCTCCTCATGGACCCGCAGGAAGGCTTCCTTCACCGTACACTGCCAGCCAAACAGGCCGCCATGTGTACCATTCTGCCGATAGCCATAGCTCGTCGACGGCTCGAAAGGCCGATCCACCAGGCCCCAGATCGCCACGTTCGTCAGGATCGGCTCCTCCTGATCCCGATTGATGCTCTTGAACACATTGAACAGCTTCTGATAGAAAGCGCCATGCTCCTTCTCCAGCTCCGCCTTGTAATTGCGGACAGCCATCTCCGTGATCTGTACCTCCACACCCAGCTCGTCATGATACATCAGAATGCTCTTCTTGATGTCGCTGAGGTTGCTTTCCTTCATGCAGCCGCTCTGGGTGCCGTAGCCGCCGATATAGCCCTGCATACCCACGCCGTCGCACAGCTTGATGGGCTCGCCGTTCTCATCCTTGGCGAAGGAATTGATGCTCTTGACCAGCTCGATGGCAGCAGCACGCTTGCCAATGGAGAACATGTTGTAGTCGTTGTAAAACAGCTTGATGTCCGCACCCAGCAGATCCCGGGTCTGATAGGCGTAGAGGAAGGCGTACTCCACATAATCCGGGCCGATGTACTCGTAGAAGGGGTTGATGCCGCCGGAGCGCTTGGTGCGCACATGGCGGGGATCCTCCGTGTTGAACTCGGAGGCATTGTCGCCAACAGCCTCGTTGACCACGTCCCAGCAGTAGACCACGCCGGGATACTTGTCCTCAAAGTGGCACATCACGTCCTCGATGTAGCTCTCCATGCGCTTGAGCAGGGTCTCGCGGTCTGCGATGGGCTTGGAGGTGTCATAGTCCTCGTGGAAGAACCACTGGGTCATGTAGGCGTCCCACACCAGCACATGGCCGCGAACCTTCAGGCCGCACTTCTGCGCCCACTCGACCATCTTATCCGCCCTGGTGTAGTTCATGGCGGGCATACCGTCGGTGCTGCGCTGGCTCGCCCGCTGATCCAGCAGGGAGTAGGCCTTCATTTCGTTCGTGCAGGTGACGGTGTCAAAGTGATGCTTCAGCGTCAGCATCAGCTTCGCATCCGCCATGTCGCCGTAACCAAAGGCGCCGCCGATGTAGAAGCCGTTGTCCGCCGCCAGATCGCGCAGAGGGGCGTAGTCCAGCAGGTTGTCGCTCTGCTCCGCCAGGGCTGCAGCCCCGGTCAGGGACAGCAGGGCCGCCAGCAACAGGGAAATCATCTTCTTCATGGTTTCAGTCTCCTTTCTTGGGAAAACGGTTGATTTTTATCCATATTATCACATGTATACAATCTGCGCCACGCAAAAAGAGGCGCGTTATGCGCATTTTTTGCATAACGTCGCCTCATATTTTGTTAAGCAGTCAGTTAGCTCACTTGCCGGGAGCGAAGCGGATCACATTCCAGCTGGCGGCGGGCAGGATCAGCTTGCCATCCTCGATCTGCACGGGCACCTGCACGGGCTTGACCTCATCGGGATTCTCCTCGGAGTTGATGGCCTTCATGTCGTCGTGGTGCAGGACGCTATGGAACACGGGGGTCATGCCGCCGAAGGCACGCATGTCCAACTCGAGAGCCACGGGCTCCTGCAGATCGCGGTTGACGGCGAAGATGGTCACGTTGCCCTCGTCATCCATGGTTGCGGCGGCGTCCATCACCGGCACGTCGTTGAAATGCTTGGTGTCGTGCTTCTCGCAGGTAATGATGGGGCGCAGGGACTTGCCGCGGCCGTACATGGAGGCGTCCATCATCGGGTAGAAGATGGTCTGGGCCCAGGCGCCGCCCTTCTCGCGGGTCATGATGGGGGCAATGACGTTCACCAGCTGGGCCAGGCAGCCGATCTTGACACGGTCGGCGTTGTGGAGCATGGTGATCAGCATCAGGCCGACCAACAGGGCGTCCTCGAAGTTGTAGACGTCCTCCAGCAGGTGGAGCGCGGTGCCCCAGGGCTCGTTCTTGTACAGCTGCTGATCCTGCTGGTTGGAGTGGTACCAGACGTTCCACTCGTCCAGGGACAGGTTGACCTTATGCTTGGAGTGCTTCTTGCCCTTGACGGTATCGCAGATGCAGGCGACGGTCTTGATGAACTCGTCCAGGTCCAGGGAGGAAGCCAGGAAATCCGGCGTGTCATTGTGGGGATTGCCGTAGTAGCGGTGCAGGGAGACGTAATCGACATTGTCGTAGCACTCGTTCAGCACTTCGTACTCCCAGGCGCCGAAGGTGGGCATATTCAGACCGGAGGAGCCGCAGGCCACGGTCT
>JAFQEB010000076.1 GCA_017399225.1 Clostridia bacterium | reverse complement strand
GGCGGCCAGAAGCAGCGCATCTCCATCGCCCGCGTGTTCCTCAAGAATCCGCCGATCCTCATCCTGGACGAGGCCACCTCCGCCTTGGATAACGAGAGCGAGCACATCGTGCAGCAGAGCCTGGAAAAGCTGGCCCGCGGCCGCACGGTATTCACCATCGCCCACCGCCTGACCACCATCAAGGGTGCGGACGTCATCTGGGTGCTGACCGAAAACGGCGTGGAGGAAATGGGCGACCACAAGACCCTGATGGAAAAGGGCGGCCTGTACGCCAGCCTGTACGCCATGTATACCAGCGACCGGTAATTTAGACATTTCCCCGGAAAGGAGGCGCGCCATGTCAAAACCCATGATCGAGGTCAGCCATATCACCATGGATTTCCGGATGGACAGGAACCATACCACCAACCTCAAGGAATACGTGGTGAACCTCCTGACGGGCAAGAATCGGGTGGAGATGTTCCACGCGCTGGATGACGTAAGCTTCACCGTGGACAGGGGCTCCATCACCGGGCTGATCGGCCATAACGGCGCGGGCAAGTCCACCATCCTCAAAATTATCAGCGGCATTTATCGGCCCACGGCGGGCACGGCCCAGGTGCACGGTCGCCTGGTGCCCATGCTGGAGCTGGGCAGCGGCTTTGACGCGGAGCTCACCGGCCGGGAGAACATCCTCCTCAACGGCGCGATCCTGGGCTACCCGAAGGATTTCCTGCTGCCCCGGGTGCAGGCCATCATCGATTACAGCGAGCTGGGCGATTTCATCGACATGCCGCTGAAGACCTACTCCTCGGGGATGCTGGCCCGCCTGGCCTTCTCCATCGCCACGGTGGTGGAGCCGGACGTGCTGATCGTGGACGAGATCCTCTCCGTAGGGGACGAGCATTTCCAGCGCAAGAGCCGGGCCCGTATGCTGGAGCTGATGACCGGCGTGGGCACCACGGTGCTCTTCGTCAGCCACAACCTGAAGCAGCTGCGGGAGATGTGCGACCGCATCATCTGGCTTGATCACGGCAGGGTGCGGGCCATCGGCAGCCCGGAGGAGATCTGCGGCGCATACGAAAAGGAAGCGGAGGCACAGCAATGAGAGCAAGAATCGACATGAACCACCCCCTGACGCAGGCCGCCGGTAAGCGGATGCGCGCGGTGGATCCCCGGAAGCTGCTGGGGCTGATCTTCGGCGGCATCGGGCTTTTGTTCCTGGTGCTGGGCGTAGTGTTCGTGCTCGTCAGCACGGATAAGCTGCCCATGCTGGCAGACCCGGAGATCTGGGTGGGCGATACCCCGGATGAACTGGCCCTGCCCATGGTGGGGATCGTCTTTGCAGCCATTGGCCTGATCTTCGCCGTGATGGGCGGGATCTTCCTGCTGCTCTGCCGCCGCCAGCGTCTCCTGCGGGAGGAGCTGCTGCGCTACGGTACCCGCACCACCGGCGCGGTGGTGGATATCGTCCTGGACCGGCATTATGAGGTCAACGGCCGTCACCCCCTGCGCATCATGGTGCAGGCCCAGAACCCCCATACCGGGGAGCTGCGCACCCTGCGCGGCCCGATGATGTGGGAAACGAGCCTTGTCACCGGGGACGCGGTGGACGTGATCTTTGACCCGATGGATGAGAAGAAGTACATCGTGGAGCTGCCGGGCGAAACGGCGTGAGTTTTGTGAAAACCAAAAGGCTCTCCCGGAGGGAGAGCCTTTTGGTATTTTGTTTGTTACTCGATCACGCGGTTGGGGCAGGCCATCACAGCCAGCACGGCGGCGTCGATGGCGTCCAGCTTCACGTCCTCCACGCGGCCCTCGTCACAGGCCTTGGCGATGGCGGGGTCGATGGGCAGCTGGGCCAGCAGGGGGATGGAGTGCTTCATGGCGACCTCCACCGTCTTGCCCTCGCCGAAGGGGTAGAGCTTCTTGCCGCAGTCGGGGCAGGCCATGTAGGCCATGTTCTCCACGATGCCGATGACGGGGATGTTCATCATCTTGGCCATGTTGACGGCCTTTTCCACGATCATGCCGACCAGCTCCTGGGGACTGGCGACGATGATGATGCCGTCCACGGGCAGGGACTGGAACACGGTCAGGGGCACGTCGCCCGTTCCGGGAGGCATGTCGACGTACATGCAGTCCACGTCGCCCCAGCAGACGTCGGACCAGAACTGCTTCACCGTGCCCGCGATCAGCGCGCCGCGCCAGATGACGGGGTCGGTCGCATTCTCCAGGATCAGGTTGATGGACATGAGCTTCACGCCGGTCTCGGTCTCCGGGGGCACCATGCCGTAGTCGTTGCCGTACACGCCCTCGCCCACGCCGAACATGCGGGGGATGGAGGGGCCGGTGATGTCAGCGTCCAGCACGGCGGCGCGCTTGCCCATGCGGGCGGTGGCGCTGGCCAGCAGGCCGGTGACCAGGGACTTGCCCACGCCGCCCTTGCCGCTCACCACGCCGATGACCTTGCGCACGTCGCTGCCGGGGTTGGCGGGTGCCAGCAGGGAGGAGGGCTTGGCCTCGGAGCACTTGCTGGAGCAGTTGGAGCAATCGTGATTACATTCTGCCATAGGAAATACACCTCGATATTTGATGATATCCTATAACATATTCTCCACTTCTCCCGTTTTTCCTGCTGGAAAAATAAAATCGCCGGAGCAAGAGCGTTCCGGCGATTTTGTGCGTATGACGGGCTTATTCGGCTGCTGCGGTATTCGCGCCGCTCAGGCCGAGCATGTAGTAGAAGGTGACGGCCGTCTCGCTGGCGGGGATGAGGTTGAAGGCGCAGGGCAGGCCGAAGACCGTGTCCACCGGCGTGCCGGTCAGGTTGGCGTTGAACATGCCGTAGACCTCGGGCAGGGCAGTCTGGGTGGCCGCCTCGGGGGCCACGCCGTTCATGGTCAGCAGGGCGCTGGTGGCATAGGTGGACAGGGCGACGAAGGTCATGATGCTGTCCTCCGTCATCGTGCCGGTCAGCTCCACAGCCAGCTGCTGGATGTAGCCGTCGGACACCTGCAGGTAGACGCAGGGGGTCGTACCGTTCAGCAGGGCGACCATCACCAGGCTCTCTTCGCCGATCAGCGGCTGCCAGGTGATCTCCGCATCGCCGTACACGGCTGCAAGCTGCGTCTGATAATCGGTGTACAGCACGGGGGTGGCGATGGCTGCGGCGGTTTCATCAGCGGAGGTCTCCGGGACAGCCTCGTCAGCGGGGGCCTCCGGGGCGGCCTCGGCAACGGGGGCCTCGGTGGGCGCGACCTCGGCGGCGGGTTCCCGCGCAGCGCAGCCGCTGAGCAGCGTGAGGCACAGCGCCATCGCCAGCAGCAGGGAAATCAGCTTCTTCATAAATGGGTTCATCCTTTCTGTTGCGGTGCATTGCCTATAACAATTCTGCATGGGTCGGCAAAATCCTGCCGGGGAATGAAAAAGCGGCGGCGTTCCTTAGGCTCCCTTGTGTAATGGGAGCTGTCAGCCACCAGGCTGACTGAGGGATTGTCTGCCGGTGCGAGCGTTTCCGGCTGACTGCTTGACCTGTGGGGCGGCAATCCCTCCGTCACGGCTGCGCCGCGCCACCTCCCCTTACACAAGGGAGGCTTTGCCTGCAACGAAAAACGCCTGCACATAGGCGTGCAGGCGCGAGACGCGGCAGATTACTCGATCACAGTGCCCAGAGGAGCCATGTGGAAGCCAAAGGTGTAGGTCATGGAGGTCAGATCAATGGACATGGTGCAGGCACAGGAGGTGCCGGCCACGTCGCCCACGACCTTCACGGTCTCGCCCTGGATGGCCTGCTTGACGCCGTTGAGCAGGGAGGTGAACAGGGGGGTGAATTCGTCAGCGAATTTGGCACCCAGCTCGGGGTTTTCCAGCATCGCGGCGGACATGCCGGCCACGGCTACGATCATGCCATAGGCATTGGCCTTGTCCTGCAGGTCAGCGTCGGTGGCCTTGAGCAGGGTGTTCACGCCGGTGACATTATTGTTTTCGTCCACGGTGACGGTCACATCGGAGAAGCCTTCGGTGGTGACGATCACATTGCCGGTGGCTTCATCGGTGGTCCACACGGGGGTCGCCTGCAGCACGGACTGGGCAACCATGTCGTACATGGCCTTGTAGGAATCGAGGGTGAAGGTGAAGGGCTTTTCGGTGGTAACAGTCAGGTTCTCGGCCATCGCGGGGATCATGCAGCCCAGGCACAGCAGAGCGGCCAGCAGCAGGGAAAGCAGCTTCTTCATAGGGGTTTCTTCCTTTCTTTCGTGGTTCATACGGGGAACCTTTCGTATACAATTCTGTGTTACGCTGCAAAATCCTGCCGGGAGATGAAAAAACTGCGGCGGCGTTCCTTAGGCTCCCTTTGCACAAGGGAGGCTTTGCCTGCAACGAAAAACGCCTGCACATAGGCGTGCAGGCGCAGTGTATGTGGGTCGATCAGGGCTCGTAGATGAAGCCGTAGGTCACCTCGACGGACTCCTGGTTGACGGCGAGGGTGAAGGTGACAGTATCGTCGAAAACCTCAGCGGTCTCGGCAACAGGAGCCGCCTTCGCGTCGTTGATACGGATGATCAGCTTCAGGAGCGGCATGACCAGCGCAGTGGCGTACTCGTTCTGGGCCTCGGAGTCCATGAGGAAGGTGGTATCCTCGCAGATCCTGGAGGTCATGCCGATCATGGCAACCAGCTGGCCAAAGGCCTCGCCCAGCGCTTCGGAATTGGCAGCGCTGGCAGTCATTTCAGTGGCGTAGCTGAGGATGTTGCCCTCGGCGTCCAGGGAGATCAGCACGGAGCCGAAGCCGGCAACGTCAACGGTGTAGCTCAGGCCGTCCTCGGCAGCAGTCCAGACGGGGGTTGCGCCCAGGCCGCCGGCGACCAGCATGTCGAAGTACATCTTGTAGTTGTCCAGCGCGTAGGGGAAGGTCTCGACGGCAGCAGGGGTCTCCGCTTCGGTCACAGGGGCTTCCGCCATCGCGGGGATCATGCAGCCCAGGCACAGCAGGGCGGCCAGCAGCAGGGAAAGCAGCTTCTTCATAGGGGTTTCTTCCTTTCTTTCGTGGTTCATACGGGGAACCTTTCGTATACAATTTCTACACGGAATACCAAATTCCTTCCGGCCGGGTTGTGACAGAATGTAAAATGTGTCCGCCCGGGGAAGCTCACTCGGCGGGGGCGCTCAGCTGCAGGGCGAAGAAATACTGCACCGTGTCGCCCTCGCCGGTCGCGGTGATGTTGATTCCCCCGGGCAGGCCAAGGATGTTGTCCGGGGTCTTGCCCTGCTGCAGCTGATCAAAGACATTGCTCAACTCGCCCGTGGCGTCGGTCAGGGCAGCGTCCGCATCGGTGTCCGCATCCACCAGCAGCGCCGCGCTGCTGATAGCGGCCAGGTTCAGGAACGCGGTGATGGTGGTCTCATCCAGATTGCCCGCCAGCATCAGCGCCAGCTGGGCGATGTTCACATTGTCCGCATCGGCCAGCAGCATCACGGAGGTGATCTGCTCGTTGATCATGGCGATATGCACCGTTTCGGTTTCGGTGGTGTTGGTCTGCCAGGTGACGGTGTTGCCGGGCAGCGCGGTGGTGACGAGCTGCTCATAGGCCTGCTTGTATGCCTCGATGGCGACGGGGGTCTGGGCAACGGGGCGGGGGGCTTCCTGGGCGCAGCCGGAGAGCAGCAGGCTCAGGCACAGCAGCAGGGCGACAAAGAGAGCAGCGTGCTTTTTCATGGGTGGATCATCCTTTCGTATGCGGTAACAAAGATTTGTATGGTGTATTCTCACCGGGGCGGGGAAAATCCTGCCGGGCTGGGAAATTTCCCCTGCGCAGGATGAAAATGCCGGGCTGATGCGTTGTATTGGATGAAGGCGGAGCAATTCGCCAGTACGCGGCACTTTCGGTGAAATTTAGCGCTTGCGTCAAAGGCTGTAACCGTGTACAATAAGAGGGTACACAAAGAAGGCTCAGTGAGCCGGATATGATAGATATCCGCGGGGAGGCTGCTCCCCCGATGCTGTAAGGAGGAAGGAAACGGCATGAAGAACAGAATCATCAAGGTGCTGGCGCTGATGGCGGTGCTGGCCCTGTGTCTGCTGCTGACGGGCTGCATCGTCCCCCCGGACGACCTCAAGCCCACGGATCCGGGCAGCAACTCCCGTCCCTATGACTATCAGGATGTGGCGCCGAAGATCACCGGCACCCCCACGCCCACCGGCACCCCCTATGTGCCCCAGGTGAGCGCCCAGCCGGAGACCACGGTGGACTGGTATGCTGAGTGGAACAAGACGACCCCCACGCCCACCATGGTGCCGGGCTACATCGTCAGCATCACCACCAACCCGGTGCTCGATATCGGCCGCATCACCCCGCCCCTCATCACCGCTAATACGCCCACGCCCACCACGGGCGCCAGCTCCCTGAAGCTGGGCGCTACCGGCTCCGAGGTGCGCAAGCTCCAGACCCGCCTGAAGGAGCTGGGCTACTACAAGGGCTCCGTGGACGGTGATTTCGGCGAGGGCACCGAGACGGCGGTGAAGAATTTCCAGCAGCAGAACGGCCTGACCGTGGACGGCAAGGCCGGTTCCCTGACCCTGAGCAAGCTGAACTCCAGCAGCGCCAAGCGTGCCCCCGCCACCCGCACGGCCACCCCCACGCCCCGCCGCACCGCAACGCCCACCCCGCGCGCGACCACCGTGCCGGATACGGACGTGTACCTGGAGGTCGGCTCCAGCGGCAGCAAGGTGCGCACGCTGCAGAACCGCCTGATCGAGCTGGGCTGGCTGGATGGCGCTGCGGACGGCTCCTATGCCGGCGCGACGGAATACGCCGTGAAGGCCTTCCAGAAGAAGCATGGCCTGTGGGAGGACGGCAAGGCCGGCCCCGACACCCTGACCCTCATGTATTCCACCCGCGCGGCCCGCACCTCCAGCCCCGTTGCTTCCGTAGGCACGACCCTGCGGGAGGGCGAGAGCTCCGATGCGGTGAAGGCCATGCAGAAGCGCCTGCGGGAGCTGGGTTACCTCTCCAGCTCTGCGGACGGCTCCTTCGGCCAGGCCACCAAGGCGGCGGTCATCGCCTTCCAGACGGCCAATGGCATCAGCGCGGACGGCAAGGCCGGCACCACCACCCTCAATGCCCTGTACTCCGATAACGCCAAGGACGCCGATACCCTCGTCAACAGCGGCAGCAGCAGCGGCGCGGGCGTGTCTGTCAACGGCTATGTGACCCTCCGTGAGGGCGACAGCGGCGACGCGGTCGCCAAGCTGCAACGGGCGCTGAAGAACCGGGGCTACTACTCCGGCAGCATCGACGGCAACTACGGCAGCGGCACGGTGGCGGCGGTCACGGCCTTCCAGCAGCGCAACGGTCTGCGCGTGGACGGCGCGGCGGGCCCCGCGACCCAGACGGCCCTCTACGGCAGCGACGCCGTGGACGCCAACAGCTATCCCACCCTGCGCCCCGGCGACAGCAGCAGCGAGGTGCGCAACCTGCAGTACACCCTCTACGAGCTGGGCTACTATGACGGCCGGGTGGACGGCGTGTACGGCGATACCACGCAGGATGCGGTGCGGGCCTTCCAGATCCGCAACAGCGTGACCCCGGTGGACGGCATCGCGGGCAACAAGACCCAGCAGGTGCTCTACTCCTCCAAGGCCATCGCGGCGGCGGCCAGCGTCACCCAGTACGAGACGCTGCGCAAGGGCGACCGCGGCAACTCCGTCGTGGAGATGCAGGACAGCCTGTGCCAGCTGGGCTACCTCTACGAGCCCACCGGCTATTATGACGATGCGACGGTGGATGCCGTGAAGAACTTCCAGCGCCGCAACAACCTGACGGTGGACGGCACCGCGGGTCAGGATACCCTGCGCGTGCTGTACTCCAGCAGCGCCCGCCCTGCCTACTGATAGCCGGGCATAAAGATCCCATCACCTGCCGGGGGAGCAGCCTGCAAATGACGCGCTGCTTCCCCGTTTTTTCTACTATTCACTATTCACCAGCGAAGCGGCTTCACTATTCACTATTCACTCCGACGGTGGACGCCGCGCGGGCTGGGAGGAAGTAAGGGAACAGCAGGCTGTCGTATCCTTCCGGCCGAGCTGCTTCCGACCAGGAGTGAATAGTGAATAATGAATAATGAATAGTGAATAATGATGTGAATGGACGACGCCGTAGCGGAGGAAATTGGATGATTAGACGAATGCTGCTTGTGCTGCTCCTGCTGATGCTGCCCCTGGGGGCCCGTGCGGAGCTGCCGCTGGTCTATCCGGCGGAGACGGTGCTGTCCGTGGTGCCGCTGACGGAGACTCAGCAGCGGCTGGTCGCGCACCTGTATGCACCTATCCTGGACGGGGAAAGGAAGATCGAGCTGCCGGAGGGTACCCGTTACGATGACGTGGGCCCCGCGATGCAGTCCCTGATGATGGACTACCCGGAGCTGTTCCACCTGCACCGCAGTTATACCGTGACCTACTGGCAGAATGCGCCGGAGACCGCGATCGCTGTCAATCCCCAGTATCGCATGGACGCCGGGGAGGCCGTGAGGGTGCGTCAGCAGCTGTACGAGGCGGCGCAGCAGCTGATCCAGGCGGATCGTACGGCAGTGGGCTTGCACGACGCCCTGGTGGCCCGCGTCACCTACGGCGGAGACACGGAGCTGCGCCACACCGCCGCGGCGGCGCTTTTGCAGGGGCAGGCCACCTGCGAGGGCTATACCCAGGCGTTGACGCTGCTCTACCGCATGGCGGGCATCCCCTGCGGGCTGGTCAGCGGCAGCGGCACCGAGAGCGCCACGGGCCAGCAGGTCAGCCATGCGTGGAATATCGCGTATCTGGGCGGCTATACCTTCATCGATGCGACCTGGGATGACCAGGAGCGTGCGGGCCTCAATACCCGCTGGTACTTTGGTCTTTCCACCCGGCAGCTGGCGGCGGATCACCAGCCGGATGCGGCGCTGAACGTGCCTCCCTGCGGCGAGCAGGCCAACTGGCACCTGCGCTGCGACCGCTATGCGGATGAAACGGAGGACGTCTACCGCGCTCTGCGCAACCTGGTTGTCTACGGCGAGCCGGTGAACCTGCGCGTCACGGATGCGGCGCTGTATGCTGCTGTCTCCGCCGATCCGGGCAGCGTGCTGGAGGGCTACAATGCCTGGTGCGCCCCCGGAGAGGCCTTCTACGGCAGCTATTCCTACCTGTCCTGCGACGCCCAGGGGTGCTTTATCCTGGATCGGGTGGCGGGGGAGTGACTGGTCACCACGAGGACCTCATCCGACCTCGCTGCGCTCGGCCACCTTCCCCAGAGGGGAAGGCAATATTGGTGGGGACGTTTGCAGATGGGCACCAACGGGGATGAACGTGCCCCCCGCAGCCAAAAGGCTCTCCCTCCGGGAGAGCTCCCGCGAAGCGGGTGAGAGGGCCCGCGAGTCAGCAGACGCGCCCCCGTGCGGCGGTCTGAACTTGCAGCGCGGCGGGCGACCAATGGTCGCCCCTACGGGGGTGAAAGCGTCTGCGCAGCCCAAAGGCTCCCTCCCCGAGGGAGGTGGCATCGCCCTTGCGCGATGCCGGTGGGAGCCTCTCGCACTTTTGCTTGCATGGCAGGGCGCAATGTGATATAATAAATTGGTTTACTGTATTTACAGATGATATGATTTCTGCTGGCAGGATGCAGATAAGCTTATCTCTGAAAGGAGCAACAGGACGGATGTTTGACTGGGTCAAAAAGCTCCTCGGCGGCGGTTCCGAGGCTGAGATCAAAAAGCTGAACAAGACCATCGACGCCATCGAGGCGATGGAAGCAGAATATGAAAAGCTGACGGATGCGCAGCTGCAGGCCAAAACGGAGGAATTCCGCGCCAGGCTGAAGAACGGCGAAACGGAGGATGACATCCTGCCCGAGGCCTTTGCCACCGTGCGGGAGGCCTCCAAGCGCGTGCTGGGTATGCGGCACTTCCGCGTGCAGCTGATTGGCGGCATGGTGCTGCACCAGGGCCGTATTGCGGAAATGAAGACCGGCGAGGGCAAGACCCTGGTGGCGACGCTCCCGGCCTACCTCAACGCGCTGTCCGGCAAGGGCGTGCATGTGGTTACCGTCAACGATTATCTGGCGGGCTATCAGAGCGCCTGGATGGGCAAGCTCTACCGCTTTCTGGGGCTGTCGGTGGGCCTGATCGTCCATGATCTGGATGCTGCCCAGCGCCGTGCAGCCTACGCCTGCGATATCACCTACGCCACCAACAATGAGCTGGGCTTCGACTACCTGCGCGACAACATGGTCATCCGCCAGGCGGAGCTGGTGCAGCGGGGCCATCATTTCGCCATCGTTGACGAGGTGGACTCCATCCTCATCGACGAGGCCCGTACCCCCCTGATCATCTCCGGCGCGGGCGAAAAGTCCACCGACCTGTACGAAAAGGCGGATGCGGTGGTCAAGGGCCTGAAGCGCGACGAGCACTTCACCATCGAGGAGAAGAAGAAGGCCATCGTCCTGACCGACGAGGGCGCCCAGCGGGTGGAAAAGGCCTTTGGCATCGACAACATCAACGACGCGGAGAACGCCGAGCTGAACCACCACGTCCAGAGCGCCCTGCGCGCCAACTTCATCATGAAGCGCGACGTGGACTATGTGGTGCAGAATGGTCAGGTCGTCATCGTGGACGAGTTCACCGGCCGCCTGATGATCGGCCGCCGCTACTCCGAGGGCCTGCACCAGGCCATCGAGGCCAAGGAGCATGTGAAGGTGGAGCGGGAAAGCCGCACCCTGGCGACTATCACCTTCCAGAACTACTTCCGCATGTACGAAAAGCTCTCCGGTATGACGGGTACCGCCAAGACCGAGGAGGACGAGTTCCGGGGCATCTATTCCCTAGACGTTGTGGAGATCCCCACCAACAAGCCCAATATCCGCAAGGATCTGGACGATGTGGTGTACAAGAACAAGAAGGCCAAGTTCAACGCCGTGGTCGGGGCCATTGTTGAGGCCCACGCAAAGGGCCAGCCCGTGCTGGTGGGCACCGTGACGGTGGAAACCAGCGAGATGCTCTCCGCCATGCTGCGCCGCGTGGGCGTGCCCCACGACGTGCTGAACGCCAAGAACCATGCCCGCGAGGCGGAGATCGTGGCTCAGGCCGGTCACTGGGGCGCGGTGACCATCGCCACCAACATGGCAGGCCGCGGCACGGATATCCTGCTGGGCGGCAACCCGGAATTCCTGGCCCGCCGCGCCATGCGCCAGGAGGGCTATGACGAGGAGCTGATCGAGGCGGCCATCGGCCATGCCGAGGACGTGTCCGATGAGGTGCTGGCAGCCCGCGAAAAGTACCGCGCCCTCCATGCCGAGTTCAAGAAGGGCACCGACGCGGAGCATGAGCGGGTGCTGCTCACCGGCGGCCTCCACATCATCGGTACCGAGCGGCATGAAAGCCGCCGCATCGATAACCAGCTGCGCGGCCGCGCGGGCCGTCAGGGCGATCCGGGCTCGACCCAGTTCTTCATCTCCCTGGAGGACGACCTGATGCGCCTGTTCGGCTCTGAACGCATCAGCGGCATGGTGGAGCGCCTGGGCCTGAAGGACGACGAGCCTCTCACGGCCGGCCTGCTCACCAAGCAGATCGAATCCGCCCAGAAGCGCATTGAGATGCGCAACTTTGAGACCCGTAAGCACGTGCTGGAGTACGACAACGTCATGAACCGCCAGCGCGAGGTGATCTACGGCCAGCGCCGCCGGGTGCTGATGGGCGAGAACGTCCGGGACAACATCGTCGGCATGACGGCGAAGCTGATCGACGCGGAGATGGACCGCTGGTGCGCCGCCGAGGACGGCACGGACTGGGATATCGACCAGCTGACCAAGAGCCTGGAGAACCTGTGCGTACGGCCCGGCAAGATTGCAGAGCTGACGGCGGCAGGCAAGGCCAATGACCGCGCAGCCTTTGCCGACGCCCTGAAGCAGGACGCTGCCCAGGCCTATGAGGAGCGCGAGACCATGCTGGCGGAGATCGGCGTGGACATGCGCGAATTCGAGCGCGTGATGCTGCTGCGGGCCGTGGACGTGCGCTGGATGGATCACATCGACGCGATGGATCAGCTGCGGGACGGCATCGGCTTCCGTGCCTATTCCGGCAAGAACCCCGTCACCGAGTATCAGATCGAAGCGGGCTACATGTTTGACGAGCTGAATCACCTGATCCGGGAGGATACGGTGCGCCGCATCTGCCAGGTGAAGATCCAGAAGACCCCCGAGCGCATCCAGACCGTGCGCGCCACCCAGGAGGGCAAGGCGGCTCAGGCAGCCCGCGCGGGCGGCGCTCAGCAGCCCCGGCGCGTGAAGGCCAGCGAGAAGATTGGCCGCAACGATCCCTGCCCCTGCGGCTCCGGCAAGAAGTACAAGCAGTGCTGCGGGAAGAATCAGCCTGCGGAGGAGTAAACGGGGAGCATACTCATATGCCAATAGGCATAGCAAGTTTGTCCCGCGTTCTCCCTCACCCGCCTTTACCGGCCTGCGTCAGGGACGAGCCCTGCCGTAGGCTTCGCGTCATCAACGCAAGCGTTGACAACGCTCGTCGGGCAAGCCCGACCTTAGGCGACAGCTCCCTCCCGGAGGGAGCCTATGGGGCTGACCGCTGCTCGCCCGTTCCGCCGCCACTTGCTTCGAACCGCGACAAGGTAGACAACCAAAAGGCTCCCTCCGGGAGGGAGCTGGATTCGCGAGTGGCTTGAAAAGCCATGAGCGAAGACTGAGGGAGAACGCGCGACCCGCCCCCCCGCACATCACACAAGATATCAATCGACATAGAAATAGAGGTAAATCAGCCATGTCAATGCTTGACCTGCAGCAGTACACCCAGGATCTGGCCGCCCTGCGCAAGACCCTGAAGGAAGCCGGCGAAGCCCTCCACATCGAGTCCCTGAAGGAGCAGCTGGAGGAACTCACCGAGGAAATGAACCAGCCCGAATTCTGGAACGACGCCGACCGCGCCAACAAGATCAACCAGAAGACCGGCAACATCCGCAACAAGATCGAGCACTACGAGGGCCTGCTGTCCACCGCCGATGACATCGAGGTGGCGATGGAGATGGCCGAGGAGGAGCAGGACGAATCCATGGTCGACGAAGCCGGCGAGATGCTGGCCGACCTGAAGGAAAAGACCGCCGCCCTCGAGCTGGAGACCCTCATGCGCGGCCAGTATGACGATTCCAACGCCATCCTGTCCCTGCACGCGGGCGCCGGCGGCACCGAGGCCCAGGACTGGACGGGGATGCTGTACCGCATGTACACCCGCTACTGCGAGCAGATGGGCTTCCAGGTGAAGGTCCTCGATTACCTGGACGGCGACGAAGCCGGCGTGAAGTCCGTGACCTTCGAGGTCAGCGGCGACCATGCCTACGGGTACCTCCGCGGCGAAAAGGGCGTGCATCGTCTGGTGCGTATCTCTCCCTTTGACTCCCAGGCCCGCCGCCACACCTCCTTCTCCTCCCTGGACGTGGCCCCCATGCTGGATGACATCGACCAGGAGATCGAGATCAACATGAACGAAGTCCGTGTGGACACCTACCACTCCTCCGGCGCGGGCGGCCAGAACGTCAACAAGACCTCCTCCGCCGTGCGTATGACCCACTACCCCACGGGCATCGTCGTGGCCTGCCAGACCGAGCGCGACCAGGTTCAAAATCGCGCGACCTGTATCGCCATGCTGAAGTCCAAGCTGCTGGAACTGCGCATCCGTGCCCGCGAGGAGGAAATGGCCGAGATCAAGGGCGAGATGAAGAAGATCGAATGGGGCAGCCAGATCCGCTCCTACGTCTTCCAGCCCTACACCATGGTCAAGGATCACCGCACCTCCTTTGAATCCGGCAACATCGACGACGTCATGAACGGCAATATCAAGGGGTTTGTCACTGCCTACCTCAAGATGCAATAAGCCGGGCTGCCCCGGCGGGCGGTGGCGCTGCCGCGCGGCGATGCGTTGCCGGGGAGTCACGGTGCACGGAGGGTGCACCGCGACCCAGTACCGGAGCCGTACTCTGCCCGGGGCTGACTTCCGCGCCCTCATGGCGCGGGCTATATGGTTATCTGCGTATGATCCATTTCAGTCCCTCCGGGACAGCTCTCCCGGAGGGAGAGCCTTTTGGATTTTGGAGGGCCGCCCAATGAGGAGCCGTGCTTTAGTCATCTTCTCCACAATCTGCCTGTGTGTTTTTCTTCTGGCAGCAATCACACACCTCTGCGCAAAGTCGCCCTATCTGATGTACCAACTGATGACACACTATGCACCGCCAGAGACCACGGGCTTACCCGCAGCAGAATACGCACCCGTGGTAAAGATGATCACACGCTATCTGCAAACAGGGCGAAACTTCCAGCACACATATGTTGTGGATGGCGTGGAATATGTTGCTTTCAATGCCAAAGAGCAAACCCATATGGCTGACGTACACAGTCTATTCTTTCATAGCACATGGGTCTGCTGGATGCTCCTGATTCTCTCTTTCGGGTGCTTGCTCCAGTTCGACGCCCACGCTCCCTGGAGGAGTCTTCCGCATATGCGCACCTTCCGCCGCACGCTCATCGCCATCCTGGCGGCAGTGACCCTCATCATCATCGCCGCTTGCATCGACTTTGACAGCCTGTTCGTGCTGTTCCACAAGGTCGCCTTCACCAATGACCTATGGCTGCTCGATCCGCGCACCGATTTGCTCATCCGCCTGATGCCCATCGAATTCTTCATCAGCTACGCCGCCATCATCGGCGGATTGTGGCTGCTGGGGATGGTCGGGCTGCTGGTTTTTGTTACCTACCTCATCAAGAAACTGCAAGCAAATGAAGGGGAGTGATTTCCCGATGACATACATAGAATCCGCGCTCCGGCAGGCGGAAACCCTGCGCAGCAAGGAGCGCGTCCGCATCCTGGCCTTGGAGACCTCCTGCGACGAGACCGCCGCGTCCATCGTGGAAAACGGCCGCACCATCGTCTCGAACGTGGTGTTCAGCCAGATCGACCTGCACGCGCTCTACGGCGGCGTGGTGCCGGAGATCGCCAGCCGCGCCCATGTGGAGGCCTGCGACCGGGTCATCGACGAGGCCCTGCGCGAGGCGGGCATGTCCCTTCAGGACGTGGACGCCCTGGCTGTCACCCATGGCCCCGGCCTGGTGGGCGCGCTGCTCACCGGCGTGAGCTGCATGAAGGGCCTCAGCTATGCCGCCGATAAGCCCCTCATCCACGTCAACCACATCGAGGGCCACGTCAGCGCGAATTACATCTCCAACCCGGAATTGCAGCCGCCCTTCGTGTGCCTGGTGGTCAGCGGCGGCCACAGCCACATCGTGCGCGTCAACGACTACGGCGACTACACCCTCCTGGGCCAGACCACCGACGACGCGGCCGGCGAGGCCTTCGACAAGGCGGCCCGCGTGCTGACGCTGCCCTATCCCGGCGGCCCCCGCATCGACGCGCTGGCGGAGGAGGGCAACCCGCACTTCATGCAGCTGCCCGTGCCCCACACCCCGGGCCGCTACGATTACTCCTTCTCCGGCATGAAGACGGCCTTCCTCAATGCGGCCAACAAGCTGGAAATGAAGGGCGAGCCCCTCCCGAAGGCGGACATGGCTGCGTCCTTCCGCCATGCGGTGGTTTCCGTGCTGGTGGAGAAGGCCATCCTCGCCGCGAAGGAAACGAACGCCCCTGCCCTGGCCATGGCCGGCGGCGTATCCGCCAACCGCCTGCTGCGCCGCATGATGCAGGAGGCTGCCGATAAGGCCGGCATCCCCCTGTACATGCCGAAATTGAACCTGTGTACCGACAATGCCGCGATGATCGCCTCCGCCGCCTATTTCCGGCTCATGAAGGGCGAAACCGCGCCGCTGACCCTCAACGCCATGCCTGCTCTCAGGCTGGTGTGAGCAATATACAATATATACCCTAAGACAGGAGATGCAACGAAAATGGAAAAAGTCAACATGGAACTGGTCAAACTGTGCCGGAAGAAGAACAGCCGGGCGATCTGCTTCTTTGCGGTCAATCTGGGCGGATTTATCCTGCTGCAGCTGCTGCTGGGCCTGAAGGGCCTGGTGCTGGGCGGGCTGCAGTCCCTCACCGGCTGGGGGCTCTTCGGGTTCCTGAACAGCGCCAGCACCTTCCTCCTCACCTGGCTGGGCTTTGCGGCCTTCGCGCTGGCGGATCGCTATGTCTCCTTCCGCTCCAACGCCCCCTGGTATAAGGCGCTGCTGATGCTGCTGGTGCGGCTGGCCTTCAACCTCCTGTGCGCCATCGTCTCCCTGGTGGTCTACGGGCTGCTGAACAACCTGCTCCATGCGCTCTTCTATGACGTCTTTGACATGTCCTGGCGGGAGACGGAGAACCTTATGAACGGCATCGTCGGCGTGGAGAACTTCGTCGGCGGCGTGCTGGGGACCGCGCTCTGGCTGGGCATCGTCTTCGTTGCCGAGCGTTACCTGCTCTATGCCAAGACGATGGATACCAACGCCCTGGCGATGGCCATCCGGGGCGAGCAGCCCGCCGAGGCCCCGGAGGCCCCCGCTGCTGCGCCCGCCGCGCCGGTGGCTGAGACCGTGGTGCCTGCCGCGCCCGTCAGCCGCCGGGAGCTGCCGGAGGTGCCCGTGCTGGACACGGTGATCCCCGAGACGGCCCCTGTGGAGGAGGATCCCGTGCCCCAGCTGGTGGTGGAGCCGGGGGAGGACGAGCCCTCTGCGGAGGCATAAGGCCTGACATTTGGGACGCGAAACCCGACAGTTGAGCCGGTAGCCCTTGCAGGCTGTGGTGTGCTGTGCTATCCTCATGAAAAATGGGATGGCGCTGCCATCGGGAGGGATACGGATGAATATCTGGATGACATTGGGCGGCCTGCTGCCGTGCAACAAGGATGGGAAGTGGCCTCTGCCCGTACAGTTCCTGGCGTTTTTGCTCTTTGAGGCGCTGTATATATGGGCTGTGGATGCGACCTCCGCTCTGGTGTACGGCTCCTCGGTCAGTATGTGGGCCATGCAGACCTTTGGCGAGAGCGCCTCGGTGCATGTGCTGATGGTCATATCCTCGCTGATCGTGATGGAGCTCTGCGCGTGGCGCATCGGGCTGCAGCGGGTGATCCCCTTTGGCGGCCATACGCCCCGGCGCTGGAGCATCTTGCCCATGACGCTGGGAAATCTGGCGCTGAACCTGGCGGTCTATGGGCTGTCCATGTGGATGGCCTGGGCAAAGCTGCCCCTGCTCACGGAGGATCTGCTGGTCTATACGGCGGTGAACTGGGCGCTGAATATCGCCGTCATGGCGGCCTTCTGTGCGCTGATTTATCATGCTCGCGGCGGGCGCTGGCGTGCGGCGCTCCCACTGGCGGCAGCGCTGGCGGTGATGATCGGTCTGCAAAGCTATGGCAGCGCAGCCTCCATGCAGATCCAGGACGCGATGCTGAACGAGGCCATCGACAATGCGGGCCCGCCGCAGGTCACGGCGTTCTCCTATGGGGAGATGCCGGAGGAACTGCAGGGCTTCTTTGCCGGGCTGGAGCAAGAGGGCGTGACCATCATTGACGTCAAGGACGTCCAGAGCATGGAGGATGTGAACATCCTGCTTCCTGGCGATGACCGGAGCGCCGATCCCTTTGAAGATCCCTTTGCAGCCTATGAGGCGTTCATGGCCCCCAGCGACCGTCTGGCCCGTGTTCTGCTGTGGCTGCAGCCCATTCCCATCTTCTTTATCATGAAACGCTGGCTCTTTGACCGCCCTGCTGCGGAGGAGCCCTGCGCAGAGCAAGCTTGACACGAAAGAGAGGGCTTTCTATGACGCAAACCAAACGTAGTGAAGGCTGGCGCGTGCTGATGTTCCTGCTGATCTCGGTGGGGATCAGCTTCGTTTCGTGGCTGCTGGGGTTCCTGCTGGGCACGATCGTCAATTCCGTTGCGGGCCAGCATGGGGTGGACACCCTTGCGCGGGTGACGAGCTTCATGCGCGTGTTCTACTTCGTGGAGGATCTGCTGGTCGTGTCGGTCATCACGCTGCTGTGCAAGCGCTTTGTGTTCGGCTCCCCGCTCAAGTGGTACATCGCGCTGCCGGTGGTGCTGGTGGTCTATGTGATCTTTGACCTGCTGAACAGTGCAGTCTACGGTGCGGTGATCAACGCGGTCCTCAGCGAAAGAATGGCGCCTGGCGGGATCACGGTCGGCCAGTTCATTTCCGTTGCCGGCTACCTGAATACGTTCCTGGGCTTCCTGGTATGGCTGGCGGTGAGCTACCTGCTGCAGCGCCTTGTACTATACCGCAATACGCTGGATGGGCAGATGGCAAAGACCGCCCGCCCCTCTGAGATGGTCGTTGCCCGGGCGGATACGATCATCACACCCGCTGCGCAGCCGCAGGACAGGGACAGCGGCCTGTAAGCCGGACGCCCTGCCGATACAGTCTGATATACGCCCTGCGCGTAATACGAAAGGATGGATGAACCCATGAAAAACCTCTTCAAGAAGATCATTGCCTTCTTCACTACCGCGTCTGAGAATCCGAAGGTGCAGGCGGTCAAGTTCACCGTGTTCAGCATGAGCGCGGGCATCGTGCAGGCCGTATCCTTCTTCATTTTCAACGACATTCTCGGCTGGACGAACTACTGGACGAGCCATGTGCCCTCCATCATCCTGTCCGTCATCTGGAACTTCACCTTCAACCGTAAGTACACCTTCCGCTCCGACGTGCCCCTGGCGCGTCAGATGCTGCTGGTGGCGCTGTACTATGTGGTGTTCATCCCGGCCTCTGCCTGGTGGGGCGATCTGCTGCAGCACCAGTTCGGCTGGCACAAGTGGCTGATCGAGCTTACGAACATGCTGATCAACTTCGTCACTGAGTTCCTGTACCAGAAGTTCATCGTTTTCCGCAACAGCAAGGCGTAAGTGCCTGCACGAGCATAAGAAAGCCTCCCGGCCGCAAAGGGCCGGGAGGCTTTCCGGTTTGCAGGGGTACAAATGCAATGGTCTGGTTCAGGGCGCGTGAGTACGACCTTACCTAATGAGGGAGAAGCGTGTTGGCCAGGCTGATAAATTGGGGGTTGTAGAATAAGGATCTCTTGGAAGTAGTCTGTACAGCGGCTCGCGCATTCTCCCTCAGTCATTCGGCTGCGCCGACTGCCAGCTCCCTCCCGGAGGGAGCTCAGGTTATCTACTGCTCACCCGTTCCTTTGCTGGCTGTTACGTATTGTGGCAAAGAAGTCGGAAAGAGCTCCCTCCGGGAGGGAGCTGGCTCCGCGCGAGAGGCGATGCCTCTGCGCGGAGACTGAGGGAGAATGCGCGAGCGACTCAAAGGACAACTTGCAAAGTATCAGACAAGTCTCCATAAAGCAGAGGTTTACCATACCAAAAGGCTCCCCCTTTGGGGGAGCTCCCGCGCAAGCGGGTGAGAGGGTTCCGCGCGTCCGCAGACGCGCCGCTCTGCTGCTGGCGTATCCTGCGGCAAAGCCCTCTCAGTCAGCTGACGCTGACAGCTCTCCCGGAGGGAGAGCCTTTTGGCATCACAAATTCAAGTTTACCGTTTTCATTCCATACGCTTACTGCCAAAGCACTTTCCGCCACACCTCGTGCTTAGTTTGCCGGGGCGTAATCCAGCGTTTCCAGGGGATCGGCGCCCATATCGATGTCCAGGCAGCCGGAGGGGATGAAGCCGCGGGCTACCTTGCCGTTGGCGGTGGTCTCCACATAATCCCAGGCGGTATGGTTGTAGAAGCGGGTCAGGTAGGTGACGGTCGTCCCGGGCTTCAGCGTGCAGATGGCGCTGCCGGTGCGGGCGGGATCGTCCGTGAGGTTGCACTTCTCCGTGACGGTGGCCGGGTCGTAGGAGAAATCCAGCAGGGTGTTCACGGGCAGGCTGCCCTTGATCCTGTTCACGTCCACATAGCCGACGCGGACGGAGCCGTTGTTGGTCTCATACATCATCAGCAGCCAGCCGCTCTCCACGCCCGCAGCGTAGATCGCGCCGTTGGTGCTCACCTCCGACTTGCCGTTGGCGCCCCGCCATGCAGCGGTGCTGGGGGCGCTGTACACAGGGAACACCTGCCCGGAGCGGAGCTCGACGTACTCAAAGCCCTGGAGCGCCTCGAACCCGAAGGAGAAGTTGTCCCAGATGCTCAGGCCCCAGTCGTTGTTCTTCTTGTAGGCCCGCACTTCCTTGATCAGGTCATAGTTGTACCACTCGATGTTGGAAACATAGGGGTACACCGCCACCTCGTTCCGGGGATCCTCGTTGGGGGTGTACCAGGGCATCGCGCTGAAGTAATAGTCGTAGTGCTGCCCGGGGATGAAGTTGTAGCCGTGCCGGGCGAAGATCTCATTGAACGCGTAGCCGAGGGACTCGTAGTCCCACATCTCGACCTCCTCGCGGCTCAGCTTGCGGATGCTGCTGTCCGGCAGCACATACATGCGGTCCGCCAGGGCGGCGGTGGTCATCAGCAGGCAAAGCGCCAGCGCCAGGATGGAAACGATCAGCTTTTTCATAGGCTCAACCTCCTTGTAGCTTTACTATACAACGGTTGGCAAAGTCTGTCAATCAAAAAGGCGGAAAAGCCGGACGGGAGAGTATGGGGAAAGGCGGCTTGTTGTTCTGTTCCTGTCTTTTGCTTTACAATCCCGCTGAATTCAAGTATAATGGAATGTATCCAATCCGGCCTGCCGGGAGCATCTGCCCCGGACAGCCTCGGCCGGAGCGGAAGACCGGGATTTCATCCCATTTTGATAACGTAGGGTATCCATCACGGAACCCGAGCGGAGGGGTCTTCGACCCGTTTCAACGGGCAGACTCTTCCCAGACAACGTAGGGTATCCATCATGGAACCCGAGCGGAGGGGTCTTCGACCCGTTTCAACGGGCAGACTCTTCCCAGACAACGTAGGGTATCCGTCGTGGAACCCGAGCGGAGGTAGAAAAAATGAACACCAACAAGAATCTTCGGAATCTCGTGCTCCTGGCGCTCTTTGCCGGCCTGATCTTCCTCATGGGCCAGACGCCCCTGGGCCTGATCCCCCTGGGCTTCTGCAACGTGACGCTGCTGGTGATCCCGGTGGCTGTGGGCACGATCTATATGGGATGGAAGTACGGCCTGATCCTGGGCGCCGCCTTTGCTGCGACCTCGCTGGTATCGGCGCTGACCAAGCCATCTGCGCTGGTATCGACGCTGATGGGCGCCTCTCCGGCACTGATGGCCGTCATGACCATCCTGCCCCGCCTGTGCATCCCGCTGGTGATCGCCGGCGTGTACCGCCTGCTGAGCAAAAAGCAGAAGCATGTCGCCTCTGCGGTGGCGGCGGCCTGTGGCTCCCTGACCAACACGGTGCTGTACCTGGGTCTGATGCTGCTGTTCTATGTGCTGTGCGGCATTGACAACACCAAGGTGCTGACGACCATCGCTGCTGTGGCCGGCGGTGCGGGCCCCCTGGAGGCTATCGCCGCAGCCGTGATCACCCCGCCGATCCTGACGGCGCTGTGGAGAATGAAGAAGTAAGGCCCTTCACTCCCTGTTCGGAGGAAATATATGATTCTCACCCTTGACATCGGCAACACCAACATCAAAACCGCCCTCTTCGACGGCAAGGAAATGGTGAAGTACTGGCGGCTATCCACCAACATCACCAACACCTCCGACGAATACGGCATCACCATTATGAACCTGTTCCGGCACGAGGGCGTTGATCCCAAGTCGGTGGAGGGCATCGTCATGTCCTCCGTCGTCCCTACGATCAACTTCACCATCGAGCATATGTGCCAGAACTACTTTGGCATCACCCCTACCTTCATTGCCCCCGGCGTGAAGACGGGCATCAACATCCGCTACGAAAACCCGCGGGAATTGGGCAGCGACCGCATCGCCAACGCCGTGGCCGCCTATGATGAGTACGGCGGGGACAAGCCGGTCATCTTCATCGACTTCGGCACTGCTACCACCTTCGGCGTGGTGGATGAAAACGGCGCGTTCCTCGGCGGCGCGATCTTCCCCGGCATCAAGCTGGCTTCGGAAGCCCTCGTCTCCGGCACGGCCAAGCTCCCGCGCTTTGCCCTGGCCAAGCCCGAGCATGTCATCGGCCGCACGACGCTGACCAACCTGCAGTCCGGCATGTATTACGGCTATGTGGGCATGGTCTCCAACCTTGTCAAGCAGATGAAGAAGGAGCTGGGCAAGGAGGCGACCGTCGTGGCGACCGGCGGCATGGCGGTGTTCATCGCCGAGGAAGCCAAGTGCATCGACAAGCTGGACGGCCTGCTGACCCTCAAGGGCTTGAGGCTCATCTACGAGCGGAACAAGGCGTAACGCCCTCAGCCGGCGTGTCGAAAAAGTGCTGAAAGCACTTTTTCGAGGGTTTGCACTCGCTCACTGGTCAGGCTGCAAGCAGCCCTCCCGGTCGTTCGCTCGTGTAAGGAAGCTTTTCCTGACGGAAAAGCGCGAAAATCGCCGCGCATGTCGCCGATTTTCGATTTACAGTCTGCCGACGGCGAGTTACAACAACTTTTTGAAAGTCTGCCAGTTTCCTCGGCAGGGAGCCTTTATAAGGAAGGCAGCTCCGCTGCCCTTGAATGAACTCCCTCAGTCAGTCCGCAAGCGGACTGCCAGCTCCCTCGGGGAGGGAGCCTTTATAAGGAGGGCAGCTCTGCTGCCCTGAATGAAACACCCCCATCAGGAGGTTAGAACCATGAAGAATGTAGTGATCGGTTTTCTGGGCTGCGGCAATGTCGGCGGCGGCGTGTGGAATCTGCTGGAGGGCTTCCAGAAGGAGCTGGCCCACCGCGATAACCTCAGCATCCGCGTGAAGAAGGTGCTGGTGCGCAACCTGAACAAGGCCCGTACCTGCGCTGTGCCGCAGGAGCTGCTGACCACCGACGTGGATGAGATCATCAACGACCCGGAGATCAGCATCGTGGTCGAATTCATGGGCGGCGAGCAGCCTGCGACGGAGTATATGATCCGTGCGCTGCGCTCCGGCAAGACCGTCGTGACGGCCAACAAGGTCGCCGTGGCCCTCAACTGGCACCGCCTGCAGGCCGCCGCGCAGGAGCGCAATGTGGGCCTGTACTACGAGGCCAGCGTCTGCGGTGCAATCCCCATCATCGATACCCTCAACCATTCCCTGCAGGCCAACCGCATCAAGAGCCTGATGGGCATCATCAACGGCACCACCAACTACATCCTTTCCCGCATGTATGAAAAGGGCGAGAGCTATCAGGATGTGCTGGAGGACGCCAAGCGCCTGGGCCTGGCGGAGCCCAACCCCGCTTCCGACGTCGAGGGCTATGATGCGGCGTACAAGCTGTCCATCATGTCCAGCCTGGCCTTCCATGCCCGCGTGCCCTTCCGCAAGGTGTATGTGGAGGGCATCACCCACCTGACGGCCATGGACATCGCCTGCGGCAAGGAGATGGGCTATGTCCTCAAGCTCCTGGCCCTGGCCAAGCGCGAGGGAGACACCATCGAGGTGCGTGTCCATCCCACCTTCCTGCCCAAGGATCACCCCCTGGCTCAGGTCAACGGCAGCTTCAATGCGGTCTACCTGCACGGCCATGCCTGCCAGGAGATGATGCTCCAGGGCCGCGGCGCAGGCGATATGCCCACCGCCTCGGCTGTTGTGGGCGATATCATCCACGCCGCTATTGCCGATGTGCATGTGCATCCTACCTTCGCCAACAAGGCGGATGCGGATGCCACCCTCACCTTCGAGGACAACTGGAACAGCAGCTATTTCGTCCGCATCACGGCGGCGGATCAGCCCGGCGTGCTGGCCAAGGTGGCTGGCTGGTTTGCCCGGGAGAATGTCTCCATTGCGACCATGATGCAGAAGGGCAGCGTCGAGGACGGCCGCGTGCCGTTGATCTTCATCACCCACGCCGCGCCGGAGAAGGCCATGCAGGCCGCCCTGGCTTCCTTCGATCCTGCGATCTGCACCGTGGAGAGCATGATCCGCGTGGAGAAGTAAACGAATACACACGGCGCGGATGTAACAATTCGCGCCTTTTATTGCGGCTGCCTGACAACTGTGTTATGATATAGCCAGTGAATGCCGGTTTGCGGAGGAGAAAGACATGCGCGAAGTGAAAATCAACGGCGTCTACCGCCACTTCAAGGGCCGCTGCTACCTCGTGGTGGACGTGGCAAAGCATTCCGAAACGTTAGAGGAGTATGTGGTGTACCGCCAGCTCTATGGTGAAGGCAAGCTGTGGATCCGCCCGCTGGCCATGTTCCTGGAGGAGGTGGATCGGGAAAAGTACCCGGACTGCCCGCAGCAATACCGCTTCGAACTGGTCACGGACAATGTTTGAGTGACAGAAAGAGAGAAATAGGACATGATGGAACAGCTCAAAGCGATGATCCCTCAGCGGCGCTCCGTGCGCAGCTATCTGCCGGAGCCGGTGGATAAAGCGACGATGGCGGACATCCGCGCCTTCATGGATGGGCTTACGCCGCTTATTCCCGGCGCGCCCACCGCGGCCCGCATCATTGAGACCAGCCAGGCTTCCTTCCTGCAGAAGTGGCGCAATCCGCAGTTCCTGGCCTTCTACGCCGCGGAGGGCGACGACGCGCTGATCAACGTGGGCTACATGTACCAGCAGCTGGATCTGTACCTGCAGTCGCTGGGACTGGGGGCTTGCTGGGTGGGCCTGGGCTGGCCGGACGAAAAGCAGCTTCCCCCGCCGGAGGGCATGAAGCTGGCGGTGATGATGGCCTTCGGACTCCCGGATGATGCGCCCCTCCGCACAGGCGTGGACGACTTCAAGCGCCGCACGATGGAGGAGATCGCCGATCAACCGGACGTGCGGCTGGAGGCAGCCCGCCTTGCGCCTTCGGCCACCAACAGCCAGCCCTGGTACTTTACCCATGACGGTAATGTGCTCCACCTTTTCCGCGAGGAGCTCAAGCTGCTGAAGAAGCGCACCCATGGCCGCATGAACCCCATCGATATGGGCATCATGCTGGCCCACCTGTATGTGTCCTGCCCGGACAGCTTTACCTTCTTCCGCCCGGAGGAGAGGCCGGAGAAGGAAGGGTACGTTTACGTGGGCAGTGTGAGGATGTAAAGGGTAAGACAAAGGTGGTGAATTGCAAAATGAAGAAGCTCCTTAAAGGAGGCGTGATTGCAGCCGCTGCGGTACTCTGTATATATTGGCAGGCTCTATGCGCTGGTTCCCTGCTGAATTTGCTGCTGGGCTCGACGCCGTATGTTACAACCAGCATAGAGCAATATGGCGTTTTTACCGGCAACTATGATAATGAAACGCCTGCTGAGTTCATCACCTCTTTCTTCCCGTCGTCTGTTGACGATTTCTCGGATGTTACATACTACTACAGGGCGCAAAAGCCCGACTCATATGCCTGTGAAGCAGTCCTTGAGTTTTATATCGATGATGAGGAGCAGTTTGACGCCTACTATCAGCAGCTGGCAAAAAAGGGAGAGCCTGAGGCGTTCCCGTATGACAGCCGCTATGATATGTGGACGGTTGATAACCTGATTTGGTTGGACAAGGGCCATAATGGCAGTCCTACCTGGTACACAGACCGGGCAAAGGTTGGCCTGATCTTGTGCGATAAGGAACGCGGCCACTTCTGCTACGAAGAGATCATGGCTTATGACGGCGGTGCTGCCACGGCTGAAGACCTGGGCTACTTCTTCAGGAAGTTTGATATTGATCCGGTGGAGTTTGCCAGAGCGAATAATGGGGTCGTATATGAGAATTAAACGATTGCCCTCGCCGCTCCGCTGTATAGATTGTGCTGAATAAACTGCGCCCCGACCGTACTGGCCGGGGCGCTTTTCGTGTGCAGTTATTCAAACACAGCCGTCAGCTTCACCGTGCGGGAGAAGGTGAAGGTCGTCGTGGCAGCCTGTGCATCTTCCACCACGCCGTACTTGCTGGAGGTCTTCCAGCCCGCGAAGCGTTTGCCCGGGGCGGGAACGGCGGTCACCGTGATCCCATATTCGGGGAAGTACTTGACCGTGGTGTTCTTCTCGATGGGCGTCTCGTCGCGTCCGTTGATGTATACCACGCCCTCGCCCTCGAGCTTGATGGTGATGGTGGCCGGGTTGCTCAGCTCAAAGGGCTTCTTGGCAACATCCAGGAAGCGGTCGTAGCGCTTGGTGAAGTAGTTGCGGATGTTGTTCAGGTGATCGGAAAAATGGCGGGAGGCATTCCAGGTGACCCACTGGGGGCCGAAGCGGAGCAGGTTGTCCGGCTGGTAGGGGAGGTACCAGTCGGTCATCTCATCCAGCAGCGCGCCGGCGCGATCCTTGTGGAAATACAGGTTGCGGATGTCGCACATGGCGTTCACCAGCTCGCCCAGGAAGTCCTCGTTCTGGATCAGGGAGTTGAGCAGCAGCGCAGGGTGCCGCCACTGGTATTCCGTGCCGGTGATGACGGGCAGGATGTTGTCCTCGCCGCTGCCGCCGCCGTTGTCGTAGATGCCGGAGGAGAAGTCCGTGTCGTAGAGCATCATGCGCCATTTGCCGTCGGCATAGGGGCTGTCATCGGCACCGGGCTCGCGCACGCGCCACATCTGCCAGTTGTTGTTCTGGAAGGGGCCGTCCTCGTTGCCGATGTAGAAGTGCAGCGCGCAGTAATCCGCAAAGGAGCCCATATCCAGCATTTCGCAGGCCTTGGCGTACTTCGCCGGGTCGGACATGTCATTGTAGGCGATGTAGTCGAGCATCTCGTCGAACAGCTCGATGTCCTCGTCGTTGCCGTCGTCTACCTCGCCCACCTTGACGGTGATCACATTGTCGTTGCTGATGCCGTAGTGGTAATCGATGTAGTTGTCCGTGTACTCCTCGTGCAGGGAGTACAGGCCCCAGTATTCGCCGTTGATGAAGGCGATGACGGGCATGTTTGCGGCGGTCTCAAAGCGCATACCCTCCGCCAGACGCTGGATGTAGGGGTCGCGAATCTTGCCGAAGTCGCAGTCGTTGCCGCCATTGCGCAGGGTGAAGGACTTGTACTTTTCCACCACCTGGCCGTCTGATTCCCTGAGGTTATCCGGGAAAAGCTCATACTTGACGTTTTTCTCGCCGTAGTCGGCCCGGGCGATGAGGCGCAGGGACTTCTGGTTGTTGCCGCGGGAGGCGCCGCCCTTGATGCGCACGCCCATATCCTGCGTGAAGCCCTGGCCCTCGGCAGGCAGGTAGGTGACGGTCACAGGGCGCTCCCACTCGCTGCCGCGCTGGGTGTAGTTGCCCTGGCCCTGCCAGGATTCAAAGGGGCCGGTCTGCTCCTTGATCCATTCATCGTAGTGCTTGCCGGTGACGTAGATGCCGGTTTCGTAATCAAAGAGATGGCTGGGATCGATGGCCAGCAGCATCAGGGCGGTATCGCCGTAGAGCTCCTCCCGGTCGTAGCCGATGAAGTAGGTGCCGCTGACAACGGGGCTGCGGGTGCCCTCCGGCATGATGGCCACCGCACGGATGATATGCGCGGAGGGGAAATCCTTCTGCGGCACCCAGGTCTCGCCCAGGGTGATGCCCGTGATCTTGCTCAGCGGGTCTTCCTTCTCCGTCGTCCACATGAGGGTGATGACCTCATCGTAGAGGGCGTCGGTCTCATCGGGGACGGAGCCGTCGGTGGTGTAGTAGATCCTGGCCCCCTCCACGTCGCAGGTGATCTCCAGGGGCATGGGCGCCTCATAGAAGCCGCTGGCGAGGCTGAAGGTCAGCTCGCCCCGGTCGGCCAGGGCGGGAGTGCAGCAGACCAGCAGGAAGAGGAACAGAATGCCGGCCATCCGGCGAAGCAGCTTGTTCATGGCAGTATCTCCTGTCGGGAAATGTATACAATATTATCCCATGGATGCCCATGCCTGTCAATGCCCGGAGGGCATCGTGGGCTGGACATTCTTTGTTTTGTTTGCGGCGAAAAGAGCGCTGCCTTCTGCATGAACGGACAGGGGCGTCCGTCGCTGCGGCGGGCGGGCAGACCGCTTTGCATAATCTGGTGGAAAATTTTCCGCTGTACGAATGTTCTTTGCAAAGTTGTTAAAATGATTCGGAAAATAAAGAAAAAATGCTTGCAAACGCGGCTTTTCGGCGTTATACTGGTGAACGTACCAAAGCACCCTATACTTGATATACAGAAACGGAGAGATCATCCATGGAGAATCTGAAGCTTCTTTACACCGGCAAGACCAAGAACGTCTATGCGCTGGAGAACGGCAACTGCCTGCTGAAGTTCAAGGATGACTGCACTGGCAAGGACGGCGTGTTCGATCCCGGCGAGAACAGCGTGGGCCTGACCATCGAGGGCGTGGGTGACGTCAACCTGCGCATGTCCATCTACTTCTTTGAGAAGATCAACGCCGCCGGCATCCGCACCCACTATGTGAGCGCGAACCTGGATGACACCACCATGGAAGTCAAGGCTGCGAAGGTCTTCGGCAAGGGCCTGGAAGTGATCTGCCGCTACAAGGCCGTGGGCTCCTTCTACCGCCGCTATTCCGATTACTGCACCCTGGGCCAGGATCTGCCTGCCTATGTCGAGACCACCTTCAAGAACGACGAGAAGGGCGATCCGCTGGTCACCAAGGACGGCCTGGTCGACCTGGGCGTGATGACCGCCAAGCAGTATGACGACCTGAAGGCAATGACTCAGGCCATCACCAAGATCGTCGCGGACGACCTGAAGGAAAAGGGCCTGGACATGTACGATATCAAGTTCGAGTTCGGCTACGACGAGGAAGGCAATGTGATGCTGATCGACGAGATCGCCAGCGGCAACATGCGCGTGTACAAGGACGGCGAGTACGTCGATCCCATGACGCTGAACAAGCTGTTCTTCGCCTGACGGCGTCGCGAAAATGCCTTTGGCATTTTCACGAGGTTTTGCACTCGTTCGCTGGTCGGTTCACAAGTGAACCTCCCGGCCGCTCTCTCGCGTAAGGAAAGTTTTTCGCAAAGCGAAAAACGCCCGCCCGCGCGGCAGAGCCCTGCGATACGATTGCAGTCAGAGGGCCTGCGGGACCTCCGACACCTCCCGAAGTTTTAGCACTTTGTCCGGAAGTGTGCTGTTTTGCATACTTCCGGATTTTTTTGCGCCTTCCGGGAAGAATTTCCTGCCCTGCCATCGTTATTATGGATGAAGGCCCCGGACAGCGGGGCGCGTGAGGAGGGTTCCTGATGAAGCGATCTGTGTGCATCCTGCTGGCCTTGTGCCTGCTGCTGCCTGCTGTGGCCTCGGCGGAGAGCTGGGCAAGGCTCAACCAGCGCATTGCGACCCGCAGCGGCCCCGGCACCGCATATACCGAGCCTGGCACCTTCCTGCGGGCGGGGGAGTATGTGAATGCTGTCAGCCGCGCCTGGGACGACGTCAACGGGCTGTGGTGGGTGCAGGTCGAGTTTGAATACCGCGGCGACCTGATCCGCGCCTATACGGGCCGGCAGCGGCTGGAGGTGGATCTTGCCGCTGTGCCGGTGGAGCAGCCGATCGAGGACTGCTATCTCCTCTACGATGCGGACGCCTTTGCGGGCCCCGGCATCGGTTATCTGCTGTGGAATGAAACGATCCATGCCGGCACATCCGCCACGCTGCTTGCGGTGGAGAACGGCTACGGGCAGATCGAATGCTGGAGCTGGCAGGAGGAAAAGCCCTGGCGCGTGTGGGTCGATCTGGATACCCTCAGCTGTGGCTGGCGCTACGGCGGAGGCAGCCTCTTTGACAGCGAGGACTGGCAGGATGCCGACGGCGGCGCGACCCTTCTGGGCCCGGGCGTGTACGGCGGCAGCACTTCGCAGCCGGGCTATGCCGTTCCGGCATACTATGCCTATCTGCCGGAGATCCCCTGGGGCGGCATCACGGCGGACTGCGGCAACGAAAAGAGCATCATGTGGGTGCAGCAGTGCCTGCGCTCCTGCGGCTACGGCAAGCTGGCGGTGGATGGACGCTGGGGCAGCCAGACTACCTCGGCGGTGCGGCAGTTCCGGGCGGATCACGGCTACGGCGCCTACGATGACACGGTCACCCGGGAGATCGCCTGCCGGATGCTGGATGTGTTTTATCAGAAGGGGATGCCCCTGAGCTACCTGCAGCATTATCTGGCGGAGTAAAGGGTGTCGAAAAAGTACTGAAGGCACTTTTTCGAGGATTGCACTCCGTCGCTGGTCGGGCCTGAAAGGCCCTCCCGGCCGCTCCTCCGTGTAAGGTATGTTCGTGGCAAAGCCAAGAACGCCCCGCCCCGGCGGCAGGGAGACGAGTCGAAGACTCCCCCGGATACGATTACAGTCGAAGGGCTTGTGAGCCCTCCGACACCTCTCGGGGTTTGTAGATGGTATGAGGCCCGGAGCTGTATTTCATTTCAGCTCCGGGCCTCTTCATATGCGGTTATTCCGTGACGACCTTGTCAAAGCAGTAGAGGTAGGTGTTGTCCTCCTCTTCGTTGTACTCATAGTAGACCAGCATACCGTCGTCGTAGAGCTGGAAGACCATGCCCGCGTCCGTCAGCTCCCCGGTCTCGGAATCCAGGAAGGTGCCGTACAGCACCGTGCCGTCCCCCTCGATCTCCTCGGTCTCGCAGAACATCTCATAGGCGATGGAGTCCCCCGGTACGATCATCTCCACGCGGCCCTCCTCGCCGGAGAGGGAGATGGTCATGCTCAGCCCACCTTCTGCCGGATCAATGAAGTCCTCGGGGCCCTCGATGTAGGACAGCGTCCACAGGCCGCTGAAATCTGCCAGGGTCAGGCCGGAGAGCGGCATGGGGTAGGCTTCCTGCACATAGGGGGTGAAATGCAGCGTCATGCCCTGATCGGAGATGGTCAGCGCGCCGTTTGCATAGGTCACGATATCCGTGTCGCCCTTGGAATCGGTCATGGAGAGGCCCTCGGCGACGGCTGTCCAGGTGCAGCTTTCCTCCTGCGCGTTGGTGCCCACCACGCCGGTGCCGTCCTCATTCAGAACCATGTACATCTCCAGGCCGAAGGCGCTGGGGTCGACCTCCTGGCCGGCGGCGGAGATCTTGGTCAGCAGCCAAAAGCCGGCGTAATTGATGGCCGTGCCGTCTGCACGGGAGAAGATCATCCAGCTGTTCTCATCCTGCGTAAAGACCAGCTGGCCGTCGATCAGCTCGTAGGCCTCGACGACGCCGTCCGCATCGGTGGTGGCCAGGCCGTTTTCGGTAACGACCCAGGTGCCCTGCTGCGTCAGCCCCAGGGCGGACAGCTCACAGGTGCCGTCTGCATTCAGGATCATGCTCGCCTGAAGTTCAGCGGCTGCCATTTCCGTGCCGTCATAGACAACGCTGTCCAGCGTCCACACACCGGTATAATCCACGGTCTCGGCGGTTGCACCGGCGCACAGTGCAAGGCTCAGCAGAACGGCTGCCAGCAGTGAAATCAGTTTTTTCATCACAATGTTCCTCCTGATCGGTTTCCGCAATGCGGTATGGTTCATTATACCACCCCCGCAGCGGGCGGACAAGAGCGCCCGGCAGATTTTACAACTCCGTGCGCAGTGCGCGTCGACAAGCTAACAAAAGGTTAACAAGAATTTACACAGAAATGGCCTTCGCGGTAAAAAAGTGACCGGAAAAGTCGAAAAAGATGCGCAAAAAGCCTTGACAACCGGCGCGTTGACGGAGTATAATGGTAGCAAGCCTAACTGTTAAGTTAACGATACGCCCTCTTTTGCCCGGAATCCAACCCTTCGCCGGGAGGAGAAAGAGGTTAACAAGAAGCTAACAACGATCGCCGGAGAGGAAATGAACGATGCTGACGAATGAGATGAAGGCGCACCTGACGCAGAAGATCCTGCCCTTCTGGCAGAATCTGACCGACTGGGAGCGCGGCGGATGGTACGGCTATGTGGATAAGGATCTGAACGTGCTCAAGGACAGCCACAAGGGCTGCATCCTCAACAGTCGTGTGCTGTGGACCTTTGCGACTGCCGCCCGCGTGCTGGGGGACGAGGGCTACCTGACCTATGCCCGGCATGCCCTGCAGTTCATGGAGCGCTTTGAGGACAAGCAGCGCGGTGGCGTGTACTGGTCCGTGACCGCCGAGGGCGAGCCCCTGGACAGGACCAAGCACACCTACTGCCAGGCCTTTGCGATCTATGGCCTCGCGGCGTACATGCGCGCCGCAGGGGAGAACGATCCCCTCTATGCCATCGCCCGCGACCGTGCCTTCCGCCTGTTCAATGTGATCGAGATCCACTGCTCCGACGAGGGCGGCTACGGCGAGGCCTTTGAGCCGGATTACATTCCCGTGGGCAACGAGAAGCTCTCCGATAACCCCAAGCTCATGGAGCGCGGCGAGGTTGCCCAGCGCACGATGAACACCCTCCTCCATGTGCTGGAGGCCTATGCGGAGTTCTACCGCGCCATCCCGGACGAAGAGGTGCGCGAGGCCGGCGAACGCTGCCTGCAGCGTTTCCTGAAGGTGATGTACAACGAGCCTGCCCGCCGCCTGGAGGTCTTCTACGACAAGGACTACCGGAGCCTGCTGGACATGCAGAGCTACGGCCACGACATCGAGGCCAGCTGGTTGATGTGGGACGCGGTCGAGGCCCTCATCCCGGAAAGCGAGCGCGCCCCCTACCGTGACATGTGCCTGACCCTGGCGGAGGCTACTCACGAGCGCGCCTTTACCGACCACGGAATGGAAAACGAGGTCGTCGAGGGCGAGGTGGAGCACACCCGCATCTGGTGGGTGCAGGCGGAGACCGTGCTGGGCTTTGCCAACGCCTACGACCTGACCGGCGACGCCGCCTGGATGGATCGCGTGGCGCAGCAGTGGCGCTACATTCAGGACGTGATCGTCGATCCCCGCAGCGGCAGCGAGTGGTACTGGTCCACCGAGGAGGACGGTACCCCCACGAAAAAGCCGATCGTCGAGGAATGGAAGTGCCCCTACCATAACGGCCGCATGTGCCTGCGGCTGATCGAAAAGGCATGAGAGTTACAAGAGAGTGACCGAAAGGAGGCGCAGCAGATATGGGTGTGACCATGCGAGACCTGGGTAAGCGGCTGGGTGTGAGCGCGGTGACGGTATCCAAGGCGCTGGCCGGGAAATCCGGCGTGAGCGAGGAGATGCGCCAGAAGATCATCCAGCTGGCGGCGGAGCTGGGGTATGTGAACCCCAACGCCCAGCAGCCCCGTACGGCCAAAGGGCTGGACGTGGGCATTCTGGTGCCGGATCAGTTCTTCTCCAACGATACGTTCTACGCCATGTTCTACAAGCAGCTGATGCAGATGCTGACGGACGCGGGGCACTTCGGTATGCTGGAGCTGATCTCCGAGGGGATGCAGAACTCCATGACCCTGCCCAACATCGTGCGCAGCAACCGCGTGGATGCGCTGATCCTGCTGGGCCAGCCGACGGAGAAGTACACGCAGATGCTGGTGAATCAGCCGCTGCCCGTGGTGGCGCTGGACTTCTACTACGGCGGGCTGAAGATGGACGCCATCATTGGCGACAGCGCCTATGGTGCGGCGATGCTGACCTACCACCTGCTGGAAAAGGGACACCGGGACGTCGGCTACTTCGGCAACCCGAAGGCGACCAGCTCCATCATGGAGCGTTACCTGGGCTTTGTTTCGGCGATGACCATGCGGGAGGCGCCCATCCGTGCCGAATGCGTGGTGAAGGATCGCGACGAAAACAACGTGATGCTGGAGCCGGTGCTGCCGGAGAAGCTGCCCACCGCCTTCGTCTGCAACTGCGACGTGGGCGCCCGCACCCTGATCGACGTGCTGCGCAGGCGGGGCGTGCGCGTGCCGGAGGACGTATCCATCGTCGGCTATGACGACTTCAACAACGTGCCCGGTTCCATGCCGCTGACCACCTTCCGCGTCAACACGGCAGCGATGTGCCAGATGGCGGTCAAGCTGGTGGAGGAGCGCTGTGCGGGCGATACCAAGCCCGTATCCCGCATCGTTGTGGGCGGCGAGTGCATCTACCGCGATTCTGTCTGCCCGATCAACTGATGACGCCGCGGTTCTGCCGCGTCATGATATACGCATCCAATTCCCAAAGGACATATAATGAAGGAAAGAGGTAATCAACCATGGCTGTGAAGATGATCAATGCCGGTTCCCTCCCGAACATCCCCTGGCAGGAGAAGCCCGCCGACCTGAAGACCGCCGCTCCCGTGTGGCGCTACACCGAGAACCCCGTCATGGGCCGCAACCCCACCCCCGAAATCGCCCGTATCTTCAACTCCGCCGTGGTGCCGTGGAAGGATGGCTTCATCGCGGTGCTGCGCGGCGAGCAGGTCAACGGCATCCCCTATGTGTACCTGGGCCGCTCCAAGGACGGCATCCACTGGGACGTCGACCGCCAGAAGGTTCCCTTCGTGGACGAGAAGGGCAACCCCAAGATGCCCCACTATGCCTATGACCCCCGCCTGGTGAAGGTGGATGACACCTACTACATCATCTGGTGCACCGACTTCTTCGGCGCGTCCATCGGCATGGCCAAGACCAAGGACTTCGAGACCTTCACCCGCATCGAGAACCCCTTCATCCCCTTCAACCGCAACGCCGTGCTCTTCCCCCGCAAGGTGAACGGCATGTTCAAGATGATGTCCCGTCCCTCTGACTCCGGTCACACCCCCTTCGGCGACATCTTCATCTCCGAGTCTCCCGACATGGAGTACTGGGGACATCACCGTCATGTGATGGGCCGCGGCTCCAAGTGGTGGGAGTCCGTCAAGATCGGCTCCGGCGCGGCTCCCATCGAGACCAGCGAGGGCTGGCTGCTGTTCTACCACGGCGTGGCCACCACCTGCAACGGCTTTGTGTACTCCATGGGCGGCGCGATCCTGGATATCAACGAGCCCAGCAAGGTGCTGTACCGCTGCGAGAACCACCTGCTGACCCCCGAAGAGGACTACGAGACCACCGGCTTCGTGCCCAACGTCGTCTTCCCCTGCGCTACCCTGCAGGATGAGGACACCGGCCGCATCGCCATCTACTACGGCGCTGCCGACACCAACGTGGGCCTGGCCTTCACCACCGTGGACGAGATCGTGACCTACATCAAGGAGCACAGCGACCTGCAGTGGGGCGACGACATCCCGGACGTGGATTATTGATTGAGATGATGCACTGTGATTGAGTTGGCTGCTTCGGCAATGCTGACTTGATCCGACCAAGAGTGAATAGTGAATAGTGAATAATGAATAGTGAATAGTTGAAGTTTGTGGCCCGACCATATCACTATTCACTATTCACCAGCGAGCCGAAGGCGCGCGGCTTCACTATTCACTATTCACTCGTTCTTTTACCATTCATAAGGAGGTGCCCCTCACCATGCAGCCCCGTTCCTTCGCCTCCCTGATGGAGGCCTACGAGCGTGTCATTTCCCGCCCCAATCCGGTCAATGAGCGCTTCTACAACGGCCTGTTCACCCGCTATGAAAACCCCGTGCTGACCCGTCAGCACATTCCGCCCTTCTGGATGTATGACGCCAATCCCGAAACCAACCCCTACATGATGCAGCGCCTGCCGGTGAACGCGACCATGAATTCCGGCGCGATCAAGCTGAACGGCAAGTACTGCATGGTGGTGCGCGTGGAGGGCCAGGATCGCAAGTCCTTCTTCGCTGTCGCCGAGTCCGACAAGCCCACCGAGGGCTTCCGCTTCCGCGATTACCCCATCATGCTGCCCGACACCTGCGCGGAGGAGACCAACGTCTACGACATGCGCCTGACCCAGCACGAGGACGGCTGGATCTACGGCGTGTTCTG
>JAFQEB010000075.1 GCA_017399225.1 Clostridia bacterium | reverse complement strand
ACCATTACGGTCGGCGCGTTTTCTTTGTCTTTGGGGCTATTTATTGGCTTATTCGCCGTAGCCCATGGGGTTCTGGCTCTGCCAGCGGAAGCTGTCGCGGCACATATCCACCAGCGTATGGGTGGCCTGCCAGTGAAGCTCTTCGGCACTCTTGACAGGGTTGGCATAGCAGGTGGCCAGATCGCCGGGACGACGGGCCTGGATCTCATAGGGAACGGCTACGCCGTTGGCCTCCTCGAAGGCGTGGACCATATCCAGCACACTGTAACCGGTACCGGTACCCAGATTGAATACCTCGGTTCCCTGATGGGCCATCACATAGTCGATGGCAGCCACATGGCCACGGGCCAGATCCACCACATGGATGTAGTCACGGACGCCGGTGCCGTCGTGGGTGGGATAGTCATTGCCGAACACGCCCAGCTTCTCGCGGCGGCCGATGGCCACCTGAGAGATGTAGGGCATGAGGTTGTTGGGAATACCCTTGGGATCCTCGCCAATCTTCCCGCTGATATGGGCACCCACGGGGTTGAAGTAGCGCAGCAGCACCACGCTCCACTCCGGGTCCGCCGTCACCACGCCCTGCAGGATCTTCTCGATCATATACTTCGTCCAGCCATAGGGGTTGGTGCAGCCCTTGCAGAACATGTCCTCCCTCAGCGGCACCTCGTCCGGCACGCCGTAGACCGTGGCGGAGGAGGAGAACACCAGCTTCTTGCAGCCGTGCTTTGCCATCGTTTCGCACAGGGTCAGGGTGGAATCCAGGTTATTGCGGTAATAGCGCAGGGGGATCTGCACACTCTCGCCCACGGCCTTGAGGCCCGCGAAGTGCACCACCACGTCGATCCGGTTTTCTCCAAAGATCCTGTCCATCGCTTCAGGGTCGCAGACGTCCGCCTCATAGGCCTTCACAGGATGGCCCACGAGCTCCTCCACCCGGCGGATCGCCTCGGGGTTGGAGTTCACATAATTGTCCACGATCACCACATCATGACCTGCGGCGCACAGTTCCACGCAGGTATGGGTCGCAATGAATCCGGCGCCGCCGGTGAGCAGGATATTCATCTTGGTGCATCCCCCTTAACTTTTCTTTGAATGTATGCGGCGCAGCCGGAGGTTTCCCCAGCCGGGCCACCATATATTATACGCAAAAAAGTCCTCCGCTTCAAGTGCTGCGGAGGACTTTAACGAATATTTCAACAAAATGCATCACAGGGTTTCAGGGTACTGGCCGGCGGCATGTAATTGCGCCAGCTGAGCCGCAACAAGGTCCCGATCCTCCTGATACGTCACGCCGAACCATGCAGAGGCCGTGGAAAGCACCTCCACCTTCAGCCCGTCGGTGCGCATGAGGGAATCGATCTCCGTAGGCAGCACACACTCCTTCTTGAGCGGATCGCCGCCCGCATCCTGCAGGAAGGCCGCCAGATCCCGCTCCGCCGCCTCAAAGAACCAGGGCGTCAGGCCCCAGAAATTCATGGATACCAGCGTATCCGGCGCCAGCACATCCCCCTCCTCGCGGAAGTTGACGTCGCGGATGGTCCCGTCCGGGAAGGGCTTGATCTTATACGTCTCCGTCACCTTCGTCAGGTAGCCGTCAGCGTCCTTCTCGCATACGCCACGGGTCACATGGCCATTTTCGGAAACGGTGTTCTTCAGGTAATACGCCACCATGGAGGCCACATTGGTCTGCCCCTGCATCCGGCGCAGGCTGTCCGCCATGGTCACGAAGGCGTCCTTGCCGTAATAGTCGTCGGCATTGATGACCGCAAAGGGCTCCCGGATCACGTCCTTCGCCGCCAGGACAGCATGGACGGTGCCATAGGGCTTGACGCGCTCCGCCGGGGGCACGAATCCGCCGGGCAGAGAATCAAACTCCTGGTAGGCATAGTGCACCTCCACCTTCCCGGCGATCTTGTCCCCGATCATCTCCCGGAAGGTATCGGCCATGCTGCGTTTGATGACAAAGACCACCTTGTCAAAGCCCGCCGCCACAGCGTCGTGGATGGAGTATTCCAGCAGGATCTCTCCGCCGGGGCCCAGTCGGGCGATCTGCTTGTTGCCGCCAAAGCGCGAGCCCAGGCCCGCCGCCATGATCAGTAGCGTGGTACGCATATGCCTTCCTCCTGGCGCTTCCTTGGTATTCCGCCGCAGCGGTCGTCTCGGATCTGCGCGGTTTCATGATAACACGCGCCATGTTACCTGTCAAGAAAATGGCAAAAATTGATCATATTATCCATCCATTAAAGCATTCAGCGCAAGGGCTGCGTAGGCAGCCGCACCCACGGGCAGCGCCGACTCGTCAAAGGTGGTCATGGGATGATGGGCCGGATGGTCGTGACCCTCCCCGGGGCTGCCGGCTGCAAGGGCGATCATCACCGACGGCACGGCATGGCTGACTGCCGCAAAATCCTCCGATCCCGTGGAGCGCGCGCCGCTGCCGGACATTTCACTGCTCAGCAGCACCTGCTCATCCCCCAGCAGCGACCGGAGCGTCTGCAAAGCAGCATTGCTCAGGTGTGCATCATTGACCAGGGTGGGCGTGCTGCTGAACACCCGAAAAGACGCCTTTGCCCGGAAGGCCGCAGCCGTCCCGCAGGCGATCTCCCCGGCCCGACGCAGCATGAAGGCCACCGTATCATCCTCAAAGGCCCGCAGCGTCCCCTGCATCCGCGCCGTATCCGGGATCACGTTGGCGGACTCCCCTGCCTGCAGCATCCCGATGGTCATCGCGGCGGACTGGCTCAGGGCCAGCTCCCGGCTCTGGATCTGCTGCAGGCCCAGCACGATATGCGCCGCCGTGGTCAGGGGATCAACGCCCGTATGGGGCATCGCCCCATGGCAGCCCCTGCCCTGCACGCCGATCTCGAAGAAGGCTGCGGCCGGCGCGCTGACCCCCGGCGCGGAGACGATCGCCGTACCCACGGGGAGCTCCAGGTTCGTCAGCACATGCAGCATGAAGGCCGCCTTCGGCGTCATCCCTTCCAGCAGACCATTTGCCAGCATATCCGCCGCCCCCGCCAGGATCTCCTCCGCCGGCTGGAACATCAGGCGGACGCGTCCGGGCAGCTCGTCCTCCCGCTCCCTGAGCAGCCGCGCCGCACCCAAGAGCATCGCCGTGTGCAGGTCATGCCCGCAGGCGTGCATATTGCCCTGCGCGCAGGCAAAGGGCAGGCCCGTCTCCTCCCGGATGGGCAGGGCGTCCATGTCCGCCCGGAGCAGCACGGTGCGCGCGCCGGCGCCGACGTCCGCAACGATCCCGCAGCGTCCGCACCGGCGGGGTGAAAGGCCCGATTCCTCCAGCCGCTGCCACACATAGGCAAAGGTCGCATTCAGTTCAAAGCCCGTTTCCGCATGGGCATGGAGGAAGCGCCGGTCCTCCGTCAGCTGCTGCGCCTGTGCCTGCGCAGCTTCAAGCAGTTTCTGCATATCATCATTTCCTTTCACAGGCTGATCACACATTCATTCTGGCACAGTCGGATGGCCTGAATATGAACCGCCGCGCCTGATGACAGGATGTGCAGCCCCGCCGGGAAATATCCCGGATGATATGTAACAAGCGATCCCCCGCCCTTGCACGGATCGACAAAATGTCGTATACTATAAGAGATAATATGGCAATCCATGCCGCTCCGGTGGTCAATTTCTGATATGAGGTAAGCACATGGCTGAACACAAGCCCCTGTCTTTGAAGCTTCTCCTTTCCTACGCGGCGCTGCTGGCGCTGCTCATCGCCGCCATCGTCATGGGCGTGCGCGTCTCAAACCTGAACGCTCAGGTACAGCATGAAAAATCCCTGACCCCCACCCCCGTGCCGCCCTACGGCAATGTGATGCAGGTGACCATCGACCCGGCGCTGCCCACGCCCGGCCCGCTGCTGAAGACCGGCTCCACCGGTCAGGCCGTAGTGCAGCTGCAAACACGCCTGCAGGAGCTGGGCTACTACACCGGCAGCCTGGACGGGCAGTTCGGCCCGGCCACCGGAACCGCCGTGCGGCTCTTCCAGCAGCAGCATGAGCTGGATGTGGACGGCAAGGTGGGCGCCGAGACGAACGCGGTGCTGTACTCTTCCCTGGCCCACCGCATCATCGTGACCCCCACGCCGCTGCCCAGCCCCACGCCCACCCCGGAACCGGAGGTAGTGCGCATCCCCGGAATGCTGGAAAACGGCGCGCCCATGCTCGTCAACAGCGATCATCACCTGCCCGAGGGCTACAAGACCGTGGAGCTGGTGAACATGCGCCGCTACTGCGACAGCAGCATCGTGACCATCAAGGGCAGCGAGATCGCCGGCGAGCGCCTGGCGGTGGACGCCTTGCTGACCATGCTGCGGGCCGCCCATGCAGACGGGCTGACCGTGTGGCAGATCAGCGCGGGACACCGCAGCGTGGAATACCAGAAGAAGCTCTTCGACGATCAGGTCTACGCCTACCGGCAGGACGGCATGACCGGCGCGCAGGCCCGGGCCAAGACCCGGCAGACCGTCGCCGACCCCGGTGCAAGCGAGCACCACCTGGGCCTCGCCTTTGACGTGACCGTCCCCGGCGAGCAGTTTTCCAATACCCAGCAGCACATCTGGCTCGCCCGCCACTGCTGGGAATACGGCTTCATCCTCCGCTACCCGCAGGACAAGGTGGAGATCACCGGCATCTCCTACGAGCCCTGGCACATCCGCTACGTGGGCACGGAGCATTCCCTCATCATGCGGGATCAGAACCTCTGCCTGGAGGAATACATCGCAAAGTACTGGAACTGACGGAGGTGTGCAACATGCTCCACTATGCCCTGGCATGGCGGCCCGGCGCTGATAACCTCGGCGCTGATCTGCTGACGCTGGCTGCCATGCGGCTTCTGCCCCGGATCGATATGCTGCTGGATGCGGACAACCTGGATGCGTACCTGCCGCAGATCGAAGACAAGGATCGCGTGATCGCGCTGATCCCCGGGCTGTTCCTACGCTCCTCTGCCCACTGGCCGCCGGAGCGGCATATCGTTCCGGTGCTGGCCGGCGTGCATATCGCCGAGGAGGACGTGTGGGGGCTTCCCCTGTCCACGCTGGACGGCGCAGGGCTACAGTGCCTTTCCGCCTGCGCGCCCGTCGCCTGCCGGGACGTCCGCACCGCTGCGCGCCTGGAGAAGCTGGGCGTCGCCCACACCCTCACCGGCTGCCTGACCCTGGCCCTGCAGATGGAGGAGCAGCCCTCCCGCCAGGGAATCGTCTGCTGCGATGTGCCCGACGCCGCCGTGCGGGCCATCAAGAGCCTCCGCAGCGACGTGACAGAGGTCACCCACCACCTGGATGAACCCAGCGAGGACTTTGAGACCCGCATGGCAGACGCCCAGGCAATGCTCCGCCGCTATGCCGGGGCAGAGATGGTCTTCACCCGCCGCCTGCACTGCGCGATGGCCTGCCTGGCCGTGGGCACCCCCGTGCTGCTTTTGTACAACGACGATTATGAGGACGTCTCCCGCTTTGCCCCCATGGACACCATGCTGCGCAAGCAGCCCCTGGATCAGTTCGTACAGGAGCTGGAGCATCATGGTCTCCCCCGCCCCTGGAAGAATCCCGCCGACATGGCGCAGGTACGCAAGACGCTGCTGGACGCCGTTTTTGCAGGCCTTGCCCGGGCAGAGAATACGGCCCTGCCCATCGTCCCCCCGCAGGAGGCCGTCCGCTGGCGTGAAACGCGCTTCAAGCGGATGACCGACAGTGCCGAGGCGAAGATCCAGCGGCTGGAAAATCAGCATTACGAGGAGCTGCACACCAAGTTCTCCCTGCTCCTGCGGGAGGACAGCGCCAAGCAGGCCCTCACCGAGATCCTCACGCAGCCCGAGGTGGCCCGGGCGCTTCGCCGGGCGGACGTCCGCCTGCATATGAAGGGCAAGCCCCTGCGCGAGCAGCTGTCCATCTGGTTCCACGCCCTCCTGGGAGACACGCCCGGCAGCGGCTGCATCGAGCAACTGCGGCAGGCCATCGCCCCCCTGGGCTGGCCGGAGGATCTGGAAGAACACGAGCCGTGATATCATCATCCCTCAGTGAATCCTGCTCGTCCATCTGCATATCCTTTCTGCAGATGGACGAGCCGTCACACATTTTCCCCATTCGACCTGAACGGAGGTACACACATGATCAAGCGCATCCTTTCCCTGCTGGCCGCCCTGCTGCTGACCTGCAGCTTTGCCTGCGCCGAGGGCTTCGTCGCCCCGGCAGAGCTGAGCGAAGACGAATCGAACCTGCTGTCCCTGGTGGGGCTGGACTTTGGCGTCAACATCTACGATTTTGAGGCACCCGAAGGCACAAAGGCGGTTCTCCTGACCCTGTGGGAGCTGCAAAACGGCAGCTGGGAGGTCATGAACGAATTCTCCATCGCCCTGGAGGAGGGCAGCACCGCAGGGCGTTTTGCCCTGATCAGCGAGGAGTGCCTGGGCGCGGATCTTTTCGCCAGCATCTGGACGGAGATCTCTGCCGGCAGCGGCACCGCCGGTGACGCTTCCTCCCTCGACCTGTGGAGCATGAGCATCTCCACCGATTCCCTGTATGAGAAAACATCTGCCGTCCTGGATACCAAGGTGCCGCTGATGATCCAGTTCCTGTGCGAGCACGAAGAAATGACCTATGCGGAATTGCCCCTCTACCATACCCCCGAGGCCATCGAACACACCGATCACGCCTACGCCGTAACGGCGGCCTTCCTTTCCCAAACCGAGGCCGAGTACTATGGCTGGGAAGCGGACGACTGGTCGGCCTGGGACGAAGACTGGGCTGACGAGGACTGGGCCGACGAGGACTGGACTGACGATGATTGGGCCGACGAGGACTGGGCTGACGAGGACTGGGCCGACTGGGATGAGGACGACGGCTGGTACGAGGACGAGTCCCCTGAACCGGAAAGCTGGCTGGAGAAGCTGCTGAATTCCGGCTTCTGATGTCAACACAAGGAAACCGTCCGGACGCGGGTAACGCACTGCGTCCGGACGGTTTCTTTTGGGGCTGCACACTGCAAAGCAAAAAGCCCTGAAACATCGCTGTTTCAAGGCTTTTCGTTGGCGCAGATGGAGAGATTCGAACTCTCGCACCGGTTATCCCAGTCTACTCCCTTAGCAGGGGAGCCCCTTGAGCCACTTGGGTACATCTGCAGGTCTTCGACCTGTTTTTCCGCGATCACGTTGAGTGCCTTCGGTTGAAGCACTACCGCGTGCGGCAGGTGAAATTCGGTTTTCTCCAGCTTCACGGCTCAAGCAAAGTTGGCGGAGAGAGAGGGATTCGAACCCCCGGTGCCTTTCGACATCACTGGTTTTCAAGACCAGCGCCTTAAACCGCTCGGCCATCTCTCCATGAGGGAACCAGCGGAAAGTATTCTACCATAAATTGCGGAACAAGTCAAGGGCTAAATGGGACGAATTTGCATTTTTCATGCCGAGCTGAATTGTAAAACTTTGTACGCGCTTGTGTGGTGACTGAGTGACATGGTATAATGAGGAGAGGAGGGATGCCCATGATCTTCCATTTTGACCATTTCCACAAGAGCTGTTTCCGTTTCATCAAGGGCTGCCGCGCCGATTGCGAAAGGAAGCTCCACGAAGGCTTTGAGGAAACCACACGCGGCTTCATTGCCAATGTCAGTGCGGAAAACATTGACCCGCTGATACGGGATTATATCGCTGCGCAGACGGAGGAGCTCTTCCTGTTTATTGAGAAGCCCTGCAACCTTGCAGAGGAGGAGCCCGACGAGCACGGCGTAGTGACTCAGCCCCATGTGAATGTCTACTACTGGGACGGCATCAGCAAGGCGGAGGCCAATGCTGTGCTGGATCAATACGGCGACTGGCTGATCAACGACGGCTTTGTCTGCTTCGGATTCGGCGTGAAGGGCTGCGCCAGCGAGATCATGAAGGACAAGTACAATGTGATCAGTGTGTATTCTGTCGAAAAAGCGAAAGAGCGCCCGCTGCTGGCACAGCGATTCCCGCAGGTGCAGGAGCTGCGTACTGCATGGGACTATTTCACCCATCAGCATCCGGGAGACTGCTTCCAGTACCGCAGGGACGGAAAAAACGCCCATGATATCGTGAAGGAGCTGCTTCAGCAGGGTTTATACTTCGCCGAACGCAGGGAGGCCCGCTGACTCTCCTCCGATTTTGCCCTCTTATCCTCATCCCTTGCTCCACCCTTGACGGGCGGAGCATTTCCATGTATTATTATAGATGGATTTTCACCCGTTCAACCAAATACAGAGAGGAGCTGTCCCTTATATGAAATACGTTCTGGGTATTGACCTTGGCACCTCCGGCACCAAGACGGTGCTGTTCAACCAGGAAGGCGTGGCGATGGCCTCTGCCACCGTGGAGTACCCCATGTACCAGCCCCACAACGGCTGGGCCGAGCAGGACCCCAAGGACTGGTGGAACGCGGCAGTCGAGACCATCAAGACCGTGCTGGCCAAGTCCGGCGTGAATAAGGACGACGTGGTCTCCCTGGGCATTTCCGGCCAGATGCACGGCCTGGTCATGCTGGACGAGAACAACGAAGTCCTGCGTCCCTCCATCATCTGGTGCGACCAGCGTACCGCCAAGGAGTGCGACGAGATCCACGAGAAGGTCGGCAAGGAAAAGCTGATCTCCATCACCGCCAACCCCGCCCTGACCGGCTTCACCCTTTCGAAGATCCTGTGGGTGCGCAACAACGAGCCCGATGTGTACGCCAAGTGCCGCCACATCCTGCTGCCCAAGGACTACGTCCGCTTCATGCTGACCGGCGATTACGCCACCGAGGTGTCCGACGCCTCCGGTATGCAGCTGCTGGACGTGCCCAACCGCTGCTGGAGCGATGAGCTGCTGCAGATCCTGGACATCGACAAGTCCATGCTGGCGAAGGTCTACGAGTCCTGCGAGGTGACCGGCCATGTGTCCGATGCGGCTGCTGCCCTGACCGGCCTGTCTGCCGAGACCCTGGTGGTCGGCGGCGCGGGCGACAACGCGGCTGCGGCTGTGGGCACCGGCGTGGTGGAAGACGGCAAGGCCTTCGTCACCATCGGTACTTCCGGCGTGGTCTTTGCCCACACCGACAAGCTGGCCATCGACCCCAAGGGCCGTGTGCACACCTTCTGCTGTGCCGTTCCCGGCGCGTGGCACGTCATGGGCGTGACCCAGGCTGCCGGTTTGAGCCTGAAGTGGTTCCGCGATACCTTCTGCGCGGCGGAGAAGGAAACCGCTGCCCAGATGGGCGTTGATCCCTACGAGCTGACCAACAAGCAGGCTGCCCAGAGCCCCATCGGCTCCAACAAGCTGATCTACGCGCCCTACCTGATGGGCGAGCGTACCCCCCACCTGGACCCCGACTGCCGCGGCATGTTCTTCGGCCTCTCCGCCATGCACCAGCGCCGTGATCTGCTCCGCGCGGTGATGGAGGGCGTGACCTTCTCCCAGATGGACAGCCTGAGCGTGCTGGCCGAGATGGGCGTTGCCCCCGAGACCATGCTGGCCTGCGGCGGCGGCGGCAAGAGCCCCCTGTGGCGTCAGATGCTGGCGGATGTGTTCAACGTGCCCGTAGCGACCACCGTCAACACCGAAGGCCCCGCTCTGGGCGTGGCGATCCTCGCCGGCGTTGGCGCTGGCCTGTACGAGAGCGTCCCCGCTGCCTGTGCCGCGATGATCAAGCGCAACCCCGCGCAGGAGCCCATCGCAGAGAACGTGCCCCAGTACGCCAAGGTGTACGAGCTGTACAAGAAGCTCTACCAGGCCAACAAGGAGCTGTACAAGGATCTGGCGGCGCTGTAAATGGAATTCGGAATGCGGAATTCGTAATTCGGAATTGAGAGTGGAGGACGGCTTCCGGGTGGAGGCCGTCCTCTTTTCAGCAGGAGGTTTATCATGAACGCCCAAGAAACGATTGCATCTTTCCTGCGGGGCGAGATGGATATCATCAGCTTCCGCAAGCTGTACGACGAGCAGCTTGAAATCAATGACTTTTTGCAGGGAATTGTGGATGACGCGAAGGAGCGGGGGTTGACCAAGCTGCGCGGCTATCCCGCGACGCTGCCCAATGGTACAGAATTCGAGCAGGACAACGGTGTTTCGTATCTGCTGAATCCGGCGGCGTATCCGGGGGTTCCCTATGGCAACAGCCCCTATGATTCCGTGCGGAAGTTGCTGACCTATAGTTTCCGTCAGGTGACCCATGATGTCCGTTCGGCGGAGGGTGCATCAGAGTTCTACAATGAACTTTACGCGCTGCATTATCAGGTCGACCAGTCGATTCCTTACGATGACAAGTATCACCAGGCGTATTGTTTTGCTCTGGATGTGATCCCGGAATACCTGATGGGTGGCGAGGGCGAGTTGTACATCAACACGCAAATTATCCCTCAATTTCCTGACACCATGAAGAAGGCCGAACGCAAGAAGGCCATCAAGGCCGCCATCAGAGAGGCCTTCCGCTCGGACAAGGGCCGTCCGCAGTGGATTCAGTCCGGCGAGTGGCCCCTGGGCAAGGATGGCAAGCCCGCCGTTTACACAGGCAGCAAGTCCATCCATGGCGGCGAAGCAAAACAGTACTATTTCCGCGATGAGAGCGATGAAAGCATCATTATCGTGGAGCAGTTTTACTGAGAAAGCTCTGCACACGAACTCCAACGCTTCCGCCTGTCAACATCTTGACAATCCTGTAAAAATGCCGTATTCTATAGGATGGTTAAGTATGCAACACCCATCGACATATATTGAGGAGGCACTTCCCATGGAAAAGAAGCCTGTTGTCCTCGTCGTCATGGACGGCGTGGGCGAAACCCCCGAAACCCTTGGCAATATGGTCATGTCCGCCACCACCCCCACCCTGGACGAGCTGAAGGCCAACCACCCCTGGCAGGTCATCAAGGCCCACGGCGCCGCCGTCGGTCTGCCCTCTGATGACGACATGGGCAACTCCGAGGTCGGCCACAACGCGCTGGGCTGCGGTCAGGTGTACTCCCAGGGCGCGAAGCTGGTCAACGAAAGCATCGAGTCCGGCAAGATCTATGCGTCCGAGACCTGGCAGGAGCTGGTCGGTCAGGTGAAGAACCACCACAGCACCCTGCACTTCATCGGCCTGCTGTCCGACGGCAATGTGCACTCCAACATCTCCCACCTGATCGCCATGCTCAAGCAGGCGAAGGTCGAGGGCGTGAAGCGTGTGCGCTGCCACATCCTGCTGGATGGCCGCGATGTGCCCGCCACCTCTGCACTGGAGTACGTCCAGCAGCTGGAGGACGTGCTGGCCACCCTGAACGACGGCGACTTCGACGGCTGCATCGCCTCCGGCGGCGGCCGCATGAAGGTCACCATGGACCGCTACCAGGCCAACTGGGCGATGGTCGAGGCCGGCTGGAATGTGCATGTGCACGGCCAGGGCCGCCAGTTCAACTCCGCCACCGAGGCGATCGAGACCTACCGCGCTGAGACCGGCGTGATCGACCAGGATCTGCCCGCCTTCGTCATCGCCAAGGACGGCGAGCCCGTTGGCACCATGGCCGACGGCGACTCCGTCATCCTGTACAACTTCCGCGGCGACCGCGCCCAGGAAATTTCGATGGCCTTCGACGGCGACGCGTCCTTCGACAAGTTCGACCGCGGCGTGGTGCCGGCAGTCAAGTACGCCGGTATGCTGCAGTACGATGGCGACCTGAACATCCCCAACAAGTTCCTGGTCAATCCTCCGGAGATCAAGGACACGCTCACTGAGCTGCTGGTCAAGGCCGGCGTGAACGAGTACGCCTGCTCCGAGACCCAGAAGTACGGCCATGTGACCTATTTCTGGAACGGCAACCGCTCCGAAAAGTTCTCTGAGGAGCTGGAGACCTGGGAGGAAGTGCCCTCCGACGTGCGCTCCTTCGACGAGTGCCCCTGGATGAAGGCCACTGAGGTGACCGACCTGGTCATCGCTGCCCTGCAGAGCGGCAAGTACGGCTTCATCCGCTGCAACTTCCCCAACGGCGACATGGTCGGCCACACCGGCAACTGCCTGGCCACCGAGATCGCCGTGGAGACCGTTGACCTGTGCCTGGCCCGCATCAAGAAGGCCGTTGACGAGGCTGGCGCGATCCTGTGCGTGACCGCCGACCACGGCAATGCCGACCAGATGCTGGAGAAGAACAAGAAGGGCGGCGTGGCCCCCCGCACGGCCCACAGTCTGAACCCCGTTCCCTTCATCGTGTACGATCCCAACGGCCGTCACGAGCTGAAGGAGGGCACCCACTTCGGCCTGGCGAATGTCGCCCCCACCATCGTTGACCTGATGGGCATCGAGGCTTTCCCCAGCTGGGAAGAGTCCATGCTGAAGCACTAATTCCATCTATCCGGGTCGGAGTTTGCCACCGCGCAGACCCCGGCCTTTTCCCTATGAAGGGAGAATTCATGAAAACGCTCTATATGATTGGCGGCCCGATGGGCGTGGGTAAAACCACTGTCAGCCGTGAGCTGATGCACCTCCTCCCGCGCTGCGCATTTCTCGACGGCGACTGGTGCTGGATGATGCAGCCCTTCACCGTTACGGACGAAACCAAGGCCATGGTGCTGGATAACATCACGCACGCGCTGGGAAATTTCCTGCGGTGCAGCGAACTTGAAAACATTGTGTTCTGCTGGGTGATGCATCAGCAGCAGATCATCGATGACATCCTGGCCCGGCTGCCGCTGGAGGGTGTGAAGGTTCTCTGTGTGTCCCTGACCGCCTCGCCAGAAGCGTTGACGGAGCGGATTCGCCGGGATATCGCTGTTGGCATACGCGATGCAAGCGTTCTTGACCGCGCTTTGTCCTATCTGCCACTGTACGGTAAGGTGCAGTCTGTCAAGGTGGATACCACTGCCTTATCTGTGGCTGAAACATCTACTCAAATACGCAATATTGGGGAAATGCTTGAATGAGTACCCGCAAAAACACGATCTACAACATGGCCTACCGCCTGTTCTCCATGCTGCTGCCCCTGGTCACCGCGCCCTATCTTTCCCGCGTGGTGGGCACGGAGGGCGTGGGCCTCTACGGCTATGCCTGGGCCATCAGCTACACCTTCTGCCTGGTGGGTATGCTGGGATTGGAAAACTACGGCCCCCGGGCCATCGCCCAGGCAAAGGATGACCCCAACCAACTGAACCGCACCTTCTCCTCCATCTGGCGGATGCAGCTGCTGGTGGCAGGCTTTACCCTGCTGCTCTGGTGCGGCTATGTGGCCTTCATCGCCGGGGCGGAAAAGGAGATCGCCCTGCACCTGACCCTCGCCAGCGCCGCCTGCCTGGTCAACGTGGACTGGTGCCTGATGGGCCTGGATCGCTTCAAGCCCATTGCGCTGCGCAACACCCTGGCCAAGCTCCTGGCCGCAGCGGCGGTGTTCATTTTCGTCAAGGGGCCGGAGGATCTGTGGATCTACGGCCTTGCCTGGTCGCTGGCGACCTTCCTGGGATGCCTGAGCTGCTTCCTTTCTCTGCGCGGCAAGGTAAAGCTCGTATCCGTTACCTGGAAGGAGGCCCTGCGGCACCTGCGCCCCTGTGCGCTGCTGTCCATCTCCGTCATCGCCGTCAGCGTTTACCGGCAGATGGACAAGGTGATGATCGGCGCGCTGGCCGACATGGATCAGACCGGCCTGTACGAGAACGCGGAGAAGATCATCCTGTGCCTCGCGGGCTTCATCTCTGCCATCGGCACGGTGATGCTGCCCAAGATCAGCCACATGACCGCAAAGGGCATGATGAACGAGGTCAAGAAGCACATCGACGCCTCCATGGAGCTGGTGATGTGCATGGTCTGCGCGCTGGGCTTCGGCCTGGCCAGCGTTGCGCCGGAGTTCGCCATCCTGTTCTACGGCGAGGCCTTTGCCGCTTCCGGCCTGCTGATGGCCCTCCTGTCCTTCACCCTTCTGACCATCGGCTTTGCCAACGTGATCCGTACCCAGTGGGTGCTGCCGCAGAAGCGGGATCATATCTTTGTCAAATCCGTCCTGACCGGCGCTGCGGTAAACGTGGTGCTCAATGCGCTCCTCATCCCGCCCTATGGCGCGATCGGCGCGGTCATCGCCACCATGGCAGCAGAGCTGGCAGTGCCGGTGGTGCAGTTCATCATCCTGCGCAAGGAGCTGCCCTTCGGCCGCTATCTGCGGTATGTGCTGACTTACAGCGTCATCGGCTTCATCATGTACCTGGGCGTGCGCGGCACCTGCTGGGCTGACCTTGACCCCTGGATGCTGCTGGGGCTGCGGGTCGTGCTGGGCGCAGCGGTCTACTGCACGCACTGCGCCATGCTCTGGATGTGGACGGGCAATCGCCGCATCCTGGCTGTCCTGCGGCGCAGTAAGGCAAAAGAGGACAAATAATCCAGCCCCTATCCGTGCAAGCTACTCCCGGAAACATCCGCCGGACATCCTCCGGCCATACATCAATCTCCGGGAGGAATCGCACGATGAAGAAAGCCCTGACCCTGCTGGCTGTCCTCTGCCTCGGCCTGAGCGCCACAGCCTGCACACACCGCAGCAATCAGCAATACTACGAGCGGGCCCAGCTGTATCTGGGCGCGGAAAACTACGAAAGCGCCGCGGAGCTCTTCTCCCAGCTGGGTGAATATGAGGAAGCCGCAGACTACGCCCTGTACGCTTCGGCCCTTGCAGCCATGCAGGAAGGCGAATGGGCCCTTGCCCGCGCCAACCTCAAGCAGATCATCCCCTTCAAGAGCAGCGAAAGGTACCTGCGCTTCATTGAAGCGGCGGAATGCGAGGAAGCCGGCAAGCTGGAGGAGGCCCTGGCGATCTACGAGAGCCTTGGCACCTTCCGCGAAAGCGACCAGTTCGCCGGCGAGCTGCGCACCGCCATCCCCGAGAAGACGCTGCAGCAGGCCCGTGCGCTGATGTCCCAGGGGGACTATGCCGAAGCCCGGGAGCTGCTTGAATCTCTGGACGGCTACGGTCAGAGCGCCCTGCTGGCCAAGAACTGCACCACCGCCCTGAACAAGGCAGCGTACACCGAGGCCGACGCCCTGTGCGAGAGCGGCGATCACCTGGGCGCAATGCAGGCATTCCTTGCCCTGGGCGAGGTGCTGGACGCCCCTGCCCGCGCCGAGCAATGCCGTGCGGCGCTCTTCCTTGCGCTGGACAAGGCCACAGCCGAAGTCACCATTGACACTGCCGCCGGCCTCATCGCCGCCTACGAGGCCATTGACGATCCGGCAGCTGCCCAGCAGGCCGCGGCCCTCGCCCAGCGGTTCGGCACGAATCTGCTCCTTCTGGAGAAGGCTTCCAATCAGCCCTACGTTCTGCTGGGCGAATACCCCATGGGCGAGAGCGGCCTGGAAAGCCCCCTGATGTGGCGCGTGCTGAGCGTGCAGGGCGCACAGGTCACGCTGCTTTGCGAATCCGTCATCGACGCCTCCCCCACCGCCACCCTGACCGATCTGCTGCTGACCGACGCGGAGCAGACCGCCGTAAGCAGCGCCACCCTCCCCTCGGCGGCTGACCTGGCCTCCCTGAGCGACCTGAGCTGCATGGCGACCCCCTATGCCGTGGCGCAGGGCGTGCAGCAGGCCAACGGCCTGGCCCTGTACTGGCTGCGGGACAGCCTGGAAAACGGCATCCACCCCGTCGTCAGCAGCGCCGGCAGCCTGACCATCCCCGCCCTCGACGAGACCCCCGGCATCCGCCCGATGCTGACCCTTTCCCTGGAGGACTATACCTTCACCGCCGGCGACGGCACGAAGGAAGACCCCTTCCGCTAAGCCATTTCCACGAAAGAAGGAAGAACGCCATGCAGCACCAGTGCATTCAGCTTCCCTACTGCACCATGGACGCATACATCCCGGCCCTGACGACTGCTCCCAGCGCGCTGCGGCCCTCGGTGGTCATCTGCCCCGGCGGCGGCTATGAGCACCTGTCCCCCCGGGAGGCGGAGCCCGTGGCACTGACATTTGCCGCCATGGGTTTCAACTCCTATGTGGTATGGTACCGCATTGCGCCCCACCGGCATCCTGCCGCCCTGATGGACGTTGCGTCCGCAGTGGCCTGGGTGCGCGCCCATGCGGAGGAGCACGCAGCCGATCCCGCCGCCATCGCCGTCATGGGCTTCTCCGCCGGCGGGCATGCCGCGGGCCATCTGGGCGTCCGCTGGCATGACGCGGCCTTCATGGCCGAATGCGGCTATACCTGTGAGCAGGTGCGCCCCAACGCCATGGTGCTTTGCTACCCCGTGATCACCGGCGGCGAGTTTGCCCACCAGGGCAGCTTCCGCAACCTGACCGGCTCGGAGGAACTGACCGTCCACGCCGCGCATTCGCTGGACGCGATGGTGACTGCCCAGACCCCGCCCACCTTCCTCTGGCACACCTGGGAGGACGGGGCCGTCCCCGTGGAGAACACGCTGCTGATGGCCTCCGCCCTGCGCCGCGCTGGCGTTGCCGCCGAGGTGCACATCTTCCCCCGGGGCGGGCATGGGCTGGCGCTGTGCAACCCGCTGACCAGCACGAGTCCCGACCAGAACATCCCCGAATGCGCCCAGTGGCCGGAGATGGCCGCACGCTTCCTCAAGCAGGCGATGTAACGTTGCGCGGCAAGGGGGCTTTCCGATCGCCCCCTTGACCCCCTTCGGTGTCCAAGGCTTGCTGACCGGCACAAGCCGCAGTCAAGGCAGCCGCAAATGCCCGGTATGGCCGGAGATGGCTGCGAGGTTCCTGCGGGACACGATGCTGAAATAAGCAAAAAGAAGACCAGAACGCTTTTCATGGCGCTCTGGTCTTTTGTTATGGTTCCAGTCCGAAGTGGCGGGCGACCTGGGCCAGCCGGTCGGCTTCACTTACGCTGTCGTCCGTCAGGAGGGACGCGTATCCCAGCCGGGCGCACTGCCGCCGGACTTCCCCGGCAAAGAGGGCGTCGCGGGCCATCCAGTTGGCGAAGGCGGCGTCCGGGTCAGTGCAGTCCCTCAGGACGTGGGGCACCCAGGGGCGCTCGCGGTAGCGGCTGACCTGGAAATCCCGGCTGGGCGTGATAGCAATGTACTGCCGAGACAGGATGCCCAGATCGTGCATCAGCTGCGGCAGGAAGCACGCGCCCTCCGCGACGACGGCTGCACTTTCCAGCGTGTTCAGCCGCTGCATCAGCAGGCCGTGGACTTCGGCGTAGAAATCGAGTTCCTCCCGGCACTGCACCTCCGGGAAGCGCATCCAGGTTTCCTCTGCCGTCATGCGGCGGATGCGTTCGCAGACCGGCAGGCCGGCCGCTGCACCCCCGGCGATTAGGTCGTCGAGAAAGTCGTCCGCTTTGAAGTAAGTCAGGCCGTACCGGGCGGCCAGCGCCTCCGCAACCGTGCTTTTGCCGCTGCAGGGCGAGCCGCCGATGTAGTAAACCGTCATGTGATTCTCCTTATGTCATCAGGTGGCCGTAACGCTCCATCAGCTGGTCGTATTCATGCTGTTCGGTGCACCAGAAGATGACGTGGTACCGCTCCACGCCCAGGCGCTTGAAGGCCTCCAGGCGGTGGTTGCCGTCGTTCATCTCGAATTCGCCGTCGATTTTTCCCTCGGGGATCCAGTAGTGGGCGATCAGCGGCGGCAGGTCGGCGCCGGCCTTGACCGCTTCGATCAGCCTGCCGACGTGGATCTCAAACCATTCGGGAGGGATCTGCCAGCGCATCTCCGGTTCGGGGCCGGTGTTGCGCTTCAGCAGGCTTAGCGGGAAGCTCACCGGGCCGTGGAAAGTGCGCTCCACCAAGCGCAGTCCGTCGGAAAAGGGCTTGTTATGGCCGTCGGAGAGCAGGTAGGCGTGGATCCAGTTCTCAATTTGGCCATGCTCTCCGCATTCGATGGCGTTGGTCAGCGTACAGGCGTAGTCCATGACGAATTCCTCCTTTTTCGAGTAGACGATGCGGCGGATGGACTCCACCGACAGGCAGTACCTGTCCGCCAGCCGGTCGATGGTCTGCCCGGCGGCGAAATCCCGCCGGATGTCCCGGTTGCGGTCGCGCAGGTAGCGGCGATAGCCGCTGGTTTCGCCCCATCGTCTTTGCTCCGGAGAGGGGATGTAGATGGCCTTGCCGGATACATAGCGCTGAATTTGCCGCAGCAGTTCCGGCGGGAAAATATCCTTTGCATTCTCGTATTTCAAGCCAAGTCGCCCCCCTTTCGTCATGTATGGTAGCATGGTTTCGTCATGGTGGGTAGCCCGGGAACGCTTATGTATGTTCTTGACATATCCGCGCGAGGGCGTCATGGGCGGCCTGCCAGTCACGTTGCGGATTGTCCAGCGTGACGGCGCGCACCGGCAGTGCAGCCAGGATACGCTCTTCGCGCCGCTGCCGCTCCTCCAGGCAGGCGATGTAGCCGTCGAAGCCCTCCGCGCCGATGGAGCGCCCATAGCCGCCCTCCGTGTGGTACGGGATGACCGCCTCCAGCCAGCCGGGACGCTCTGCGGAGGCCCGCCGGACGGAGGCTGCGACTTCATCGCTGTGCAGGTAGACGATCACCGGCTCCAGGGGCGCGATGATCTCCGCGATTTGCCGGATGTGCGCGGCGGATTCCACCTCAGGCAGGCCAAAGCGCATCATCGTTTCGCACATGGGGTTTTGCAGGAAGACACAGTTGAACACGTACACGGTATCTGTGTCGGCTTCCTGCACGAACTGCCGCCACTTGTCCAGCATCAGCGGGGCTTCGGTTTCCCAGGAGAGACCGTCATAAATCTTTTTGGGCAGGAGGGCATTCAGCTCCTCCGGCGGAACGTCGGCCAGGGGGATGATCCGGCCGTCTACGAAGGCGTGGAACTCGTAGTCTGCCGGGTGGCGTCCGGTGCCCTCGTCCACATAGCTGACTTGACGCCCAGCGACACTCAGAACGTCGGCGATATGACGGGCGGTGCTGCTCTTGCCGGAGCTGGGCAGTCCCTCGACGATATACAGTCTGGTCATGTTGCACCTCCCAGCTGGACCGTCTGGGTGCAGACCCGCTCCAGGAACACCGCGTCGTGCTCCACCAGCAGCAGGGTCGGCTCATATTCCAGCAGCAGGCCCTCCAGCTGCACGCGGGAGAGCACGTCGATGTAGTTCAGCGGCTCGTCCCAGACGTACAGGTGCGCCGGGATGCACAGGCTGCGCGCGAGCAGCAGTTTTTTCTTCTGGCCCTGGGACATCTGCTCAATGGGGCGGTCGAAGAGGTCGCGGGTGAAGTCCATGTTGCGCAATATCGCCTTGAAGAGCGTCTCATCCACGCCGTTTTCGCGGATGAAGCCCTCCACCGGGCCGCGCATGTCTTCCGTCTGCTGGGGTACATAGGAGATGATCAGGTTCGGCGCGATGCTGATCTGGCCGGTGAGGCTGCCGCCCTGGCCGCACAGCGCCTTGAGGATGGAGGACTTGCCGCAGCCGTTGGGGCCGCTGAGGGCGATGCGATCACCGCGGCGGAGGGTGAAGTTCACGCCCTCGCAGACGGTGCGGCCGTCGTATGTTACCCGCCCGTCGGTCACGGAGATCAGCACGTCCTTGGGATGTTGAAGCACGGTCAGCTTGAGCTCGCCGACCTTTTCGACATTGTGCAGCAGGGACTTTTTCTCCTCGATGGCACGCTCCTTGCGGCGGATAGAATTCTGCGATTTTTTCATCATGGAAGCGGCCTTGGCGCCCACAAAGCCGCGATCCACCACGGCGGACACGCTGGGCGGCACATGGAACTTGCCCTTTTCGGCCCTGGCGCTCCACTCAGCGGTGCGACGGGCGGATTCCTCCAGGTGGCGGATGTCGCGGCGTAGGACCTCGTTGCGGCCCTGCTCGTACTCGTTCTGCTGGTTGAGGCGGGCCTCCCAGGTGTCGTAGTTGCCCTGCATCACCCACACATCCGAGCGGTTGAAGGACAGGACATGGTCGATACAGCGATTGAGGAAGGCGCGGTCGTGGCTGACGAGGAGGAAGCCGGAAGCCGAGTTGCGGCCGTCCTTGCGCCTGAGATAATCGGCCACCAGCTCGCGGCCGTGGGCGTCCAGGTGGTTGGTGGGCTCGTCGATCATGGGATAGGCGTCCTCCCGGGCGAAGAGCGCCGCCAACAGCACCTTGGTCTGCTCGCCCTTGGAGAGGGTGCAGAAGGGCCGGTCGAGGACGGAATCATCCACATCCAGCTGGTTCAATTCGCAGATCAGCTGCCACTCTTCGGCGTCAGGTGCAGCGGAAAGCATCACATCCCGCGTATTGGCATTCACATCCGCCACGGGGTATGGGAAATACACCGGCGTGAGGGGCATGCTGATGTGTCCCTGGGGCTTGTACTGCCCCATCAGCAGCCGCAGCAGGGTAGTCTTGCCCTTGCCGTTGCGGCCGATCAGCCCCAGCCGCCAGGACGTATCGAAGGTAAAGGAAACATGCTCAAACACGGGCGTGTAGGAGCCATCGTAGGTAAAGGAAAGGTCACGGACAGATACTTGCATATAGGTTTCTTGCCTCCTGAAGATAGCGGGAGACGGTCATCGTATTCGGTTTTTGGCACAACAAAAGGAGTCCCCGACGCGAACATGCACACAGACCGCCACAGCAAACAAACCGTCCTTCAACGGCGCTTGCTTTCCCTGAAAATGGGGGTTACGGCAAATCAGTTGCGCATATCCGGGTCAGCCCTCCTTCACGATCACATTGGCGATATTGTAGCACGGGGCTGCAGGATTGTCAACACCGGCGGCAAAAAGGCGGCGCAGCCTTCACTGCGCCGCCGCAACGCATCGACAAAGTGCTGAAAGCAGTATGTATGATGTAAAGGAAGGTTTTATCCTTCACATTACATCATGACTGCGGCTCGTTTGTGGTGAATGAGAGTGGTTATGAGGAAAGGAGTAAGAATTCCCCCTGTAACCCTTCCACGAACTACGAAAGGAGCTGCAACATGAACAATCAAAACGAATCCACTCTGACAATTCCCTATGTAAAAGTTGGTGATTACTACTTTCCTAACCTTTCCTTGCCTCCGGATGTTGGTGACATCGGCTTCTGGGGACGCAGGCGCAGGGAGTTCCTACGGGAACATCGCCCCAGCACCTTCAACCAGCTGGTGCTGTCCGGTGAGCTATTCAAATATCTTGCCCTGTTCAATCAGGAGGCTACCGAACGACTGGAAAGCCTCATCCAAGCTATGAAGGTCGCCCAGGGTATCACGGAAGAACTCAAAGGCCGCGATCAGATGGCGTGGGTGGGTGCGATGAATAACATCCGCGCCTGTGCCGAAGAGATCGTCTATGCAGAGCTGGTGTATGTGTGATGAACGATCAGATCAAGGCACTCAATACCTACTTCTGGAATGTGGGCAATGACATCGCTGACATCCGCCTACTGGCCGAAGGTGCGCTGGCGTTGTTTGAAGGTGACGCCGAACCACTTCACCGACTGGGCATGAAGAACAACGAGGAGGTTGCCGCTTCTGCTTTTGACACCATCGGTACAGCACTCTACGATCTGCGAGAGCGGATTGCGCAGATGCAGAAAAGCCACTTAAATGAGACCGTCAGGCAAGGGGCTGCTGGTTCCAGCAGTCATACGACCTGACAATTTAGAGCCGCCGGAAATCCTTCTGGCGGCTCCATTTTGCTTATTCAGAAATAACGCTCGCACCACGCAAGTAATTGATCCAGAAAGATTTGCAGTACATCCAGATCAGCATACAAGCCGTGATTGGAGTTCGGAAACTCATGGCACTCGAAGGGAACGCCATTGCTGCGCAAGGCTTCTGTCATTTTCAGTCGCTGATTGCCAGGGATCACATGATCCCGCAGTCCATAGCCCATCAGCGTAGGCACAGAAGCCGGAGTAATCAGCTGCGCAGGGGATATTTCGTCAATTGATCCATTGCCTGCCATCATGGCGATGAAATCCTCATCGCTGGTAATACCATTCGCCTGCTTCAATAATCCCCAGTCCTCCGGCTGAAAATCTGCCGGACCAGCCAGCTGACACACGAAGCGTACCGGGATCGCAGAAGAATCCGCACAGGTATAGGCGTAGTTCATTGCCAGCGTACCTCCGGCAGATACACCCACCGGAGCCATGCCGTCAATCTGGCAGCCCAGACTGGTGCAATAGGCATCAATGGCAGCGACGCAGGCGGCAATCTCATCATTCATTTGCTGCAAGGGAACCTGCCGTCCTTTGCCCTGCAGAGAATAGTCCAGCGTGGCAGCTATATAGCCCTGAGAAGCGAAATATCTGCACCACGCATCGCCATCCTCCTTTGCACCTGAGTTGAAGCTGCCGCCGTGGATGAACAACAGCAGATGCTGCGGCGAAGTCTGGTCGATGTCAGCGGGAATGTACAGGTCATAATGAAGCCCGTCCTGATAGGGCAGATCACGATGGATCGTCCCTACGGTTTCGTTCCACTCCACCGCCAGCAGCCGCATGGGTGCGCTGCCCGCATACCAGATGGACAGCAGTGCGCTAAACAGAAATACGCCTGCAAACAACAGGCACATCCATGCGCCAAATGCTTTTTTGCTCATGGCATACCTCATATGATGCTGTCCAGCAGCAGCCGTCCACAGACCGCGCCGGACAGGGCGGCAATCAGAACGACCGCAAGAACGATCATCCAGCGTCTTTTCTTCTTCATTACACATCCTCGTCCAGTCCGAAGTACATCTGCTCCCACAGTCCGGGGGCTTCGACACGTTCCACCATCGTATTGCCCTCAAAACGCTCCAGCGTTACGGTGCCGGTCATGCGGATGTAGCTGGGATCAAGTCTGGCCTGCCGGACGATCCACAGCAGCAGGCCGCTGGCCTTAGCCTGTGCGCTGGTCTTGGCGTTGGCGACGGTAAAGTATTCGATGATCTCTTTTGCTGCATAGGTCACGCGGACATGCTGCTGGCCATCGTTGTAATCGTAGCAGAGTTTCTGATGATAATGCTTGCGGGTCACAGAGTCGAATGCGGGTTCTGATTGCGTGTAGGTCAGGTAACGAGGATCATCGCCCAGCTTTTCGCCGTTTTTCAACAGCAGGAAAATGGGGAAATGCTCGTAGCCATAGGGCTTGTGTGCGGTGATATAGCTGGAGATTACCTGATAATCGCCCACCTTGGCACGCCCCCAATACCAGTGATGCATCACCCAGTACATGCCGATATTGCCCCAGTTGTGGTCGTGATAACCCGTACCGGTGAAGGACATGTTCTGTCCATTGGCGGTAATGGCAGCTTCCACTGATCCTTCCGGCACAGAGGGCAGCCATGCAAAGAACTTCTTTTCATCAAAGAGGAAATGCCCGGTCTCAGGCCGCCAGGAAGCCGCATTGGCTGTCAGCTTCACATTAGCCTGCACATCCTTGCCAGCCACATGGATGCGGTAGGTATGCAGATCGCCTTCAAAGCAGCTTTCGCCGTAACGGACGCAGCAGCCTTCCTTGCTCATGGAGCAGTCCTTTGCATCCACTTTAATCGTCTCACGGATGGCTTCCTCGCCACGGGTCAGTGCAAAGGTGATGCTGGGCGAAAAGCCGATGCACGCCGCTGTTACCGGCTGGGAATAGAAGCCGATCACCAGCGACCAGCCGTCATTCAGCTTGGCGTCGAAGTACCACCATTCGTACTCTCCGAATCTGCCGCTGGTGTGCAGACCATCCTCCCATGGTTCAACCATCCCGGCTTTCAGCCCCAGACGGGTATAATCTTCCTGGCTCTGTGCCAGACGGGCGATCTTCTT
>JAFQEB010000074.1 GCA_017399225.1 Clostridia bacterium | reverse complement strand
TGCGTACTTCTGGTCTGCGCAGCCAGTGTTGCCTTTGCCGATTACAAGGCTGGCGACACGGTCACCATCTCTGTTTCTGTTTCCAACCCCAACGACGCCTGTGCCTTCGACGTGGGCTTCTCCTATGACAAGTCCGCGCTGGAGTTTGTCAGTGCTACGGGCGCCAGCGGCGTAGCCGGCGGCCCAAACGGCTTCTTCTTCGCTGCGATGAGCCCCTTTGGCGGCGGCAGCATCGGCACTGCCACCTTCAAGGTGACCTCCAATGCCGTGCCCGGCAAGACCTACACCATCTCCTGCTACAACATGGGCGCTTATGACTACGATGACAACGAGGTTTCCATCGGCGTCAGCACCAGCGGCGGCAGCGTGACCATCGCGTCTGCGGGCTGCACCAGCCATGTTTGGAACGATGGCGAAGTGACCACCCAGCCCACCTGCGCTAAGGAGGGCGTGCGCACCTACACCTGCACCAACTCTGGTTGTGGCGAAACCAAGACCGAGTCTATCCCGAAGCTGACCACTCACACCTGGGATAATGGCACTGTCACCACTAAGCCCACCTGCACCGAGGCGGGCGTGAAGACCTACACTTGCGCTGTCTGCAAGGGCACGAAGACCGAGGCTGTGGCTGCTGCCGGCCACGATGACGGCGAGTGGATCACCATCACTCCTGCTACCTGCAAGAAGGATGGCCTGAAGGAACTGCAGTGCACCGTTTGCGGCGAGAAGCTGGATTCCGAAGTTATTCCTGCTGCGGGTATTGATCATACCGAGGGTAAGTGGACTACCACCAAGGAACCCACGTGTATCGAGGAAGGCGAGAAGGCCTTGACCTGCTCTGTCTGTGGCGAAGTGCTGGAGACTGAGGCTATTCCTGCCAACGGCCACACCGATGGCGAGTGGGCCACCACTAAGGCTCCCACCTGTACCGCAGAAGGCGAAAAGACCCTGACCTGCTCTGCCTGCGGCGAAGAGCTGGAGACCGAGGCCATTCCTGCTAACGGTCACACCGATGGCGAGTGGGCCACCACTAAGGCTCCCACCTGTACTGCAGAAGGCGAGAAGGCCCTGACCTGCTCTGTCTGCGGCGATGTGCTGGAGACAGAGGTTGTTCCTGCTGCTGGTCATGACGATGGCGAATGGGTCACCACGAAGGAGGCTACCTGCAAGGAGGACGGCCTGAAGGAGCTGCAGTGCACCATCTGTGGCGATACCCTGGACAGTGAAGTCATCCCTGCCGCCGACGCGGAGCATGTGTCCGGTGACATGATCATCACCACTGCCCCCACCTGCACGGAGCCCGGTGAGCAGACCCAGTCCTGCACCGTCTGCGGCGAAGTGCTTGCTACCGAAGAAGTCCCTGCGGAGGGCCACGATGAGGGCAAGTGGTTCGTTGTGACGCCTGCGACGGATACGGAGGTTGGCCTGCAGGAGCTGCGCTGCACCAAGTGTGACGCGGTGCTTGATTCCGCTGAGATTCCCGTCAACACGACTGGCTACTATGTGCGTAATACCGTATGCAGCATGGGCCCTCGCTTCAAGGATGAAAGCGCTCTGACTGATAAGTGGTATCGCTTCACGCCTGTTGACCTGAGTGCTGATGGCGTTCAGACCTATGAGCTGATCGGCAGCGATGTTAACATCATCGGCTACGTTACTGTCACTGTTGCTGATGGCACGGTTACCATTGATTGCAGCTATGTTTCCGACGAGGTGAAGGTTCATAGCGAGTTCTGTACCATCCTGCCGTCTCTGGCTGAGACCACGACGCTGGATCAGGCGCAGTTGAAGAACTACGCATTCGGCGAGCCGATCAGCATCGCGGATGAACTGGGTGGTGATACTAAGGTGCTGCTGTTCATCTGCAATGTGGTGGACTACAATACCGACATGCCGATTACCCGCATCTGGCCCAATACGAATGCCTTTAAGCTTCGGATCGAAGAACTGAAGGAGAATATGGACTGATCCGCCTGTGCGCAAGCAGGGGATGATCTGAAATGAATTGCAGCCATCTGATTCGATCACTTGAATCAGATGGCTGCTTTTGTGTTCTCTAACACCATTGAAGGTCAGATTTTGCTTATCATGTTATAATGTCGTAAGGCTTCTTCTATTGCGCGTTCCTTCTCTGCGGGACACTTCGGTACCCTGCCGCCTTCTGACTTCGATGTATTGTAGCACTCCCGCTCAATGATGCCATGCTTCTGCTTCACCTGAGCGATATAAAGCGTAGACACCTTCAAGCCGGTATGCTCCAGTACATAATCCTTGATCTCCTGATACGTTGCTTTTGCCTCTGCCGCCGTCCTGTCCAGCTCGTCCAGATCCAGGTCGATATGTATGGTGTCATCTGGCTTTTTTCTGGACAAAAGCATTACAGTCTCCACATGCTCCGTGTTGGGGAACATGTCCACGGGCACGGCCTTGACGGCCCGATAACCGCCCTGGACGAGGTAGGCGGCGTCCCGGGCGAGGGTCTCGGGGTTGCAGGAAACGTAGACCACCTTGGGCGGCCGCAGGGTCAGGACGGAGGAGAGGAACTTCTCGTCGCTGCCGGCCCGGGGCGGATCCATCATCAGCACGTCCAGGGGCTGGCCCTCCTGGGCCATCTTGACCATGAAGCGGCCTGCGTCATCGCAGAAGAAGCGGGCGTTCCGGACGCTGTTGAGGCGGGCGTTTTCCTTGGCGTCCCGCACGGCGTCGGCATTGAGCTCCACGCCGATCAGCTGCCTGACGTGGTCGGAGGCACACAGGCCGATGGTGCCCGTGCCGCAGTAGGCGTCCAGCAGGGTCTCCGTGCCGGTGAGCCCGGCGTATTCAATGGCGGTGCGGTAGAGCCTCTCCGTCTGACGGCCGTTGACCTGATAGAAGCTCTGGGGGCTGATGCGGAAGCGCTTGCCGCACAGCTCGTCCTCCATGTGGCCGGGGCCGAAGAGGGCGCGCTCCTGCTTGCCCAGCACCATGCTGGTCTCCCGCTGGTTCACGTTGAGGACGACGGTGGTGATCTCCGGGTGCTTCTCCGTCAGCTCCGCCACGAAGGCCTTGCCGCCGGGGAACTCGAAGCCGGTCGCTACCAGCACCACCATGATCTGCCCCGTGACGTTGGCGGTGCGGATCAGGATGTGCCGCAGGAAGCCACGGCGGGTGAACTCGTTGTACACGCGGATCTTGTAGCGGGGCAGCATGGCGACGATGGTCTGGATGATGCGGTCGGCCCGCTTGTCCTCGATCAGGCAGCTGCGGACGGGCACGACCCGGTGGGTGCCCATGGCATATACGCCGCTGTAGGGGAGGCCGCGCTTATCGGTGCTGAGCACCGCGTGCACCTTGTTGCGGTAGTGGAAGGGATTTTCCATCCCGATGATGGGCTCCACCGGGCACAGGCCGGAAAGCAGCGCCTCGACCTTCTGCTGCTTGAGGCGCAGCTGCTCGGGGTAGGTGAGGCGGGAAAGCTGGCAGCCGCCGCAGCTGGCGGCAACGGGGCAGGAAAAACGCTGCTCCTGCGGCCGGCGCGGGGCGGCAGGCACGGCGGGCCTGTCGGGGTGCGGTGCGGGACGGGCCGGCTTCTTTGCGGCGGGATGGGGCTTGCGGGGCTTATCGTACATGGAGGCAGCTCCTTTTTTGCAATGGGTGGACGCAGGGCGTCCTATGTGATGATAGCACGGTTGGCAAGCAGCGTCAATGTGTGTTATAATAAGAAAAATCCTGAAAGCTGAGAAAGGAGCGACGTCCATGCAGCAGGTACAGATCCTTGGCGCCCGTGCAGGCCGGCTCCTGCCCCATATCCTGCCGATGATCGATGCGTGCCGGAGGGCCTCCGTGCCGGTGGTGCTGCTGGTGCCGGAGCAGTATACCCTGCAGGCGGAGCGCGAGCTGGTGGCGGGGCTGCACTTGCCCGGCCTGATCGACATCGACGTGCTCTCCCCCCGGCGGCTGGTGCGGCGCATCCGCGAATACGGCGGACACAGCGGCCTTGCGCCCCTGGACGACCGCGGGCGCAGCATGGCCATCGCCCAGGCCCTTGCGCTGGTGAAGGAGCAGCTGGTCTATTACCGCCGCGTGGCCCTTGCCCCCAATCTGCCGGACAAGCTGAGCGTGCTGATCGCTGATCTCCAGCGGGCCGGCCTGACCCCGGAGGCCATCGGGGAGCACGCCGCGGCCATGCCCACCGGCGCGCTGAAGGCCAAGGAAACGGATATCGCCCTGATCTGGCGGACGTACCTGCAGGTCATCGAAGGCCGCTTTGCGGATGAAACGATGCAGCAGCGGGAGACGGTATCCCGCCTGCAGGCCAGCGGCGTGCTGACCGGTGCGGCGGTCTTTGTTTACGGCTTCGACGTGCTGCCCCGGCCGATGTGCGAGCTGCTGGCAGAGGCGGCGGCCTTGTGCAGCTCCCTGATCGTCACCATGACCATGGACGCCCGGGATACGGCCGACGGGCGCATTTTCCTGACCCAGCGCCGCAGTGCTGCGGAGCTGATGGAAATGCTGCAAGCGCGCGGGATCCCCGTGGCATGGCGCTATCTTCCTGCCGGGGAGGATGACCGCGACCCTGCGCTGCAGCACCTGGAAAAGCACCTTTTCACCCGGATCGCCGTGCCCTTTGCGGGGGACAGCAGCGCCGTGGCGGCTCATGCGGCGGCCAACCCCTATGCTGAGGCGGCCTATATCGCCCGCACGCTCCGGCAGTGGCATGACGAGGGCACGCCCTGGCAGCGCATGGCCGTTGCCCTGGCGGAAAGCGCGGCCATGCCCGGCATCCTGGCGGTGACGCTCCGGGACGCGGGGATCCCCCATTATGTGGCCCGCAAGGACGGCGCGGCCCGCCACGGCCTGTGCCGTATGCTGCTGGGGGCGCTGCGCTGCGCCACGGGCGGCTATGCCACGCAGGATGTGCTGCACATGGCAAAGAGCGGCTTCTCGCCCCTGACGGGGGATGAGGCCCATCTGATCGAAAACTACGCCATCGCCAATGGCATTGACCATGGCAAGTGGACAAAGCCCTTCACCCGCGGCGAGGATGCAGAGACGATGGAGTCCCTCCGCCTGCGGCTCATCACCCCGGCGGAGACGCTGCGGACGCGCCTGCGGGAGGCCAAAACCGCCACCCAGAGCGTAGAGGCGGTCTACCGCCTGCTGGAGGACGTGGACGCCTATCGCGTGCTGCTGGCCCGGGAGGAGGAGCTGCTTGCCCGCGGAATGGCGGCGGAGGCGGCTGCCAACCGGCAGGTATGGCAGATGATTATGGATCTGCTGGATCAGCTCCACGCCCTGCTGGGGGAGCAGCGCGCCAATATGAAGGATATCGCCCGGTTTGTGGAATCCGGCCTGACGGGGGCTTCCATCAGCAGTCTGCCGCCCCAGCCGGACGCGGTGATGCTGGGCGAGGCCGGGCATCTGATGACGGGCCGCATCGACGCGCTCATCCTCTGCGGTATGCAGGATGGCGTGCTGGGCAGCGCCATGCAGAGCCTCATCACCGAGGCGGAGCGGCGCACCCTCTCCGACGCCATGCAGCGCCCCATCGGCATGACCCAGCAGGAAACTGCGGCGCTGCGGCAGTCCGACTTCTATCGTACGCTGGCCCTGCCCCATGAGCGGCTGCTGGTCACCTTCTCCCAGGGCGGACAGGACGGCGCGGCCCTCCGGCCCTCAGGGCTGGTGGAGGATATGAAGGCCCTCTTCCCGACCCTGACAGTCACCGGCGGCGTGACGGCGGACGGTGCGGAGGCCCCGCCCCTTTCCCCGCAGATGGCGCTGGACGGCCTTGCGCTGCGGCTCCGCGCGGTGGCGGACGGCGAAAGGGACACGCTCGAGGCGCCCTGGCGCAGCGCCCTGCGCTGGCTCTGGCACAGCCCCCAGTGGCATGAGCGCACCCGGCAGATGCTCTCCCGGCTGGAGGGCATGACGGGCCGCAGCGGTCTGCAGCCGGACACGACCCGGAAGATCTTCACCCAGGACAAGGTGTCCATCAGCCGCCTGGAGCGCTTTGCCGCCTGCCCCTATCAGCACTATGTGGATTACGGCCTGAAGCCGGTACACCGGGAGGAGTTCTCCTTTGAGGCCAGCGACGCGGGCGACTTTTACCATGCGGCGCTGCAGGGCTATGCCTCGGCAGCCCTCCAGCATCCGGACTGGCCCGAGCTGCCGGAGGAGGAGGTCGACCGCCTGATGGACGGCGTGCTGGCCCCCCTGACGGCTCAGTGGGCGGACGGCCCGCTGGCGGATACCCCTGCCCGGCGATTGCAGGGCGAAAAGTATGTGCGCACGGTGTGCAGGGCTGCATGGCTCTTTACCCGACATGCCCAGAAGAGCCGCTTCCAGACCGTCGGCGAGGAAATCGTCTTCGGCGAGGAGGGCGGATTGCCCCCGGTGGTGCTGACGCTGCACGACGGCCGCCGCATCGCCCTGCGGGGCAAGATCGACCGCATCGACCGCTGGCAGGGGGACGACGGCGTGTACCTGCGGGTCATCGACTACAAGTCCAGCAAACGGGATATCGACCCCACCCGGCTGTGGTACGGGCTGCAATTGCAGCTGATGCTCTATCTGCAGGCGGCCTCCCAGGGGCTGGAGGGCAAGCCCGCAGGCGCGTTCTACTTCACCGTCCGGGATCCCCTGGTGGATGCGGAGGATGTGAAGGAGGCGGCGGAGAAGGCCATCGCCAAACAGCTGCGCCTGGAGGGCGTGGTGCTGGCGGACGTGAGCGTCGTGGACGCCATGGACACCGAGGGCGGCTTCTCCCTGGGGCAGATCTTCACCCAGAAGGGCAGCGTGTATGCCTACGCCCCGGCCTATACCCGGGAGGAGATGCAGGCCCTGCTCGACCACGCGAAGGAGACCGCAGCCCTCATGGCGGACGGCATCCGGGCAGGGGAGATCGCGGTGAGCCCGGCGGAGATCGACGGCTGGTCGGCCTGCCAGTGGTGCGAGTATGCCCCTGTGTGCGGCGTCGATCCGACGATCCCCGGTTGTACGAAACGTGTACTTCCGCGCATGAGCAGGCAGGAATTGCTTGCCCGCTTGACGAATGATGAAGATGAAGAAGTCTGATGGGCTCCTCGGACTGTCAAAACCCTTATGGGAGGTGTCGGAGGGCCCGCAGGCCCTCTGACTGTAATCGTATCGCGGGGCTTTGCCGCGCGGGCGGGGCGTTTTTGCGAAGCAAAAACTTTCCTTACACGGAGGAACGGCCGTCAGGGCTGTTTACAGCCCTGACAGTGACGGAGTGCAATTCCTCGAAAAAGTGCCTTCAGCACTTTTTCGACACGCAGAAGAGATCGAATGATTTCCTGAAAATGCACTTTGCGGGGGGAAACCATAGAAATCCCATCGCATTTTGCAGGAATCTTCTCTCCGGGGATTGCAAGTTTGGCAAAAATGGTTTATAATCTAAGTAAGAGATTATTCTCACACAAGGAGGCGTTTTCCCATGATTAAGATCATCGCTGGCAACAAGGGCTCCGGTAAGACCAAGCGGCTCATCGATATGACCAACGAGACTGCCAAGGTCTCCGCCGGCAACGTGGTTTTCCTGGACAAGGATAACAGCTACATGTATGAGATCGACCGCGCTGTGCGTTTTGTGAACGTGAACGATTATCACGTCAACAGCGCCGAGATGTTCCTGGGCTTCCTGGGCGGTATGCTGGCCAGCAACTACGATATCAGCACCATCTTCATCGATGCGTTCCTCAAGCTGATCAAGATCGACGTGACCGCTGCGGATTGGTTCTTCTCCAGCCTGGAGCAGTACGGCCAGAAGCACGACGTGACCTTCGTGCTGTCCGTGAGCGCTGATCCTGATACCCTGCCGGATTTCGCCAAGGGTTATGTGATCTGAGCTTGATAGCTCGTCAGAATGACTGCGGTCTGAAGCACGTGGGGCGGCGGTGCCTGCATCGCCGCCCCGTTCCTTTTCGATAAGGATTGTATACAATGGCTGCTGGGCTTCATCAGCACGGCTGAGCATGAGCTGCGCTGATCAGGCCCAACATTCATCACAGATGCAGAATATAGATTTGGAGGGTGATCCCCATGTCCTTTTTCTCCACCCGCGGCGGCGCTGCTGTGACCGCCTCTCAGGCGATCCTCTACGGTCTGGCCCCCGACGGCGGCCTCTACGTGCCCGCCATGTTCCCGCCCGTCTCCCAGCAGAAGCTGGCTGAGCTGACCCAGATGGACTACCGCCAGCGCGCGTCCACCATCCTGCGCACCTATCTGGAGGACTTCTCCATCCCCGAGATCGACGCGGCGCTGGCTGCGGCCTACGACGAGAAGAAGTTCGATGATCCCGCCATCGCCCCGATGAAGAAGCTGGATGACGAGACCTGGGTGCTGGAGCTGTTCCACGGCCCGACCCTGGCCTTCAAGGACATGGCGCTGCAGCTGCTGCCCCACCTGACCACCCTCTCCGCCCGCAAGAACGGCGAGGAGCGGGAGGTCTCCATCCTGGTTGCCACCTCCGGCGATACCGGCAAGGCGGCCCTGGAGGGCTTCAAGGATGTGCCCGGCACCTCCTGCACCGTGTTCTACCCCACCGACGGCGTCAGCGACGTGCAGAAGCTGCAAATGACCACCACCGGCGGCGACAACACCCACGTCATCGGCATCAACGGCAACTTCGATGATGCGCAGACCGGCGTGAAGACCCTCTTCGGCTCTGCGGAGTTCAACGCCGCGGTCAATGAGAAGGGCAAGGTGCTTTCCTCCGCCAACTCCATCAACTTCGGCCGCCTGGTGCCCCAGGTCGTCTACTACTTCAGCGCCTATGCGGATCTGGTGAACGCCGGCGCCATCAACCTGGGCGACCCGGTCAACTTCGTCGTGCCCACCGGCAACTTCGGCAACATCCTGGCGGCCTACTACGCCCGCAGCATGGGCCTGCCGGTCAACAAGCTGATCTGCGCCTCCAACCGCAACAACGTCCTGACGGACTTCTTCCGCAATGGTATCTACGATACCCGCCGCCAGTTCTTCAAAACCACCTCTCCCTCCATGGACATCCTCATCTCCTCCAACCTGGAGCGCCTGCTCTTCGAGTGCGCCGACCGCGACGGCGAGCTGATCGCCACCTGGATGAAGCAGCTCAAGGAGAGCTACTCCTATGCCATCGGTGAGCAGCGCCAGGAGTGGATGAACTCCGTCTTTGACGCGGGCTATGCGGATGACCAGCAGTGCGCCGAGGAGATCCGCACCCGCTTCGAGCAGGATCACTACCTGATGGATACCCACACCGCCGTGGCCAGCCATGTGCTGCGCGAGTACCGCGAGAAGACCGGCGATATGACGGTCGCGGTCGTCGTGTCCACCGCCAGCCCCTACAAGTTCGCCGCCGACGTGCTCTCCGCCGTGGAGGGCAAGGAAGCGGTCGAGGGCCTGGACGCCTTCGAGTGCAGCGAGATGCTGGAGAAGGTGACTGGCGTGAAGGTGCCCCAGCAGGTCAAGGCCCTGCGCAGCCTGCCTGTGCGCCACAAGGCTCAGTGCGAGAAGGATACCATGGCCCAGGCGGTCATGAATGCCTTTGAGGGCAAGTAAAACCTGATTTCCCATGGCAGGAGGCTCCCGGCTGCGGGTGCTTCCTGCTTTTTTCACCAACAGAGGAAAGGAGCGTGCCGGTATGGAGGGAAGCACCAAGTACCGGGCAGAGCAGACGCCGCCCGATACCATTGTGCAGACGGAGCAAACGCCTGCCGCACCCCGATACATGCCGCCCAAGGATGCGCCGCGCACGCCGGCGCCCACGGGCAGCGCCGGCCCCATGACGACGCTGGGCTGGATCGCCTCCGTGCTGCCGGGGCTTCTGTGCCTGGCGGTGCTCGTCATCGCCTTCGTGCTGCCCCTGATCTTTTCGCTGACGGATTACAATATGCTCAGCGAGCCGAAGATCATTGGCACGGGTAATTATGAGAAGCTCCTGAACCACAACGTATTTGCCAAGGCGCTGAGCAACATGCTGACGGATATGCTGGTGATCGGCTGGGGCGGCTTCGTGCTGAGCTTGCTGATCGCCTGGGGGCTGCGCGGCCTGCCTACGGTGCTGCGCTATGTGCCCATTGCGGTGCTCTGCCTGCCGGCGCTCTGCCCCGGTCTGATCAATACCCTCTCCGTGGTTTTCCGCGGCGATGCGTACGGCGATATGAACAGCCTGCTGCTGCAGGCAGGGGTGATCAACGAGCCGGTGCTGTTCATGCAGACGCCGGAGATCGCCCCGCATCTGCTGCGGCTGATCCAGCTTTGGCGCAGCATCGGCCCGGGCGTGCTGGTCATCAGCGCCGGGCTGGACGGCGTGCGCCATGCCTGCGCCAGGGAGATCCGCCAGCGCCGGCTGGAGAAGTCCTTCTTCGTGTGGCAGGTCACCCTGCCCAGGATGCGCGCTCCGCTCATGATCGCCGCGCTGGTGATGATGATGGGCGCGATGGGCACGGCGACCGTCTCCTCTCAGCTGGCGGGGATGCCGTCTGCCGGGTACTGCGCGCATACCCTGTGGCTGATGGTGCAGGACTACGCCGTTACGCGTTACAAAATGGGCTATGCTTCGGCGATCGTCGTGGTGACGAACCTGCTCACGGTGCTGATGCTGCTGCCCCAGCTGCTGACGATCCTGCTGCTGACCTGGCGGCCTGCCCGCAAGCGCTATGCCCGCCAGGATGCGCCGCCGGAGTTTGCCTCCCGGCCCCGCTCCAGCGGCACGAAGGCCTTTGGTATGATCATCGGCCTCGTGGTGAGCGCCCTGTGCTGCCTGCCGGTGCTGTTGCTGGCGCTGCGGCAGTTCAACCTCTCCCTGAAGACCCCGGAGGAGCTGTTCCGCGCAGAGTATCGCTTTTTTGCCGCGGAACCCACCCTCAGTAACTACAGCCCCTTGTTCACGATGCTGTTTAAGAAGAACGGCAACAATCCCTTTATACGGCTGGTGCAGGTGCTGCTGTACGGCTTTGTGCCCGTGCTGCTGGCGCTGGGCGTCGGGCTGCTGAGCGGCCACGCCCTCTCTAAAAAACGCAGGACGGGCCTGCGGTGGCTGCTGCTGGCGGTGCTGGCGGCCCTGCTGCTGGCAAGCCCTGTGATGTATTTCTGTGATCAGATCCAGCCCGCGCACAGGTTCTCAGCAGTCACCTTCGGCCAGGTCATGAGCTGCCTGATGTGGGTGTTCGTCCCGGCCAGCGTGGCGCTGGGGCTGTCCATGGGCGCGATGCGCGGGCGCAGGCATCCTCACGCGCGGCTGCTGCTGGCAGCCGGCGGCTTCCTGGCGCTGATCCTGCTGCTGGGCTGGGGCATTGCGACAAAACAGTGCCAGGTGGCGAGCATCACAGTTATCGACCGGATGGGCCTGGCAGCTGCAAGCCATGTGCTGATGGATCTCCTGCCCATGCTGCTGAGCGTTCCGCTGGTGGCGGGCGTCTCCCAGATCCTTACCGGGCTTGGCAATGTTTACCCGCTTTATCGTGGAGGAAATGAATGAACATCTCCGAACTCACCCTTGTACAAACGCGGCTCAATGCCCTGATCAACCTGCCCCTGTGCGCGGCAGCCCGCGAGGCGGACATGCTGCTGCTCTCCTTTGGCGATCAGCAGACGACCCTGCGCGTCCAGTGCTATTACCGCATGATGGAGCAGGGCGGCGTGATCCTTGCCCGCAACGACGTCTACCAGCCTGCCGAAAGCATGTGGCAGACCTGGGAGCAGATGGGCTATGAGCACGATTACATCCCCGAGGACTTCCACTCCGACGAGCCCGGCGCGAACCGCCTGGACGAGTGCCTGGAGCGCCTCAACGCCAATTTGAACGGCATGACGGTGCAGACGGCCATGCTCAACCACCTGGGCGACATGACGCTGCTTTTCACCTGCGGCGCGACGCTGAACATCCTCAGCGACACCTCCGGCGGGGAGGAATGCTGGCGGCTGATCGACGAAACCGGCGAGCTGGATGACCTGGTCGTCTACGGCGACGGGGCGGAGCTGGTGCGCCCGGACATCCAGGAGTAAAACTGCAAACAAATAACCGGGAGTGCCTGACGCGATGGTCGGGCGCTCCCGGTTTTGCTGTAAGGGTACGCAGCGATGCTTATGCTTTGTCCGCGTCGGCATCGGTGTTTTTCAGCGAAAAAAAGGTGGTTGTCCGCCAGCTGACGACGCTGTAGACCACGCACAATGCCAGAATGACGACGAGGGTCGGAAAGCCGGTGAGTGCCCGGCTGAACCACAGCGGCACCAGCAGCGCGACAGGGATCAGCTCCAGCCACAGATGCTTGCTGTAGGAGGCGCGGATGGGCTTGCCGCAGTGCTTGCACACAAAGGGCTGCCTTTCGCCTGAACGGCGGGGAAAGAGGTAGTGCAGATAAGCCGGGCGATGGGTACAGTCGCTCACAGCACATTCCCCTTGACCGCGGCCTCATAATCCTCCCGCAGCATGCCCCAAATGTTGTAATCGCAGTAGGTGGAGACCATCTTGCCATGGCGGATAGTTCCCTCGTGGACGAAGCCGCACTTCTCCAGCACGCGGTTGGAGGCGGTGTTGCGCACATCCGCCGTGGCGTGGAGGCGATCCAGTTCGGTGTGGGTAAAGATGAAGTCCACCGCCGCGGCCAGCGCCTCGCTGGTATAGCCCTGCCCCCAGAGGTCAGGGTCCAGCCGGTAGCCCACGCTGCCCATGCGGTTGTTCTCGATGTCGAACACGGAGATATCGCCGATGACCGTATTGGTGTCCTTGCTGACCATACCCCACTTGAAGTCCGGGCTGGGCTTGCGCTTGACCCACGGGCGCGGGTCAACGAACATCGTTTCCGGCTCGCGTTCGCCCTTGCTGGCCGGGCGGCCCCAGTAGGTGTAGATCTCGTCCCGGGCCAGCCAGCGGCGCAGGTCGGGGACGTCCTCCGGCGTCAGCGGGCGCAGGATGAGGCGCGGGGTCTCGAGGATGGGCTTGTTTTCCAGGTAGTCCTTCAGCATGTTGAGCCTCCTTGAACGGAAAAGGCCCGGCATGTGCGATACATACCGGGCTTTGGGGTTATCAAATGTCAGTATCGGGAGCGGCGGTTGAAGCGTTCTCTTCCGTCATGGCGTCGGAGTCGGCGGGCGCTTCCTCTGCGGTTTCGCCGTTCATTTCTGCGGCGATGGCGGCAGCGTCCATTTCCTCTTCCTTCTCCGCGCGGGCCACGCCGATGACCTTGCTGCCCTCAGCCAGCTTCATCACGCGCACGCCCTGGGCGGTACGGCCGCAGAGGCGGATGCTCTCAGCCGGGGTGCGGATGATGGTGCCGTCGTCGGTGATGAGCAGGATGTCCTCCTCCTCGTGCACCAGCAGCAGCGCTGCCAGGTCGCCGGTCTTTTCGGTCAGGTTGATGGCGCGCACGCCCTTGCCGTTGCGGCCCTGCTCGCGGTACTCATCCGGGCTGGTGCGCTTGCCGTAGCCGCCCTCGGTGATGGCCAGGATCGTCGCGCCCTCCTCGATGGGGGCCATGTCGATGATCTCGTCGCCCTCCTGCAGCTTCATGGACTTCACGCCCATGGAGGCGCGGCCCATCGGGCGCACATGGCTCTCGTTGAAGCGGATGCACATGCCCTTGCGGCTGGACAGCAGGATCTCGTCATTGCCGCCCGTCAGCTCGACGCCGATCAGCTCGTCGCCCTCCTTGAGGACGATGGCGATCAGGCCATTGCGGCGCAGGTTGCGGAAATCGTCGTAGGGGGTCTTCTTGATCATGCCCTCGCGGGTCGCCATGACCAGGTTGTGCTCGGACACGTCCGCCCCCTTGGGCACGGGCACCATGCGGGTGACCTTCTCGCCCGAAGCGATTTGCAGCAGGTTGATGATGGCCGTGCCGCGGGCCTGACGGCCTGCCTCGGGGATCTGGTAGCACTTGATCATGTACACGCGGCCGAGGTTGGTGAAGAACATGATCTCGTCATGCGTGCCCACCACGCGCATCTGCACCGCGTAGTCCTCTTCCTTGGTGGTCATGCCGGTCACGCCGCGGCCGCCGCGGTTCTGGCTGCGGTAGGCGGACTTGGTGATGCGCTTGATGTAGCCCTGCTTGGTCAGGGTAACGACCATGTCCTCCTCGGCGATGAGGTCTTCCACGTCGATCTCGCCGTCGATGGTGGTCAGCTCCGTGCGGCGCTTGTCGGCGAACTTGTCCTTGATCGCCAGGATCTCGGTCTTGATGACCTCCATCAGCTTGCCTTCGTCGGCCAGGATGCCCATCAACCTGGCGATTTCCACCTGGAGGTCGTCATATTCGGACTGCAGGCGGTCGCGCTCCAGGCCGGTCAGGCGGGCCAGACGCATGTCGAGAATGGCCTGGGCCTGCTTTTCGGAGAAGGCGAAGCGCTCCATCAGGGCGGCCTTTGCCGAAGCGCTGTCTTTGCTGGCCTTGATGAGGTCGACGATCTCATCGATATGGTCCAGGGCCTTGAGCAGGCCCTCCAAGATGTGGGCGCGGGCCTGGGCCTTGTTCAGCTCGAACTTCGTGCGGCGGGTGACGACGTCCTTCTGATGCTCCAGGTAGTAGTACACCATGTCGCGCAGGGGCAGCACCTTGGGCTGGCCGTTGACCAGGGCCAGCATGTTCGCGCCGAAGGTTTCCTGGAGGCTGGTGTGCTTGTACAGGAAGTTCAGCACGACCTGCGGATGCACGTCCTTCTTCAGCTCGATGACGATGCGCATACCCTCGCGGTCGGATTCGTCGCGGATGTCGCTGATGCCCTCAACGCGCTTCTCGTGCACCAGCTCTGCGATCTTCTCCACCAGCTTGGCCTTGTTGACCTGGTAGGGGATCTCGGTCACGACGATGCGGCTGCGGTTGTTGGCCATTTCCTCGATGTTGCTCTTGGCGCGAACCTCAATGCGGCCGTGGCCGGTGTAGTAGGCCTCGCGGATGCCGCGCCGGCCCAGCACGATGCCGCCGGTGGGGAAGTCCGGGCCCTTGATGTGCTCCATCAGGTCGTCGATGGTGCAGTCGGGGTTTTCGATCATGCAGACCACGCCGTCGATCACCTCGCCCAGGTTGTGGGGCGGGATGTTGGTGGCCATGCCGACCGCGATGCCGCTGGAGCCGTTGACCAGCAGGTTCGGGAAGCGGGCGGGCAGGACGGAGGGCTGCATCAGCGTCTCGTCAAAGTTGGGGTAGAAGTCGACGGTGTCCTTCTCGATGCCCTCCAGCAGGTAGGGGGTCAGCTTGGACATGCGGGCCTCGGTGTAACGCATGGCCGCCGCGCCGTCGCCGTCGATGGAGCCGTAGTTGCCCTGGCCGTCCACCAGTGTGTAGCGGATGTTGAAGGGCTGGGCCAGGCGCACCATGGCGTCGTAGACGGAGGAGTCGCCGTGGGGGTGGAACTTACCCAGCACGTCGCCCACCAGACGGGCGGACTTGCGGTAGGGCTTGTCGGGGGTCATGCCCAGCTCGTCCATATCGTAGAGGATACGGCGGTGCACGGGCTTCAGACCGTCGCGCACGTCAGGCAGCGCGCGGTCAATGATAACGGCCATGGCGTAGGAAATGAAGCTCTTCTTCATCTCCTGTTCCAGGTTGACCGGGATGAGTTTATCTTGAATGTTGCTCATTGTTTATCTCCCTATGGTCGATAAGAAATTCTTAATTCATAATTCTTAATTCGTAATTTGGTTAGTTGACCGAAAATATGAGCTCAGCGCTGGCTCACTTTCTCAATTAAGAATTAAGCATTAAGCATTAAGAATTTAAATATCCAGATCCTTCACCAGATCCGCATTCTCCTCGATGAACTTCCTTCTCGGTTCGACCTGATCGCCCATCAGCAGGGTGAAGATCTGGTCGGCCTCGGCGGCGTCCTCGGGGGTGATGCGCATCATCGTGCGGGTGGCGGGGTTCATGGTGGTCATCCACAGCTGCTCGGCGCTCATTTCGCCAAGGCCCTTGTAGCGCTGGATCTCCGGCTTGGGGTCGCGGCCGATCTCGTCCAGCAGGGCCTGCAGCTCATCGTCGTTGTACACGTACTTCTCGAACTTGCCCTTGGTGACCTTGTACAGCGGCGGCATGGCGGCGTAGACATAGCCCTTTTCCACCAGGGGCCGCATGTAGCGGTAGAAGAAGGTCAGCATCAGGATGCGGATGTGCGCGCCGTCCACGTCCGCGTCGGTCATGCAGACGATGCGGTGGTAGCGGAGCTTGCTTTCATCGAACTCCTCGCCGAAGCCGCAGCCGAAGGCCGTCAGCATGGACTTGATCTCGTTGTTGCCCAGGGCCTTGTCCAGGCGGGTTTTCTCCACGTTGAGGATCTTGCCGCGCAGGGGGAGGATGGCCTGGAAGTGGCGGTCGCGGCCTTCCTTGGCGGAGCCGCCTGCGGAGTCACCCTCGACGAGGAAGATCTCGCATTTCGAGGGGTCGCGCTCGGAGCAGTCCGCCAGCTTGCCGGGCAGGGAGGCGCTCTCCAGCACGGTCTTGCGGCGGGTGGCCTCGCGGGCCTTGCGGGCCGCCTCACGGGCGCGCTGGGCGCTCACGCAGCGCTCGACGATACCGCGGGCGATGGACGGGTTCTCCTCCAGGTAGGTGCCCAGAGCTTCCTTCACCAGGTCGTTGACGATGCCGCGCACGTGGCCGGAGCCGAGCTTGGACTTGGTCTGGCTCTCGAACTGGGGATCCTCCATCTTCACGGAGACCACGGCGGTGAGGCTTTCCTTCACGTCCTCGGACTTGAGGTTCGGCTCGTTGTCGCGCAGTACCTTGTACTTGCGGCCGTAATCGTTGATGGCGCTGGTCAGCGCGGTGGTGAAGCCGGTGAGGTGGGTGCCGCCGTCGGGGGTGGCGATGTTGTTGACGAAGGGGTAGATGTTCTCGTTGTAGGAGTCGTTGTACTGCATCGCAACTTCGACCAGCACGCCGTCTTTAATGCCCTCGGTGTAGATGGGCTCGGGGAAGAGTACTTCCTTGTTGCGATTGAGGTACTTGACGAACTCCTTCAGGCCGCCCTCGTAATAATAATCGTGGACGAGGGGCGATTCGCCCCGTTCATCTGTAAAAACAATTCTAATCCCCTTGTTGAGGAAGGCCATCTCCCGCAGGCGCTTCTTCAGCACGTCATGCTCGAAGGTCACACCCCGCTCGAAGATGCCGTCGGGGTTCTCGTCGGAGATGATGTCCGGCCAGAACTGGATGGTGGTGCCGGTGCGGTCGGTCTCGCCGATCACTTTCAGGTCGTAGCAGATCTTGCCCCGCTCGTACTCCTGGCGGTAGATCTTCTCGTCCTGGTACACGGTGACCATGAAGTGCCCGGACAGGGCGTTGACGACGGACGCGCCCACGCCGTGCAGACCGCCGGACACCTTGTAGCCGCCGCCGCCGAACTTGCCGCCGGCATGCAGCACCGTCAGGCAGACCTCGACCGCGGGACGGCCCATCTTGGGGTGGATGCCCACGGGGAAGCCGCGGCCGTCGTCCTTGACGGAGACGGAGCCGTCCTTATGCAGCGTCACGTCGATGCGCTTGCAGAAGCCCGCCAGGGCCTCGTCCACGGAGTTATCCACGATCTCATATACCAGATGATGCAGACCGCGCGCGTCGGTGGAGCCGATGTACATGCCCGGGCGCTTGCGGACGGCCTCGAGGCCCTCCAGCACCTGGATCTGCTCCTCGCCGTACTCGCCGGTGGCCTGCGTCGCATTGTCGATGTTTTGCGGGGTTGTCAGTTCGAGTTCTTCTGCCATGATTTTCACCTCGTTGGGGGTCAAACCTGCTATACAGGGGATTTCAAACGGTTTCGCTGATGGGCGCGTGAAAAAAAGCTTTTGGCCCATCATAAACAGTATACCACTTCCGTACCCAAAAGGGAAGCCTTTTTCTACAATAATTATTTACGCGCGCGCGCGCGAGGCTCGAAGCCGGTTTTTTGTGCGGCAGAAGGAAAGATTTCCCGGCTGTCGAACGTTATGATGTGTAGGAAAGAAACAAAGGAGGCCGACCGCATGAAAAGGTGGATCGCTCTTTTTGCCCTGATTTTGACCCTTGCAGCCCTTCCGGCCCTCGCCGCGGCTGCTGATGCGGAAACAGCCCTCTGGCCCGCCTGCGACGAAGAAACGGGCCTGTGGGGGTATATCCGCGAGGATGGCTCGTGGGGGATCGCGCCGCAGTACCGATACGCCTATCGTTTCATGAACGGCTATGCAATCGTAGATGCGGATGACGCGTCCGGGATCATCGACGAAACGGGCTGGTATGTCGTGCCGCCGGAGTATTCCATCTGGGAAGGTACCATTGGCTTTGACGGCAGGAAGGGCAACGGTGTGTTCGTCATGGAGCGCAATGGCCGCTGCGGCTGGTTCGACACGCAGAGCGGCTTCATCTCCGGCCTGATGTGGCAGCATGTCGATTCCTGGGATGATTCACCCTATGTCCAGGTCGGCATCAACCGGGACATGTCCACCTTCGTCCACCGGGCTACGGGCAAGCGCCTGCTGCCGTGGCAGGACATGTCCACCTATGGCTTCCGGGAGGACGTGGCGGTGGTCAGCCTTGGCGACGGCGATACGGTGCTGGTTGCCCTGGACGGCAGCATCACCCACCTGCCGGAGGGGCTGACAGCGGCGGATTCCTATGTCTGTGACGGGCTGCTGCCGGTGACGGACGAAAACGGCCTGTACGGCTTTGTGGATACGGACGGGCAGATTGTGATTGATCCGCAATTCACGGATGCGATGAACTTCCGCTGCGGCTATGCGGTGGTGAATGACGGACTGCTCATTGACCGCACGGGGCGTGTCATCGCAGAGGACGTGCAATTCGTCTGCGGCCCATGGGCGGACGGCAGCATCGCCGTGGAGCGCGCCGGCTGCTGGGCGGTGCTTAATGCCGATGGCCGGAGCCCGGCTGGCAGCACAGAACGCTTCCGCATTCCGCTGGAGCCCTACGCCTATGGCCGCAGCATCATTACATACGCGCCGCTGGAGGATGCGGCCCCCTGGTGGGTCGGCTATGCCTACGGCGGCGTGGGTACTGATTTCGGCCTGATGACGGACGATGGTGAGTGGTTGGTGGACGCCGACGACAACGACGTCTGCCTTTGCCTGGACAACGAAGGCTTCTCCGACGATCCCATGGGCTGGCAGGGAACGGGCTACGGCGGCGGTTATGTCGACCTGTACGGAAACGAAGTGTTCCCTGCGCAGTGGTACTATGCGGAGCACTTCGACGGCGCGCTGGCCCGGGTCTGGTTTAACGAGGAATGGACAGGGGCGGGTTACATCAACCGCGACGGCGAAATGGTTTATCAATGGACGGAGGAATGAGGATGAAGAAACTGCTGATTCTCCTGATGGCTGTGCTGGCAATGACCGCCTCTGCCTCGGCGGAAGAAACAGCCCTCTGGCCCGCCTGCGACGAAGAAACGGGCCTGTGGGGGTATATCCGCGAGGACGGCTCGTGGGGGATCGCGCCGCAGTACAGCCGGGCGTACCACTTCCACGGCGGCTGCGCCATCGTGGATACGCAGGACGTGCCGGAATGGGCGGGCGAGTGCACGCAGGGCATCATCGACGAAACCGGCGCGTACCTGCTGGAGCCGGTGTATGATATCGACGACGCCTGCTGCTATGACGGCGCGGGGCTGCTGTACCTTGTCAACCGCTGGGATGGCGACCGGCAGAGCGGCTGGTTCAACATCCCCAACCGGTATTTCTCCGGCCTGCACTGGACGGAGTGCCTCGCCCGTGCGGATACGCCCTACATCCAGGTCAATCTGGATTATCGCATCGGCGGACTGGCCGATCGCGCCACGGGCGAGATCGTGCTGCCGGTGGAGTACAGCTACCTTTACCTCTACGACGATGGGATCGACGATGGCTTCATTGTGGTGCAGCGGGAGGAGACGGGCGTGTGCGAGCTGGTCGAGCTGGGCGTAGGCCCGGTGGCGCTGCCGGAGGGCGCGGAGGTCGATCACTCCCCGGGCGTGACGGAGGGGCTGGTCCGCTTCGAGCAGGACGGCCTGTACGGCTACCTGAACACCGCCGGGGAGATCGTGATCCCGGCGCAGTATGATTGCGCCTACGGCTTCCGCGACGGCTATGCGGAGGTCGGCCTGCTGGATGAGGTCGGCACGCACGCTGTCATTGACCGGCAGGGGCAGATCATCCTGACGGGCATTTCGAATCCCTGGTCGTATGGCTATCACGGCGTGGTCGCCGGGGCGCTGTTCGTCGAGTGGGAAGACGGCGACTGGGGCCTTGTGGAGATGGACGGTACCATCCGCTGCCGCCATGCCATGCCGGAGGACGCGGATGGCGTGTGGCTGCATGAGTTCTCCGCTGGCGGCCCCATCTGGGTGGAATATGCCCTGGCCGATGATGAATACGCCTATGCCCTTTTGTCCCGGGAGGGCGAGCTGGGCGAGCCGCGCTGGACGTGGGTCTCCGGCGGCGGTGAGTTGCTTGCCGTCAGCGAGGACGGCGTGGGCGGCTGGGGCTATTTCGAGGGCACCTTCGGCTATGTGGACGCGTTCGGCAATGAGGTGCTGCCTGCCGTCTACGACTGGGCCGAGCCCTTTGAGGGCGCGCTGGCCCGCGTGCGCTTCTCCGACACGGAGGAGGGCTACATCAACCGCGCCGGCGAGATCGTCCGCCGCTGGCACATGAGCGGGGAGGAGTGACGCGCCCCTTTCCGGGTGATTGACCTGCGGCGGCAAATGGAGTATAATGGCATATATGGGGCTGACGTCCCCCATCCTCAAGGGAAGGAACATGGTTTATGGAACGCAAGAAGTGGCTTCGCCGCAAGCCGGAATCCATGCTGGACTGGCTCGTGATCGTCTTTGCTGCGATCACCTTCTATATGGTGCTGAACAACGGCGGCTATGTGCTGGGCCTTCTGCAGGGGCTGATGAACATCCTGACCCCCTTTGCCGCGGGCGTGGTGATCGCCTATATCATCAACCCGGTGGTCAACTGGTCCTACAAGTACATCTGCCGCAGCCATCCCCGGCTGCACTGGCTGGCGATGCTGATCGGCTACATCGTGGCCTTCCTGATCCTCTTCCTGCTGGCGTTCCTCATCGCCACCCAGGTCGTGACCGCCATTGAGGCCTTCGGCGCCAACCTCTCCGGCTACCAGGCCAACCTCAAGAATATGCTCCTGGAGCTCCAGCCGCACCTGCCGGAAAGCCTTGATGTGCAGCTGATCATTGAATACCTGGACGATCTGACCAAGATCGTGCAGGAGCTGATCAAGCTCGCCCTGGGCTCCGGGGATCAGATCATGGGCTTCTTCAACAACGCTGTGGATACCTTCGTGCTGGTGTTCACCGCCCTGGCCTCCAGCGTATACCTGCTCACGCAGAAGAATAAGCTGCTGCGCCATGTGAAGATCCTCACCCGTGCCTTCCTGCCCCGCCGCGTGGCGGCCAATGTGCTGCGTATCTGCCAGCAGGCCAACCGCAACCTCACCGGCTTTTTCACCGGCAAGATCATCGATTCGGCCATCATCGGCCTACTGACCTTCGTGTGCATGACTATCTTCGGGATGCACTTTGCTCCGGTCATCTCCATCATCGTGGGCATCACCAACATCATCCCGGTCTTCGGCCCCTTCATCGGCGCGGTGCCGGGCATCCTCATCCTGCTGTTCATTGAGCCGATGCAGGCCCTGGGCTTTGCGGTGCTGATCCTCATTATCCAGCAGCTGGACGGCAACGTCATCGGCCCGAAGATCCTGGGCGACTCCATCGGTATTTCTGCCCTGTGGGTACTGGTGGCCATCGTTGTCGGCGGCGATCTCTTCGGTCTGCCGGGCATGGTCGTGGGCGTGCCGGTGTTTGCTACGCTCCTGAGCATCGTCAAGGAGTTTGCTGAGTGGTGCCTGCGCTATCGCGGCATCGACAAGGAGGGGAACCCGACGGACGGCAGCGACCAGGCGGGGGACAGCCCTTCGCCGAAGCCTGAGGAGCCGGCGGCTCCTGCCAAGCCCCTGACCCCCACCCAGCAGCGGATGAAGCGCAGGCAGAACCTGCGCAGCTGAGCAGAATACAGCGCCCCCGGAGCAGCACGGACTGCATCCGGGGGCGTTTTGTCGGCGCTTGCGGAAAGCAACACACGAATAGGCGAACAAATATTCTTGTTCCCCTTGACTTTTTGGCCATTTTCTGTTATACTTACCGATAGGGCCCCCGGAGGGTCATAGGGAACATAGGGTGTTGGGAACACAGGCAACAAGGCCCGTCCCTTTTCTCCGAGGCAAAGGCTCCCCCTTGGGGGGAGCTCCCGCGCGAGCGGGTGAGAGGGCCTTGTGCGGCTGCAGGCGCGCCCTTTGCGACAATATGAACCCGCGGCAGGGCGGGCGACCAATGGTCGCCCCTACGGGTATGTGGGTATCCATGCTGCCCAAAGGCTCCCCCTCCGGGAGAGCTGTCACCGAAGGTGACTGAGAGGGCCCGCGTCAGCGGTGGTGAATGAGACCGCCGCCCCTACGGAATATGGGGCCACACAAAGCCAAAAGGCTCCCCCTTGGGGGGAGCTCCCGCGTGAGCGGGTGAGAGGGTCTTGCGCGGCTGCAGGCGCGCCCTTGCGGCATCCCACACGGAGGAACACATCTATGGAACAGACCACCTTCTTTATGGGGGATCAGGCCCCCCAGCCGCTGGCCTCCCGGCTGCGTCCGACGACGCTGGAGGAATTCGCCGGGCAGACCCATCTGCTGGGCCCGGGCAAGGTGCTGCGCCGGCTGATCGAGAGCGACGCGGTGTCCTCGATGATCTTCTGGGGCCCGCCGGGCGTGGGCAAAACGACCCTGGCCCGCATCATCGCAGGGCGGACGAGATCCGCCTTTGTGGACTTCTCCGCCGTCACCAGCGGCGTGAAGGAGATCAAGACCGTGATGCAGCAGGCGGAAAGCTCCCGGCAGCTGGGACAGAGGACGATCGTCTTTGTGGACGAGATCCACCGCTTCAACAAGGCCCAGCAGGACGCCTTCCTGCCCTTTGTGGAAAAGGGGAGCATCATCCTCATCGGCGCGACGACGGAAAACCCCTCCTTTGAGGTGAACAGCGCGCTTTTGTCCCGGTGCAAGGTGTTTGTGCTCAAGGCGCTTGAGACTCAGGACGTGGTCAGCCTCCTGCGCCGGGCACTGACGGACGAGCGCGGCTTTGGCAGCCAGAGGATCGACATGCCGTCGGAGCTGCTGGAGGCCATCGCGGTCTTCTCCAACGGCGACGCCCGCACGGCGCTTTCCACCCTGGAAATGGCGGTGCTCAACGGGGACGTGCGGGGGGATGGCTCGGTCGTGGTGACGGAGGAGACCGTGGCCCAGTGCACTTCGAAGCGCTCGCTGATGTACGACAAGAAGGGCGACGGCCATTATGACCTGATCAGCGCGCTGCACAAGTCCATGCGCAACTCCGACCCGGACGCGGCGATCTACTGGATGTGCCGGATGCTGGAGGGCGGGGAGGATCCCCTCTACATCGCCCGGCGCGTGACCCGCTTTGCCTCCGAGGACATCGGCCTGGCCGATCCCCGGGCCCTCGAAATTGCCGTGGCCGCCTATCAGGCCTGCCACTTTATCGGTATGCCGGAGTGCTCCGTCCACCTGACCCAGGCGGTGACCTACATGTCCCTCGCGCCCAAGTCGAACGCTCTCTACGTCGCCTATGAGACCGCGAAGAAGGACGCGGCGGAGCAGATTGCCGACCCGGTGCCGCTGCACATCCGCAACGCCCCCACGGCGCTGATGAAGCAGCTGGACTACGGCAAGGGCTACCAGTATGCCCACGACGCCAAGGACAAGCTGACCGCCATGGAGTGCCTGCCGGAGAGCCTGCGGGGCCGCAGCTATTACCGCCCCACCCGGGAGGGCCTCGAAGCCCGATTTGCCGACCGGCTGGCGGAGATCAACGACTGGAAGGCCGCCGCCCGCCAGAAAGCGAGGGAGAAAAAATGAGCCGCATCCTCTGCTCCACCGGGGCGATCATCGCAAAGGCCAACAACCGCGACTACAGCCTGCTGGCGGGCATCATGCCCCATTTGCGGTGCGACGGGCTGGAATTCATGATGTACCAAAGCTGGCACGGCAGCCATGAGGAAGGCCTCCTTCGCGCCCTTGCGCCCTACGACGTGCCGGTGTTCCACATGACCAAGCAGATCGGCGAGTGGGTCAGCCAGGGCAACTTCGCCGACGCGGCAGATATGTTCCGTGCCGACTGCGCGCTGGCCAAGGCTATGGGCGCCAGGCTGCTGGTGCTGCACCTGTGGTCGGGGCAGGCCAGCGATCAGCACATCGAGCGCAACATCGCCGCGTATCCCGCGCTGCTGGCCGTTGCGGAGGAACACGGCCTGACCCTCACGGTGGAGAACGTGCTGTGCAACACGGTCGATCCCATGACGCACATGAAAGCCCTGGCGGAGGCATACCCCGACATCCGCTTCACCTTTGACACCAAGATGGCGGCCTTCCACACCCAGCTGGATGCGCTGTACCGGCCGGAGAACGCCTGGCTGATCCCGCATATCGCCCACTTTCACGTCAACGACTACGCGGGCGGCCACATGGACTGGCCGAATATGAGCGCCAAGGCCCTGGGCAAGGGGCACATCGACTTCGACCGGTTCTTCGCTTTTGTGCGGGGAATGGGCTACACGGGGGATCTCACCTGCGAGGCCTCTGCGCTCAACCCGGACGGCTCGGTACGCTTTGACGAAATGAACGCAAGCCTGGACCGGATCAGAAAGGAGACAAGGGGATGAAGCTGGGAATCCTGTGCGCCGGTGATCGGGAACTGGCGCCCTTTCTGCCGATGCTGACAGAGGTGGCCAGGAGCCGGAAAACCCTGCTGACGGTGTACGAAGGCGGCCTGGATGGCATGGACACGGCAGCGCTGTATTCCGGCGTGTGCAAGGTCAATGCAGCCATAGCAGCTCAGGTGCTGATTGATGGGTATGGCTGCGATGCCATCATCAATGCCGGAACTGCCGGCGGGATGGATAAGTCACTTGACCTGTTCGATACGGTGGTGGGAACGGAGTTCGTTTATCACGATGTGGCGGATCACATCCTGACCGGTTTTCACCCCTGGCTGGAGGAATCTGTTTTCCCTGCGGATGCAGCCTTGCTGACGGCCGCGCGGCGTGCGGCGGAGGGATTGCGGCATGTGCACTTTGGCCGGATGGCGACGGGAGAAGCCTTCATCACCGATGACGGACGGGAGGAGATCAATACCCGCTTCCATCCGCTGAGCGTGGACATGGAGTCTGCTGCGGCGGCCCATGTCTGCCATGCGTACGGCGTGCCCTTCCTTGCGATCCGGACGATGACCGATACGCCGGCACACCGGGGGCTTGGGGCCTTTGAAGAAAACTGTGACCGGGCCGCGGCGGTCACAGCAGATTTTGTCCGCAGGATGATTCCGCTGCTGAAGGAGGCTACCCGATGAAGCTGCTCTTTATCTTCGGTGCCCACGCCGCCGGCAAAATGACCGTCGGCCAGGCCGTTTCGCGCATCACGCCCATGAAGCTCTTCCACAACCACATGACCATCGAGCCGGTGATTGAGCTCTTCGGCGCGTACAACGGCGCGGTGACCGAGCGGCTGCGGCAGGTGGTCTTCGAGGAGTTCGCCAAAACGGACAACTACGGCCTTATCTTCACCTTCATCTGGGCCTTTGACGTGCCCTACGACGAGGCGTACGTCCGCCGCCTGTCAGAGATGTACGAGGCCGCCGGCGCGCAGGTCGATTATGTGGAGCTGGTCGCACCGCAGGACGTGCGGCTCGTCCGCAACCGCACGGAAAACCGACTGCAGCACAAGGCCAGCAAGCGGGACGTGGCGCTGTCGGAGGCCCGCTTCCTGGATGCGGAGGAGCGCTACCGCGTGGTCTCCGAGCCGGGAGAGGTCGTCCAGCGGCTCGGCGTCGCCCCGGAGCGCTATCTGCGCATCGACAACACGAACCTGGAGCCCGATGCGGTGGCGGAGATGATCGTCGACCACTTCGGGTACGACCGGAAATAAGCACACAAGCACTTCCTGCGCATAGGTTGAAGCAGCGGCGAGGAGCATCCTGATGCCCGCTGCTGCGATCAATGAATGCAAGGAAGTGCTTTTTGCATGATGAATAAATGCAACGCAGGCTTTGTGAGCCTGGAGGGAAACTGGTGCTGCCCGGGCTGCGGCTGGAGCAACTGCGGCTGCGATACCTGCGCCAACTGTGGCTGGAACCGCTGGGGCTGCAATAACGGCTGCGGCTGCGGCGGTGTGGTGAGCGTGGGAACGACCCGCGGCCGGAACACCGGTTGCAGCAAGAGCGACGACTGCGGCAACGCCTATGTGCAGCCCCGGAACACCGACTGCAACAAGTGCGACGAGTGCGGCAACGCCTATGTGCAGCCCCGGAACACCGGATGCAACAAGTGCGACGACTGCGGCAGCGCCTATACGCAGCTCCGGAACACTGGTTGCAGCAAGTGCGACGAGTGCGGCAACGCCTATGTGCAGCCCCGGAACACCGGTTGCAGCAAGTGCGACGACTGCGGCAGCGCCTACGTTCAGCCCCGGAACACCGACTGCAACAAGTGCGACGACTGCGGCAATGCCTATGTGCAGCCCCGGAATACCGACTGCAACAAGTGCGATGACTGCGGTAGCGCCTATGTGCAGCCCCGGAACACCGACTGCAACAAGTGTGACGACTGCGGCGGCAATCGCAGCCGCTCCCGCAGGAACCGGGGCGTGGGCATGGTCTGGGGGGTAAAGCAGGAGCTGGATCAGGTGTTTGAATGCGACAGCGCGCTGCGCAGCGGCACCCTGTTCCCGGAACTGCACAAGCCCATGAGCGGCTACTGCCCCGGCGAATGCAACTGCCAGACCGACGGGCAGGCGGCCTCCTTCTCCGCGTGGGATCTGCGGCTGTACCTGAACACCCATCCCGACGACAAGCAGGCCCTGGCGCTCTTCCGCAGGCTGTGCGAAGAGGCCGGCGAGCCCAACTACGCCACTACCTTCCTGGAGGACGGCTGCGGTGCCTCCGACTGGGGCTGGACGGATGATCCCTGGCCCTGGGAGCGCAGGCCCTGCGGCAAGTAAAGGAAAGGAAGGCAAAGCGTATGTTTGTGTATGAGAAGAAGCTTCAGTATCCTGTGCGCATCGCCCGGCCCGATCCGGCGATGGCGGCGCGCATCATCAGCCAGTATGGCGGCCCGGACGGCGAGCTGGGGGCCTCCCTGCGCTACCTGAGCCAGCGCTACGCGATGCCCTGCGGCGAGCTCAAGGGCTTGCTGACCGACATCGGCACGGAGGAGCTGGGCCACCTGGAGATCGTGGGCGCGATGATCCATCAGCTGACCCGGGGCCTCTCCTGCGACGATCTGACGAAGGGCGGCTTCGACGTCTACTTTGTCGACCATGGCGCGGGCGTGTACCCGACCTCTGCGGCGGGGATGCCCTATCACGCGGCCGGTATGCAGTCCAAGGGCGATCCTATCACCGACCTGCATGAGGATCTGGCTGCCGATGCTGCAATCACACAGGAACAACAAGACCCCATAACAGGCCTGAAAACCGGCCGAAATACGAATGTTGGGACAAGCTTTCTCACGCATTGTTCGCAAATGAAGGAGCCGCCCTCTGCACAGGCAGTACGGCGGCTCTTTTGCGTTTCGCAGGAGAAAACAGCGGAGGCGGGGCGGCTTGCTCATAAAAGCCTCAAACAGCGTGTCTGAGGGCGACCAGAGGCAGGGTGGGAACTTCTGCCGGGAATGCAGTGAAAAGCCTCCAGGCGCCCTTCCAGACGCAAATATGTGATTTTACGTCTGCGACTGCCAAGAGGGCGGAAGTCTTTTCAAAGATCATATGTGCCAGTATAGGTTCTGCCTGACAGGATGGAGAGAGGCGGACAGCAAGAGAACCAAAAACTTGCTATCTGCCTTTTGTGTTGGTGCATGATTGATACTGCTTTTCAAAAGAAACAAGTCCGGTCACACCGACTGTCTCTCAACAATGAAACAATGAATAATATCTCTCACCGGCGGCGTTGATGGATTGTTGATCTTTTCCATGATATGCAGCGCGGCATTGATGCCAATCTCGGTGGTAGGCAGCTGAATGGTGGTCAGCGGCGGCTGGAGATAGCTGGCGATCTCCCGGTTGTCGAAGCCCACAACGGCTATATCCTCCGGAATTCGCAGGCCTGCCTCATTCAGCACCCGCATGCAGCCTGCAGCCATCAGGTCGTTCATGGCGAAGATGACCGTCGGACGCACTTCCAGTGCCAGCAGGGCACGGGTTTCAGTCACGCCGGACTCATATTCCCAGTTGCCGTAGCGGATGTACTCCTCAGGAATCACCAGACCCACCTGCTGCATGGCCATCTGGATGCCATGCATGCGCCGCGCAGTGGGATAGGAGTGAGGATGCCCGGCAATCACCGCAATACGCTCGTGACCTTTGCCCAGCAGATAGCGGATCATATCGGCGGCGGAGTCCTGATTGGAATAGGTCACATAGGTATCCTCGCTGGTACCGTGGGAATAGGCAAAGACCAGCGGGGTATCCATGGGGTCAAACAGATAGGCCAGATGGCGGTCGTGCATGCCCACATAGATGATGCCATCCACGTTGGAGGACTGTAGAAGCGCAACGCCATTGTTGATCCGCTGGCGGTAGGCGCCGATCTGTTCATATTGATTGTAGAGCTTCTCCAGCAGGTGCAGATCGTGTAGGATCATCCGGTAGCCGGACTTCGACAGCGTTTCGTTGATGCCGCTGACGATGCCTGCCACCGGCAGGCCGCGGATATCCTCTACCAGTACGCCGATGGTGTGGGTCTGGCCGCTGCGCAGGGACTTGGCCAGCGTGTTGGGGGTGTAGTTGGCTTCGGCAATGGCCATGAGCACCTTTTCCGTCGTTTCGGGGGAAAGTTTCTTGGTGCCGTTCACTACATGGGACACCGTAGCAGTGGATACGCCGGCAAGCTGGGCAACGTCGCGCATGGTTGCCATGAAACCACCTCTTTTGCTCAAAGGTTAAACGATTGTCCTAATTATAGCAAATGTTTCATCTTTCGTCAATGGGTTTGGTTATCAAATTAACCACTGTTTTTGTGCCAAAAATCACATTTTAGGTATTGACTTTTGGGTAAATGACTGTTATTCTGTATCCAGATGAAAGGTTAATCGAATAACCTTTCGGAATAACCGT
>JAFQEB010000073.1 GCA_017399225.1 Clostridia bacterium | reverse complement strand
GCTGCGCATCATCAACGAGCCCACCAGCGCTGCGCTGGCCTACGGTCTCAACAACGGCGCGCCCCAGAAGATCATGGTCTATGACCTGGGCGGCGGCACCTTCGACGTATCCATCATCGAGATCGGCGAGGGCGTGATCGAGGTGCTGGCGACCTCCGGCGACAACCATCTGGGCGGCGACGACTTCGACGAGCGCATCGTCCGCCATATCTGCAGCGAGTTCATGAAGACCACCCGCGCCGACCTGACGCGCGATCCTGCCGCAATGGTTCGCGTGCGCGAGGCTGCCGAGCAGGCCAAGAAGGAGCTCTCCACCAGCGAAATGTCCAGCATCTCCCTGCCCTTCATCCTGCAGGTGAACGGCCAGCCCCTGCATCTGGAGACGACCCTGACCCGGGCCCGGTTCAACGAGCTGACCCGGGATCTGGTTGATCGCACGGAGGGGCCCGTCCGCAGCGCGCTGAGCGACGCCGGCATCGCCGCCAGCGAGCTGGGAAAGGTGCTGCTGGTAGGCGGCTCCACCCGCATCCCCGCCGTGCAGGAGAAGGTGCGCTCCATCACCGGTATGCAGCCCTCCCGCAGCATCAACCCCGACGAATGCGTGGCCCAGGGCGCGGCCATCCAGGGCGAGACCCTCGGCCGCTCCGCCGGCACGTCGCTGGTCAATTCCACCGGCATCCTGCTGCTGGACGTCACACCGCTGTCCCTGGCGATCGAAACGGTGGGCGGCGTGGCCACCCGCGTGGTGGAGCGTAACTCCACGCTGCCGGTGCATTACTCCCAGGTGTTCACCACCGCCGGGATGTTCCAGAGCACGGTGGAGATCCATGTGCTGCAGGGCGAGCGCCCCATGGCCAGGGATAACAAGACCATCGGCAAGTTCAAATTGAAGGGTATCCGCAAAGCCATGGCAGGCGTGCCGAAGATCGAGGTCACCTTTGATATCGACGTCAGTGGCATCCTCACCGTCTCCGCCCGGGATCAGGATACCGGCGCGAACCAGTCCATCACCATCACCGCCAATGAGAAGATGTCCGAAGCGGAGATCCAGCAGGCCATCCGGGATGCGGAGGCCTACGCCGTGCAGGACGGCTTCCGCCGCGACCTGATGCAGACCCTCAATGAAGCCCAGGCGCTGGTCACTCAGGTCACCATGGCCCTGAGCAAGGCCGGCAAGCAGCTGGACAAGGAAGAAAAGAAGCGCGTCAAGGACGACGAGGCCGCCCTGCGCAAGCTGATCACCCGCGCCAAGCCGGACAAGATGAACGAAGAGGATCTGACAAACATCAAGGCCGCCATGGAGACGCTGCGCGGCAGCAGCATCCACGTGGTGCACCTTGCAAAGAATATGGAGGACGGGCAGTAACGGCGCGTGCCGCAACAGTCCGAAAACGGAGGTATCGATCCCAAACTATGGATATGCTGATCAAACTGATCGTCTGCCTGATCGCAGGCCTGGGCGCAGGTCTGGGCACTGGCTTTGCGGGCATGAGCGCCGCGGCGGTCATCACTCCGATGCTGGCGACCTTTCTGGGCATGGACACCTATGCGGCTGTGGGCATTGCCCTGGCCAGCGACGTCCTCGCCAGCGCCGTAAGCGCCTGGACGTACCACAAAAACGGCAACCTTGACGTCAGAAACGGCCTGACCATGATGATCACCGTGCTGATCTTCACCGTCGTGGGCAGCTGGGTCTCCAGCCTTGTGCCGTCTGCGACCATGGGCAGCTTCTCCGTGTTCATGACGATGCTGCTGGGCGTAAAGTTCATCCTCAAGCCCGTCATGACCACCCGCGAGGCCATGCAGGCTGTGGACGCCCGCAAGCGGACGGTGCAGTCCATCCTGTGCGGCATGTTCATCGGCTTCATCTGCGGCTTCATCGGCGCAGGCGGCGGTATGATGATGCTGCTCATTCTCACCAGCGTCATGGGTTACGAGCTCAAGACGGCCGTGGGTACCAGCGTTTTCATCATGGCCTTCACCGCTTTCACCAGCGCCATGAGCCACTTTACCATCGCAGGCGCGCCGGACTGGTGGGCGCTGCTGTTCTGCGTGATCAGCACGCTGGTCTTCGCGCGGCTGGCCGCCAGATTCGCCAACCATGCCAAGCCCGAGACCCTCAACAGAGCCACCGGCGTGGTGCTGGTGGTGCTGGGCGTGGTCATCCTCGGCGTGCAGCTGTTTGCCTGATATTCGTGCCCTTGCCCTCCCGGCCTTCGGGAGGGCGTTTTTTTCCGTCTCCCCTTGCAATCTCCATCGTTTGCCATTATAATGATGGAATGCACCCTGGGGTGCGTCTGTTTCGTGACCCCCTCGGGCAGCACGAATAACGAACAAGGAGGAAACGCACGATGGACGAAACACTCAACCGAACGAACTTTATCTGGGACGCCATTGATCAGGATCTGAAGGACGGCCGCTATACGCAAGTACACACGCGCTTTCCTCCCGAGCCCAACGGCTATATGCACATCGGCCACTGCAAGGCGCTGATCATGGACTTTCTGACCGCTGAAAAATACGGCGGCCTTTCCAACCTGCGCTTTGACGACACCAACCCCGCCAAGGAGGACACCGAGTACGTCGAGGCCATCAAGCGGGACATCAACTGGCTGGGCTTCACCTGGACGGGCGGATTGTACTACGCCTCCGATTACTACGACAAGTGCTACGAGATCGCCGAAGACTGGATCAAGCGCGGCCTGGCCTATGTGGACGAGCTGGACAAAGAGCAGATGCGCGAATACCGCGGCACCCTCACCAAGCCCGGCAAGAACTCCCCCTGGCGTGATCGTCCTGCGGAGGAATCCCTCGACCTGTTCCGCCGCATGAAGGCTGGCGAATTCCCCGAGGGCCGCTACACCCTGCGCGCCAAGATCGACATGGCCTCCCCCAACATCGTCATGCGCGACCCCGCCATGTACCGCATCCTGTACAAGGAGCACTGGCGCACCGGCAACAAGTGGTGCATCTACCCCATGTATGACTTTGCTCATCCCATCGGCGACGCGCTGGAGGGCATCAGCCATTCCCTGTGCTCCCTGGAGTATGAGATCCACCGCCCCCTGTACGACTGGGTGGTGGAGAAGTCCGCCCACATGCTGCCCGCCAAGCCCCGTCAGATTGAGTTCGCCCGCCTGAACATGACCCGTACCGTCATGTCCAAGCGCAAGCTGCGCGCGCTGGTCGAAGGCGGCTACGTCCGCGGCTGGGACGATCCCCGCATGCCCACCCTGAGCGCCCTGCGCCGCCGCGGCTACACCGCCAACGCCATCCGCGACTTCATCAGCCGCATCGGCCTGTCCAAGGCGGACTCCGTGGTGGATACCGCCGTGCTGGAAGCCTGCGTCCGTCAGGATCTGGATGCCAATGCCGCCCGCGTGAGCGCCGTGCTGCGCCCCATCAAGGTCGTCCTGACCAACTGGCCCGAGGGCGAAAAGCGCGAGCTGGTCGTCGAAAATCACCCCAAGAACCCCGACATGGGTACCCACACCGTGACCCTCTCCCGCGAGATCTACATCGACGCGGAGGACTTCATGGAGGTTCCCGCGAACAAGTTCCAGCGCATGTACCCCGGCTTCGAGGTTCGCCTGAAGGGCGCGTGCATCGTCAAGTGCGAGGGCTGCACCAAGGATGCGGACGGCAACATCGTCGAGATCCAGTGCACGGTGGACTTTGACTCCTTCGCCGGCTGTGAAGGCTCCGGTCGCAAGATCAAGGGCAAGGTGCTCCACTGGGTCAACGCCGAGGACGCGGTGCCCTTCGAGGCTCGCCTGTACGAGCCCCTGCTGCCCGCCGAGGGCGAGGCCGTCGAGGAGGAGGAAGCCGAAGAGGCGGCTGCGGATGAAATGGAAACCGTCGAAGACGGCGACGCCCTGACCCGCAAGGACTACGACTTCCTGAAGAAGATCAGCCCCAACACCCTGACCGTGCTGCGCGGCTATGCCGAGCCCGCCATCCGCGACTGCGAGGTGGGCACCAGCTTCCAGTTCGTGCGCGTGGGCTACTTCTGCAAGGACCCCGATTCCACCGCTGAGCTGCCTGTGTTCAACCGCACGGTGGAGCTGAATGGGCTGAAGCTGTAAGAGGGGAACTCCCTCCGTCTTCGTTCAGGGCTTTATAAGCCCCGAACGAATCCACCTCCCTCGAGAGGGAGGCTTTGCGCACAGTCACAGCAGCATTCGCTTTCCAAGGCCGGTATCGCCGTGAAGAAAAGGACACGCGTGAGCAGCGTCCAAAAGGCTCCCTCTCGAGGGAGCTGGCTCCGCGCTTGCGCGGAGACTGAGGGAGCCCATCAGCGGAAGGAGCGACCAACAAAGGAGGAGACCCATGCGGCTTCCCTACAACAAGAACCTCATCCCCTTTGCCAAATCCCTCCGCAAGCACGCCACGCCTCAGGAAAACCACCTTTGGTACGACTTCCTTCGCAGCTACACGCCACGTTTCCAGCGGCAAAAGACCATTGGCCAGTTCATCGCGGATTTCTACTGCGAAAAAGCCAAACTGGTCATCGAGCTCGATGGCTCCCAGCACTTTACCCCTGAAGGTATGACCCATGACGAAGCTCGCACTGCCGCCATTGAAACCGTCGGCGTGACCGTGTTGCGCTTCACCAACCGCGATATCGACAGCGAATTCCAGGCTGTCTGCACGAAAATAGATGCAGTCGTTCATGAACGACTCGACCATCAGAAAGAGGAATCACCATGAGCAACCAAGTCCGCACCCGTTTCGCGCCCTCCCCCACGGGCTTCATGCACCTGGGCGGCCTGCGCACGGCCCTTTACGGTTACCTGTTCGCCAAGAAGAATAATGGCAAGTTCATCCTCCGCATTGAGGATACCGACCAGGAGCGCTATGTCGAGGGCGCGACCGAGGTCATTTACGATACCCTGCGCGGCTGCGGCATGGATTGGGACGAGGGTCCCGACGTGGGCGGCGATTACGGCCCCTACATCCAGTCCGAGCGCAAGGCGACTTACCTGCCCTACGCCAAGCAGCTGATCAAGTCCGGCCACGCGTACTACTGCTTCTGCACCAAGTGCGAGCTGGACGAGCGCCGCGCTGCCGCCGAGGCCCGGGGCGAGGTGTTCAAGTACGACAAGCACTGCCTCCACCTGTCCGAGGAAGAGGTGCAGGCCAAGCTGGACGCAGGCACCCCCTACGTCATCCGCCAGAATGCCCCCACCACCGGTGAGACCAGCTACGACGACCTGGTCTTTGGTCACATGACCTTCCCCAATGAGACCCTGGATGACATGATCCTCATCAAGGCGGACGGCATGCCCACCTACAACTTCGCCAACGTCATCGACGATCACCTGATGGGCATCACCCACGTCATGCGCGGCCTGGAGTACATCTCCTCCACCCCCAAGTACAACCTGCTGTACGAGGCCTTTGGCTGGGAGATCCCCCAGTACATCCACATGGCCCCCGTTATGCGCGACGCCACCCATAAGCTGTCCAAGCGCGACGGCGACGCCTACTACTCCGACTACGTGGAGAAGGGCTACCTGACCGAGGCGCTGATCAACTACCTGGCGCTGGTGGGCTGGAACCCCGGCAACGACCGCGAGTTCTTCACCATGGACGAGCTGGTGGAGGCCTTCTCCGTCGATCGTCTGTCGAAGTCCCCCGGCATCTTCGACGTGGATAAGCTGACCTGGTTCAATGCCGAGTACATCCGCAAGCTGGAGCCCGAGAAGTACCTCGAGCTGGCGACCCCCTGGTTCGACCAGGCCCTCGCCGGCAAGGGCATCGACTACAAGCGCCTGGCCGAGCTGATGCAGACCCGTACCGAGGTCTTCAACCGCGTGCCGGACATGGTGCGCTTCCTGGGTGAGCTGCCGGCCTATGACGTGGAGATGTTCACCAACAAGAAGGCCAAGACCAACCCCGAGGTGGCGAAGAGCGCTCTGGAGATGCTGCGCCCGGTGATCGAGGGCATTGAGGACTGGACGGAGACCACCATCCACGACGTACTGATGGCGAAGATCGCCGAATCCGGCATGAAGAACGCCACCGCCCTGTGGCCCCTGCGCATCGCCATTTCCGGCCAGATGAGCACCCCTGGCGGCGCGATCGAGATCGCCTGGCTGCTGGGCAAGGACGAGTGCCTGCGCCGTATCGACCTGGGTCTGGAGAAGCTGAACAGCTAAAATACAATCCGGCTTCTTGACACCATAGTTATGTGGGCATATAATATGGACGCTGCTTCCGGACACGGCGGCAGCGTCCATTCTTTATCTCTGGAAAGAAGGCGTTCCCAATGAAAAACCTCTCTGTAAAGAAGCTGACCATGGCGGGTGTGATGGCCGCGCTGGTCTTTGTGATGACATATATCCCCAAGGTTCCCGTGCCGATCACCGGCGGTTATGTTCATCTGGGCGACGGTGCGATTTTCCTGGCCACGTTGCTGCTGGGCCCGCTGGGCATCCCAGCCGCCGCCATCGGCTCCGGCCTGTCGGATATCCTGGGCGGTTATATGGTCTATGCCATCCCGACCATCGTTATCAAGGGATTGGTCGCACTGATCGCCTGGAAGCTGTATATGCCCGACTCTCAACGGCTGGTTGCCACAGTCACTGACTCAGAAGGGAAAACTGCTTGGAAAGTCTGGAAGGAAGGCTCCTGGCTGCGGGCAACAATCGCCTTTGTCGCGGCAGAAATCGTGATGGTTGCAGGCTATTTCGCTTTCGAATCCGTGATGTACGGCACGGCAGCCGCCTGGGGTGCGGTCGGCCCGAACAGCATCCAGGGCGTCGCAGGCGTGGCGCTGGGACTGGTGTGCCATGCGCTGTACCCCCGTCTAAAGCAGCTGGTCAAATAAAATAGAAGAACCGCCGTCTTTGGAGTCATCCTCCTGAGACGGCGGTTTTCGTATGCTCATTTCCGGTTTGCCGGGGAAAAGGGACAGCGTTTGCCGATGCACTGGGCATTCTTTGCGGCATGGCGGCAGGTGATCTCCTCCTTCTCCATCCGAACGCCAAGGCGCTCGGCCACAAAATCGATGGCCTGCAGGATGGACAGGTAGGAATCCCGCTTGCAGCAGCGGGGACCGCCGACCTCGCCAATGGCGCTCAGCGATCGGGCGGTCATCTGGTGCGCCAGGCCGAAGCTCTCCTGCGCAAGAGGCGTTGCCCCCGTGACGATGGACAGGAACTGCCCCGTGCTGAGCCCCACGCCGCAGGCCCCCCAGAAGCCGCAGGCCCCGCCGGGCACCTTCGCCCCGCGGCTGCGCATCTCCCGCAGCGCCGCTTCCAGGTCGATATCCCCGCCCGCGTTGCGGTAGGCCGTCAGCAGCGCCGCGCCCACCATGATGTGGTGCTCCGGGCCGTGCATGTGGCAGAAGGGCAGCGCCATCAGCCGGTTCAGGATGGCCACGGGACTGCGGGAGGTCTCCTGCAGGCACACGCCGAAGATCTGGTCGAGCCCCTGGGTGTGGCACTCGTCGCAGACATAATGGCCCCGGACGCAGCGAGTCTTGCTGGGGAAAGCCTTCCCGCACAGGGAACAGGTCATGTCCGTTTCGGCCTTCAGGTATTCAAGAGGCGCGCCGCAGATCAGGCACTCGTCGGGCATACGCTCACAGCTCCTTCAGCATGTCGATAAACTTATCCACATACTCATCCGGCGTGCACCAGGAGGTGCAGACGCGCAGCACCACATGCTCCTCGTCCAGGCGGCCGTTGAACTCCAGCCTGAAGCCAAGCTCCTCGATCTTCTCCCACTGGTCGTCCGTGAAGATGGGGAAAAGCTGGTTGGTGGGGCTATCCACATGGAAGGTGAAGCCGCGCTCCATCAGCGCGGTGCGGATGCGCATCGCCTGGTCGACGGCCTTCTTGCCCAGCTGGAAGTACAGGCCATTCTCCATCAGCACGGAGAACTGGATGCCCAGCAGGCGGCCCTTGGCCAGCATACCGCCCTTCTGCTTGATCATGTAGCGGAAGCGCACGTTCAGCTCCGGGTTGTTGATGACCACGGCTTCACCAAAGAGCGCGCCCATCTTGGTACCGCCCACGGTGAACACGTCGCAGTACTTGGCGATGTCCGCCGCCGTCAGATCGCCGGTGGGGGCAGCCAGGGCATAACCCAGGCGCGCGCCGTCGATGAACAGGTACAGGCCCAGCTGCCTGCAGGTGTAATACAGGTCCTTCAGCTGACTGAGGTTATAGACGGTACCCACCTCGGTGGACATGGAGATGTACACCATGCCGGGCTTGACCATATGCTCGTCATCCGCCTGGGTGGCGGCGGCCACAGCCACCTTGGAGGCACTGATGCGGCCATCCTTGTTCGGCAGGGCCAGGCACTTGTGGCCGGTGGACTCGATCGCGCCGGTCTCATGCACGTTGATGTGGCCGGTATCGGCGCACAGCACGCCCTCGTAGGGGCGCAGCGCGGCGGCGATGACCGTCATGTTGGCCTGGGTGCCGCCGACAAGGAAATGCACGGCGGAATCCTTGCAGTCAAAAGCCTCGCGGATGGCGTCGGCAGCGGCCTTGCAGTAATCATCGGTGCCATAGCCGGGGGTCTGCACCAGGTTGGTTTCATTCAGCTTTTCCAGGATCGAAGGGTGGCAGCCCTCCAGGTAATCACAATTCAGACGGATCATACTCTGTCCATTCCTTTCATGTTCGGATAAACGTTTTCATTATAACGTTTTCGTAACGCCGCGTCAACGGGGGAAGCACGATTTCACCCGCGCGATCAGGCAGGAATTTGCATCCGCGGAGAGAATACTACATGCAACGAATGTCGGAATGGAGCGAAACACACGATGGATCATGCCTGTTATCTGCGCAGGATCAAGGCTGCGCTTGCCCCCTCCACCGGCTGCACCGAGCCCGCAGCCATCGCGCTCAACGCCGCCACCGCCCGGGCTCATGTGAAGGGCGAGGTTCGGCGGATCACCGCCCGGCTGGACGCGTATCTGTTCAAGAACGCCATGGGCGTTGGCATCCCCGGTGCGGATGAGCGCGGCGTGAGCCTTTGTGTGGCATTGGGCGTGACCGCCGGCGACCCCACAGCCGGCATGAACGCCCTGCACACCGTCAGGCCCGAGCAGCTGGCCGAGGCGAAGCTCCTGCGGGAGATGGTGACGGTGGAGATCGCCGAAGATGCGAAGGGCCTGTACATCGAGACGGTGATCGAAACGGCGGAGGACGCCGTGCGCGTCATCACCAGCGGCGAGCACGACTGCATCGCCCGCATTGAGCACGCGCCCTTCACGCCCTTCGTGCCCGCCGAGGCCGAGGCTGCAGAGGCCGCCCATGAGGGCTCCCTGGGGGCGTTCATCGAGTTTGCCCGCACCTGCCCGCTGGAGGATTTGACCTTCCTGCGCGACGCGCTGAACATGAACCGCGTCGTCTATTATCGCGCGATGGAAGAAGGCCTGGCCCACCATGTGCTGCCCAACATGCTCCTGCAGGACGGCAGCCTGTACGCCCAGGCCAAGAAGATGGCCGGCACCGCGAGCTACGCCCGTATGCACGGCATTCCCCTGCCCGTGATGACCGCCACCGGCTCGGGCAATCAGGGCCTGACGCTGTTCCTGACCGTGGACGCAGCTGCCCGCACCTTCAACGTCTCCGAGGAGCGCCTGCTGCGCGCCCTGGCCGTAGCGAACCTGGCCAACATCTACGTCAAGAGCTTCATCGGCCCGCTCAGCAGCGTATGCGCGTGCGGCGTGGCGTCCGGTCTTTCCGCGGCCATCGGCGTGGTATTCCTGATGGGCGGCGGCGAAAAGGAGATGCTGCAGGCCTCCCGCAACATTCTGGGCACGCTGTCCGGCATGATCTGCGACGGCGCGAAGGAGGGCTGTGCGGCCAAGGTGGCGCTGAGCGCGGGTCTGGCGGTGGAAGCGGCCTGTCTGGCGATGGAGGGCGGCGGCATTCATGCGCAGGACGGTATTCTGGATGAGAGCTTTGACCGGCTGATCGCCCACCTGGGCGAGCTGGTCTGTGTAGGCATGGGCGGCACGAACGATACGATCGTACACATCATGAAGGACGAGAAGGTACGCCGCCCCAACTGCTAACAAGGGATGAGGAAAAAAGGGTCCAGGGTCAATGACCCTGGCGCGGGTGCAGGGGCGGCGTTAGCCCCTGCCCGCCGGAGGCCCCGCGCCCGCAGGCGCAAAACCTCCATGACGCCTTTGACGAATCTCCGATTCGTCAAACAGTCCGCGCGACGCAAAGGGAAAATCCAACAAGGTACAGTAACTAAATCACCCCCGACACCGTCACCTCTGCGGTACACGAAAAGAACAATCCCCGCCCTTGACACGGATTGTATACAAGGACTATAATCCCAAGCATAAGGAGGATCAACGCCATGCTGTACGCTTCTTACTTCGCGTTTACGTACCCGGCTGCTTATTTTGCAACCGGGATGATTGACGTACCGTGAAGAAAAGCTGACCGCATGTCCTGATTTTCTGGGATTGTGACATGATGCGCGGAGGCTCCTTTGCGGGCCCCGCGATTTTTTATGCCGCTGAAACAAAAAGGGAGGAACCACACCATGATTATCGTCCTCAAGCAAGGCACCACCCGTCAGGAGATCGACTATGTAACGAACGTCATCGTCAGCAAGGGCAACATTACCGTCAACCCCATGATCGGTAACGACCTGACCATCCTGGGCCTGATCGGCGACACCAGCCGCATCGACCCGGCGCAGATCGAGTCCCTGCGCTGCGTGGAGCGCATCATGAAGGTCGCCGAGCCCTTCAAGAAGGCCAACCGTATGTTCCACCCCGGCCCGAGCGAGGTGAAGGTGGGCGACGCGGTGGTCGGCGGCAACAAGCTGGCGGTCATGGCCGGCCCCTGCTCGGTGGAATCCGAAGCGCAGATCGAGGAGGTCGCCAAGGGCGTGAAGGAGGCCGGCGCGACCATCCTGCGCGGCGGCGCGTTCAAGCCCCGCACCAGCCCCTACTCCTTCCAGGGCCTGGAATACCGCGGCCTTGACCTGCTGTGCCACGCCCGCGAGATCACGGGCCTGCCCATCGTGACGGAGCTGATGAGCCCCTACGACATCGACAAGTTCGAGCATCAGGTGGACTGCATCCAGGTCGGCGCGCGCAACATGCAGAACTTCGACCTTCTGAAGCGCCTGGGCCAGACCCGCAAGCCCATCCTGCTCAAGCGCGGCCTCTCCGCCACGATCGAGGAGTGGCTGATGTCCGCCGAGTACATCATGGCCGGCGGCAACGAGAACGTCATCCTCTGTGAACGCGGCATCCGCACGTTTGAGACCTACACCCGCAACACCACCGACCTCTCCGCCATCTGCGCGGTGAAGAAGCTCAGCCACCTGCCGGTCATCGTCGACCCCAGCCACGCCACCGGCAAGTACTGGATGGTGCAGCCCCTGGCCCGCGCGGCCATCGCCGTGGGCGCCGACGGCCTGATGATCGAGGTCCACAACGACCCCGCCCACGCCCTGTGCGACGGCGCGCAGTCCATCAAGCCCGACGCCTTCGCCGAGGTCATGGAGGACATCAGGAACATCGCAAAGGCCGTCGGACGCGAGCTCTGAGAGCACACCTTTTCATTATAAATTATTCACTATTCATTATTCATTTCTGGTGCTTTCCCTGCCTGCTATACAGGAGGCAACCACAAATGAATAATGAATAATGAAGTCGCTTCGCTAATGAATAATGAATAATACTATCTGGAGGTGCCATATGCCCACCATCACCGTTCCGCTGAAAGAACGTTCCTACCCCATCCACATCGGCAGCGGTTTGCTGGACAGCCTCGGGCAGTATGTCCGGGAGGCGCTGGGGGAGATCACCGTCGCGGTGGTCACGGATGACAACGTCGCGCCGCTGTATCTGAGCCGGGCGGTGAAGTCCCTGATGGCCGCCGGGCTCACGGTGAAGTCCATCACGCTGCCCCATGGCGAGCAGACCAAGTGCCTCTCCCGCCTGAGCGATCTGTACGATTTCCTGTGCCATGCGCGCATCACCCGCAAGGATGCGGTGATCGCCCTGGGCGGCGGCGTCATCGGCGATCTGACCGGCCTGGCGGCGGCAACCTTCCTGCGGGGCGTGCGCTTCATCCAGGTGCCCACGACCCTGCTGGCCCAGGTGGATTCCTCCGTGGGCGGCAAGGTCGCGGTGGATCTGCCCCAGGGCAAGAACCTGGTCGGCGCGTTCTACCAGCCGGAGTTCGTACTGATCGACCCCGACACCCTGACCACGCTGACGGATGAGTTCTGGCGCGACGGCCTGGGCGAGGTGGTCAAGTACGGCTGCATCAATGACGCGGAGCTCTTCGCCCTGCTGGAGGCATGCGCCCCCGGCGGCCGCGAAGCCCTGATGGGGCAGATCGATACCATCCTCGCGCACTGCGTGCAGGCCAAGGCCGACGTGGTGGCCCAGGACGAGCGCGACACCGGCCTTCGCATGACGCTGAACTTCGGGCACACCATCGCCCACGCGGTGGAGACCTGCCAGCATTACACGGGACTCCGCCACGGCGAGGCGGTCTCCCTGGGCATGCACCTGATGACCCGCCTGACCGAAGGCAAGGGCATGACCGCCCCCGGCACGGCCGAGCGCCTCGACGCGCTGCTCACCGCCCTGGGTATGCCCATGCAGCTGCCCGACATCCCCGAGGAAAAGCTCATTTCTGCAATGTTTATGGACAAAAAGAGTTTTGGGCAGGTGCTGCGCATTATCGCGTTGAATCATATCGGAAAATGCTTCATCCACGAAACTGATGTCAGTTTTTTTACCGGTATGACGATGTGAAAGGTGCGATCATCATGAAAAAGCAGGCCTTCAACCCCTACATGCCCTCCTGGGAGTACATTCCCGACGGCGAGCCCCATGTGTATGGCGATCGCGTATATGTGTACGGCTCTCACGACCAGTTCAACGGCTGGGTCTTCTGCCAGGGGGACTACATGTGCTGGTCCGCGCCGGTGGATGACCTCAGTGACTGGCGCTGCGAGGGTGTGATCTACGAGCGGGACGCCGATCCTCTCAATGCCGACGGCCGGGCCTGCCTCTATGCCCCCGACGTGACCCAGGGCCCCGACGGCCGCTGGTACCTGTACTACGCGCTGGACAAGTTCCCGGTGGTGTCCGTCGCCGTGTGCGATTCCCCGGCGGGCAAGTACAAGTTCCTGGGCTATGTGCATTACAAGGACGGCACGCGCCTGGGCGAACGCCAGGGCGACGAGCCGCAGTTTGACCCCGCGGTGCTGACCGAGGGCGAGAAGACCTGGCTGTACACGGGCTTCTGCGGCCGGGGCGACAAGAGCCGTCACGGCGCGATGTGCACGCTGCTGGAGAGCGACATGCTGACCATCGCCGAGGAGCCGGTCTTCGTGGTGCCCGGCGTGGAGTACGCCGAGGGCACGGGCTATGAGGGCCACGCCTTCTTCGAGGCCTCCTCCATCCGCAAGAAGGGCGATACCTACTACTTCGTGTACTCCTCCACGGTGATGCACGAATTGTGCTACGCCACCTCCGACAAGCCCAACGCGGGCTTCCGCTACGGCGGCGTGGTGGTGTCCAACGCCGATCTGCACATCGACACCTACAAGCCCGCCGATATGCCCGCCGTCGCCGGCAGCAACAACCACGGCGGCATGGTCGAGGTGAACGGCCAGTGGTACATCTTCTACCACCGCCACACCAACAACCACTGGTACAGCCGCCAGGGCTGCGCCGAGCCGATCTCCTTCCGGGAGGATGGCTCCATCATCCAGGCGGAGATCACCTCCTGCGGCCTCAACGGCGGCCCCCTGAAAGCCGAGGGCACCTATCCCGCCTACATCGCCTGCCACCTCTTTGAGCGCGAGCCCCGCCTCATCGTCGGCAAGCCCGGCGCGCCCTGCATCACCCAGGACGGCAAGGACGGCGACAAGATCGACGGTCACATTGCCAATATTTTCGACGGCACCACCATCGGCTTCAAGTATTTCGACTGCAAGGGCGTCAAGGGCGTCCGCATCCAGACCCGCGGCTACTGCAGCGGCGAGTTTGAGGTGCGCACCGCCTGGGACGGCGAGACCCTGGGCGAGATCCCCGTGGGTTTTGACAATGTGTGGACGGAATACCGCTGCGACGCGGCCATCCCCGACGGCATTCAGGCCCTGTACCTCGTCTTCCGCGGCCACGGCCCGGCAGCGCTGCGCTGCATAACGCTGGAAACCTGAGGCGGTTATCTTGTGCATATATGACAAAATGCAACAAATCAGCATAAACCTCTTTTCAAAACACGCGGTTTCGATTAAAATATAATTGGCCGGATATTTCGCGGCACGCCCGTCCCCATGACAGGCGCGACCGCGTTTTTGCTGCACAAATGAAGTCTATTTATGATCGATGTGGAGAGTATGACATGCCTGATGATCGCGAGAATACCCTGATCCGCTCCATGGCGGCGCTGCTGGCGGGCGATCCCGGAGCGGACTGCCCGGAGGACGAGGGCGTCCATGCCTGGCGGCTGATCCGCTGGGAGGCCGACGTGCCGCTGACGGACGACCAGCGCGAGGCCCTTTTGGAGGGTGTGGAAAGCACCATGGCGGCAGCCGGCGCTGCGGCAGCCTGCTTTTCCGCCGACGGCGACGTGATGACCATCATGCTGGCCCTGACCCGTTTTCCCGCCCGGGTGCACCGGGATACGGTATTGTGGCTGTGCGCCCATGCGCTGATGGAGCACGCCTCGGTCAACCTGGAGCAGGACGGCACCATGTTTATCGGCGAGGAATTCCCCCGCAGCAGCGAATGGATCGCTCACCTGGCCCCCATGCGGGAGATCTCCGACTGGTGGGCAAGGGTATCCCCCATTGACGGCCCCCAGGCCCACACCCACCGCAGCCATCTGCAAACCAGCATCAAGCGCCGCCAGTATGCAGTGCTGGGCGGCTATGTTTCCCGCGCCCTGCGGACGGAAACGGAGCTGGGCCGGGTGTGCTTCGGCTTCGTGCCGCTGGTGATCGAGGCCATCTGGAGCCAGCACGCGGAGCTGTCCCTGCGGGCCCTGACGGCGCAGCTGAGCCTGAACGAAATGACCCGCCACCCCCGGGAGGCCCTTCTGACCTGGCTGGCGTCCCTGCAGAGCCTGCTGCGGGCCTGCCCCCCGCCGCTCAACGGCGCACCGGTGGATCGGGTGATCGAGTCCATCCGCCAGGACTGCTCTCTCCCCTACTCCCAGGCCAACCTGAGCCGCTCGCTGGGGCTGACCCCGGCCTATTTCTGCCGCCTCTTCCACGAAAAGACGGGCCAGCACTTCTCCACCTTCCTCACCCGTACCCGGATGGAGAAGGCCCAGTACATCCTCTCCGGCCCGGAGGAAATGTCCCTGGCGGAGCTCAGCGCCGCCTGCGGCTACCCCAATAAGAGCTACTTCTGCCAGGTGTTCAAGAAGTACACCGGCATGACCCCCGGCGAATTTGCCGTGGCGTCAAAAGAGGTATAAATATCTTCCATACGGATGATAATGTAGTTGTCATCCGTTTTTATCGTGAACGAATGAATGGATACGGTACGATCCCTGAACGAACCGAATGGGAGGACGTTATCGAATGAAGCGATTTTTCCGGGCCCTGTGCCTGCTGCTCTGCCTGACGCTGCTGCCCCTCTTTGCAGCAGCGGAGACGGCTGTCACCGACGATTCCCCCGCCCCTGACGTGCGGGTGCTGCTGCGCCGCCTGAACCTGACTGACCGCGCCGACCTGGTGCTGGACGGGCTCTACACCGCCGCCGTGGAGGGCGAGGTGCTGATGGCCTTCCCCCAGGGGGCAGAGGTCTCCGTGCAGGTGCGCGAAGGAGAGATCTACCTGTTCTACGAGGGGATGCGCCTGCGGGCAGGTGCTTCCCTGACCTTTGTGCGCAATGACAGCGGCAAGGATCGCACCGGCCTGCGCTTTGAAAAAAACGGCCCCCTGTATCCCGGCACCCTGGCCCTGACGGTGGACAGCGGCGTGCTGCGGCCCATCCTCACCATCAACGTCGAGGAATACCTGCTGGGCGTAGTACCCTATGAGATGAGCGAATACTTCCCCCTGGAGGCCCTGAAGGCACAGGCGGTATGCGCCCGTACCTACGCGCTGAACAAGCTGGGCAGCAACCGGGATTACGACGTGGTGGACACCACCAACGATCAGGTCTTCAAGGGTGTGAATTACAGCTATACCAACGCCATCCGCGCCGTGGAGGAGACCGCAGGCGTGGTGGGCACCTACAAGGGCGCGCTGGCCACCTGCTACTACAGCGCCTCCAACGGCGGGCAGACCGAGCTGGTGCAGCATGTCTGGACCGGCCGTGGCGACTGGGATTACTACCGCATGACGGACGACCCCTATGACGTGGAAAACCCCGAAAGCGTTGTCCGCACGGCGAAGATCGCCAAGGACGGTCAGGTGTACACCCCCTTCCGGCAGCTGCTCTTTGACGCCCTCGCCCCGGAAATGGCGCTGCAGGGCTTCCTGCCCGCGATGGAGCACCTGCGCATCGACGGGATCTCCGCCATGTCGCTGGGCAAGCCCGCCTTTGCAGACCCCAGCCGCCTTTACACCGAGCTGACGGTCACCTTCACCTGGTCCGGCCGCAGGCTGATCCTCCCGGCCACGCCGACCCCCGCCGCCACGCCGGAGGAGGAGTTCTACTTCTTCGCGACCCCCACGCCCACCGCGACCCCGGAGCCTACGCCCACCCCCACGGTGACCGTGACGCCGGAGCCCACGCCCGTCCTGTCGGACTTCACGCCTGCAAGCCAGACTTCGACCGTCACCCTGCGGCTTTTCCCGGACGTGCTCGACGCCCTGGGCCTGACCATCAACGGCAGCTCCCATAACGAGTTGACCACCCTGACCGAAACGGACACGCACTTCATCCTGCAGGCGCGGCGCTACGGCCACGGCGTCGGCATGAGCCAGCGCGGCGCCCAGTGGATGGCCGGCCAGTACGGCAAGCAGTTCCATGAGATCATGGCGTTCTACTATCCCGGCGTAACGCTGATGCGCATCCAGTCCGGCAAGGCCGTGCTGCCCACGCCGCCCCCGGCCCTGGCCGCCACCCTGGCGCCGCCCGCGACCCCCACGCCCCGGCCCACCCTCATGCCTGTCACCACGGACGAGCTGCCCGAGGGCGCATACGTCGCCGCCGTGATGGGCATCGCCGATGACAGCAGCCTCAACCTGCGCAAGGAGCCCTCCCAGGCCTCCGAGATCCTCCGCAGGCTGTACAAGTACCAGCAGCTGATCGTGCTGGAGACCTGCGAGAACCCCGAGTGGGTGAAGGTCAAGACCGACGTGATCGAGGGCTATGTAATGGTCAGCTTCCTGGAGCCGGTAACGGACGCTGAGCAACCGCCCGTATCCGCCACGCCGGCCCCGACGCCCACGCCCTCCGCTGCCCTCCGCAAAAGCCCCTGACCCGTATACTGACGAAATAAGGGAGGTACCCATATGCCCGGCATCCTGCACATGCGCATGGAGGACATGCGCGTATCCCACCATGCCCACGGAGATTACGAGTACGTGAAGCGCACCTTCGTGGGGCGCGGCCAAGGCGGGAGCCTCCTGTGCGTGTATGAAATCCCGCCGGGGAAATCCGCCTACCCCTACCATTATCACTTCAAGGACGAGGAAAGCTTCCACATTCTCTCCGGACAGGGCGCCCTCCGAACGCCGGAGGGGATGAAAGCCGTCGCCGCCGGGGACTTCCTGCACTTCCCCGCCGGACCGGAGGGCGCTCACAAGCTGACCAATACCGGCGCAGAACCCCTCGTCTACATTGACTTCGACGTCATCCACGACCTAGACGTATGCCTCTACCCCGACTCCGGCAAGCTCGCCGTATGGGGCAAGGACGTCAACCGCGTCTATCCGCTTGACGCGAATGTGGACTATTATCAGGATGAATAATCAACAGGGGCAGCCCCACAGCGGGACCGCCCCTGTCACTTTTCACTTTTCATTTTTCACTTTCCATTTTTCATTTCATTCTCTCCGCCGCCTCCGCCACGGCCTTCTCCACTGCCTCCGCCATGGTCATCTTCATAACGCCCACGACGCTGGTCTGGCAGCGGCTGACGGGAAGCAGGATCCTGTGCGCCGGGCTCCGGCCGATGGCAGCAGCCATTTCCGCCGTCACCTCGCCCAGCATCGCGTCCGCCAGCACCATGCCGATGGGCGCGAGGATGATATCCGCCTTCGCCGCGCAGACACGGATGGCATTTTCTCCCGTGGCGGCCTGATCCGCGCCGGCCTTGAGCATCGCGGCGGTAGCCAGGGCATTGGTTCCCACAGCGGTGATCGGCTGTTCCGGCAGCGCCTTTTTAAGGCCCTCCACCAGCATACGCCCCATACCGCCGCCCTGGGCGTCGATGACAAGCATGTTCATACGATGACCTCCCATCCATATCCTGCGCCCAGTATAGCACAGATCGCCCCGCCGGACAAGATGTGCCGCTTCCCTTTGGGCTTGACACATCATCCCGGACGGTTTATCATACAATGTGCAAGACCAGATCACCACTGCAAAGGCAGGTATGACATATGGGTAAGAAGATCGTCCTCACCGGCGGCGGCACCATGGGCCATGTGACCCCGAACCTCGCGCTGCTGCCCCATCTGCTGCAAAAGGGCTACGAGGTACACTACATCGGCACCGAGAAGGGCGTGGAGGCCGAGAAGCTGCGCGCCATCGACGGCATTCATTATCATGCCGTCAAATCCGGCAAGCTGCGCCGGTATTTCTCCTGGCAGAACTTCACCGATCCCTTCCGGGTCATCGCAGGCGCATTCCAGTCGGCGCACCTGATGGGCAAGATCAAGCCCGACGTGTGCTTCTCCAAGGGCGGCTTCGTGGCGGTGCCGGTAGTTTTCGGCGCATGGCTGCACCGCATCCCCGTGGTCTGCCACGAAAGCGACCTGACCCCCGGCCTGGCAAACAAGCTGTGCAAGCCCTTTGTGAAGAAGGTAGCCACCACCTTCCCCGAGTGCGCCGAGGCCCTGGGCGACAAGGCTGAGATGGTCGGCACGCCCCTGCGCCCGGAGCTCTTCACCGGCGACCGCCGCAAGGGCCTCAGCTTTCTGGGCCTGAAGGGCGAAAAGCCCGTACTGCTGATGATGGGCGGTTCCCTGGGGGCGCAGAAGGTCAACGCCGCGCTGCGCGAGGCTCTGCCGGAGCTTTTGGCAACCTTCGAGGTGGCGCACATCTGCGGCAAGGGCAACCTCGACGAAAGCCTGAACGCTACCCCCGGTTACGCGCAGAAGGAGTTCGTCTCCGCCGAGTTGCCGGACGTCTTTGCCTGCGCCGACCTGGTGCTCTCCCGCGCGGGCAGCAACGCCCTGATGGAGTTCCAGGCCCTGGCCCGCCCCCTGCTGCTGGTGCCCTACCCTAAGGGAGCCAGCCGCGGCGACCAGATCCTCAACGCCCAGAGCCTGGAAAAGCGCGGCCTGTGCCGTGTTCTCCTGCAGGAAAACATGACCGCCGCAACCCTCACCGAGTCCCTCATGCAGACCTGGGCCGACCGCGACGCCCTTACCGCCGCCGTGAAGGCCGCGCCGCCCGCCGACGGCACGATGCGGGTGCTGGAGATGATCGAGGAAGTGCAGGCCTGAGGCGTTGTATCCTGTACGTCCCGCCCGGCCGCAGCATTGAAACGAACCGAGAAGACCTCATCCGTCACCGCCTTACGGCGGCGCCACCTTCCCCAGAGGGGAAGACCGCAAGGTGCGGACGGATGAGGTTTTTCTTCTTTCAGTGCGCCAGCCTCCGCCATCAGAGCTTTTTACAAAAAACTTCCCGCTTTCGCAAAAAAATCTTCCTACAGCTATTGACAACCGGCTCAAACCGTGCTATCATATAACACGTCGCCGCGACAGGGGCGATGAATGGGAGCATAGCTCAGCTGGGAGAGCATCTGCCTTACAAGCAGAGGGTCACAGGTTCGAGCCCTGTTGTTCCCACACGAACATACGGCCCGGTAGCTCAGTTGGTTAGAGCGCCAGCCTGTCACGTTGGAGGTCGAGGGTTCGAGCCCCTTCCGGGTCGCCATACATATGCCTCGGTAGCTCAGTCGGTAGAGCAGCAGACTGAAAATCTGCGTGTCGGTGGTTCGATTCCGCCCCGCGGCACTTTATGCGGTAGTAGCTCAGTTGGTAGAGCGCCACCTTGCCAAGGTGGAGGTCGCGAGTCCGAGCCTCGTCTACCGCTCTCTTTATACACAAGATCGGTTCGCGCCGACTTTACATATAATGAGGTCGGGCTTCGCCCGACTAGCGAAAGCGATTGCTTGCAATCGCCGAGCGTAGCCAGCACCGGGTTTATCCCGGGGATGGCCGATAATGAGGTCGGGCCTCGCCCGACTAGCGAAAGCGATTGCTTGCAATCGCCGAGCGTAGCCAGCACCGAGCACAGCTCGGGGATGGCCGATATGGTGCCATAGCCAAGTGGTAAGGCCAAGGTCTGCAAAACCTTTATTCCCCAGTTCGAATCTGGGTGGCACCTCTCAAACGATCAGCTTCGGCTGGTCGTTTTTTTGCATTGACACCCCCTCCCCTTCGCTATACAATAGAATTGCGGGCCGCATTTCCGCGGCACTGCCTTACCAATGCTGAGAGGTATCCGATATGGACTTTGAATTCGATTTTGACGCGATCTGGGGTACGCTGGTGCAGCTGGTCAGCACCTTCGGCATCCGGCTTCTGGGCGCGCTGGTGATCCTCTTCCTGGGCCTGAAGATCATCAAGTGGATCCGCAAGCGCCTGCCCTCCCTGCGGGTGATGTCCCAGCTGGACGCCAGCGTTCGCTCCTTCCTCACCAGCACCCTGGCCGTGGTGCTCTACGCCGTGCTGTTCATCACCGCCGCGATGATCATGGGCATCCCCACGACGTCCTTCATCGCTGCCCTGGCCTCCTGCTTTGCCGCCGTCGGCCTGGCAATGCAGGGCTCCCTGTCGAACTTTGCCGGCGGGCTGATGCTGCTCATGTTCAAGCCCTTCCGCGTGGGCGATTATATCTCCGCCCCCGGGCAGAGCGTGGAAGGCACGGTGCAGGAGATCACCGTGGTCTATACCGTGCTGCGCACCTATGACGGCATCGAGGTCACCATCCCCAACGGCCAGCTGACCAACTCGGTCATCAAGAACATCGGCGCAGCGGAGACCCGCCGCGTGGATCTTTCCTTCCGCGCCGACCCTGCCACGCCGCTGGAGAAGCTGGAGGCGCTGCTGAACGCCGCTGTCGCCGCAGATGCCCGCATCCTCCCCGACCCCGCGCCCTCCATCGTGCTGATGGAGATCACCGACAGTGCCATCGTCTACGGCGTGCGCGTGTGGTGCCCCGGCAGTGAGTACTGGAACGTCCGCTTCGACCTCAACCGCACCGTCAAGGTCGCCTTCGATGAAAGCGGCGTCATCGTCCCCCATCAGCAGGTGGACGTGCACATGGCCGAAAAACCGGAGGAGTAACCCCCGAAAGGAGCCCCATGAAGATCCAGATTTCCGATAACCTCATCCGCCACTACCTGCGCAATGTGTACTTCATCAACGGGCACAGCTACGCGGGCAAATCCACCATGGTTCGCCTGCTGTCCGAGCGCTACGGCATGATCCACTGCGGCGAGAACTACCACGACGCCTTCCCCCGGGAGAAGCTTGACCGCTGGAAGCAGCCCGGCCTTTGCTATTTCGACACCATGTCCGGCTGGCCCGAGTGGCTGAGCCAGACCCCCGAGGAGCACTTCCGCTGGACGACGCAGGTATCCCAGGAGTGCATCGAGATCGAAATTCTTGAGCTGATCAGGCTGGCCGCCAATGGCGACAAGGTCATCGTGGACACCAACATCCCGCCGGACGTGCTGCGGGAGATCTCCGACTATGACCACGTCGCCATCATGCTCTGCGACCCGCCGGATATCACAGCAACCAAGTTCTTCGACCGGGACGACCCGGAGAAGCAGTTCATGTTCAACGAGATCCAGAAGTGCCCCGACCCGGAGGCCACGCTGCGCAACTTCAATTCCTGGGCGACGTACCACCCGCCGGTGGATATCGACTGGGCGCACACGGGATTCTTCTCCATCACCCGGTCGGATTTTGTCAGCGACACGCGGGAGGAAGTGCTGGCAAAGCTGGCCGCGCATTTTAAGCTGTAACGGAGCGAATTCATGAAAAAGCAGCAGCTTTTCTTCGTATTTATCATGGCTCTGGCCCTGTTCCTGCTGTCCGCCTGCGGCAAACAGGAGGAAGCGCCGAGCACGCAATCCCAAGGAGGTTCATCCGCGATGGAACAGATTTGGAAGATCGATGACCCCAACGATTTGATGATTGCCCTGAGTGACCATGTCGCCGAAAAGTGCCAGTATGGCGAGGACATGTCCGCCCTCAGCGCGCCGGAGCGCACCTTCTTCATCACTCAGAGCCTGGAGATGGAGGTCAACAACGGCGGCTTCTCCCAGTTCTTCTATAACACCGGCGGAAATTTCTCCGGCGAAGTGGTGGCGGCCTTCAACGCCATCGGCGCCGAAAAGACCGCAGCGATCTGCCAGCAGGCTATATCCGCCTTTGGTCAGGAGCTTCCCGCCGACCGGGAGGCCCGGCTCGCCCTGCTGAACGCGTGCGAAAGCGACGAGCTGGACGATGCCCTGGAGGAATGCGACAACGCCTTCTATGAATACCAGGATGACCTGACCAAGCTCAATTACACCTATGTGCTTAAGCATAAGGCGTCCTTTACCTGAGCCTCAGCGTATGAAGCATCCCCCGGCCAAGGCTTTCATGCCCGGGCCGGGGGATGTTTTGTTAAGATGCGGTAGCCCTTGTACCACTTTCCTTTGTTCAAGATCGACAGACAATACAGCTTCTTCTGTCAAGTTTTCTGTGCAAAGCAACGAATTTTGCCAAGTGTTCTGTGCATTCCTTGACAAGTTTACTTGGCTATGGTATATTATCTTTGCCAAGAGAACTTGGCACAGAAAGGAAGGAACACCCATGAATAAGGAAGAGATCCTGGCCATGAGCCGGAATGAAAACAAGGGAAAAGACATCGAGCAGCTGGAGATCAACAGTCGAGCCAGCGCAATGGGCGCTTACGTTGCCACTGGCTTTGCAGCGCTTCTGTTCATTGCCGAGTTCCTGATTACCCACGGCAAAATCAACTGCAGCATCTGGGCCGTTGTCACGGTTCTGTTCACCACAACCCAGATTTACAAGTACACAAAGCAAAAGAAAACGCCTGACCTGATTTCTGCCATTCTCTGGACAATTGCGTCCGTCGTCGTAACCACAGCAGCGATCCTCTCGCTCATCATCTACGGGTGAGGTGCCGCATGAACGACACGCTGATCCTCAAAAACCGCCTGAAGGAAGCCCGCACGGAAAAGAAGATGTCCCAGGCCGACCTCGCCAGGCTGGTCGGCGTTTCCCGCAACACCATCAGCTCCATTGAGACCGGACAGTTCAACCCCACGGCCAAGCTGGCACTGATCCTTTGCATCGCGCTGGACAAGAAATTTGAGGAGCTGTTCTACTTCTGAGGCCGCATCCGGTACATATAGCGCATCCCCCGACCTGCACGTTCACAGGCCTGGGGATGTATTTATGCCGTTATCCTGCCAGCACGACGTAGGTTGTCGGCAGCATGTCGCAGGCCTTCGCGTCCGCGAGGAATCGCTCCCCGAATAGCCGCGCAACCGGGAGGGAGACGCCGCTTTCAAACAGGCGGAAGTACACCATGTCCCCGGTTCTATCCTTCAGGTGTTCCGGCACATGCTCGGACAGCAGATCCGCCTCCTTTTCGCGGATGGCCAGGGCAAGCGCCGCGATCCGCTGCACCGCCGGGGCGACAGCCTCCACCAGCGCCGTGTACTGTGCATTGGTCAGCACCGGACAGTGGACACGCAGGCCCTCCTCCGTACGGCGGACGTATCCCAGGCGCACCAGTTCAGCAGCAATGGCCTGGTCATTCTCGGACAAGATTGCTGCGTCGTCCCGGGCGACAGCCAGGAACACATTCGCCCAGCTGGAATTGTAGAGCTTGTGGTGCACCATCTCGCCGTTGACAGGGAAATCCATGCAGTGCACCAGGTCGCCCCGGCTGTTGTCCATATGGGAAGCGCCAAAGGCAAAGGGATCCGCCGCCGCGTGAGCAGGCTGCCCCACGCCCCAGCACAGACAGGGCACGCCCCACTTGTCGCGGGGCAGCTCCGGGGCAGCTTTCTCCCCTGCAACACCGATGACCGCCCGGTGCAGCAGCAGCGCCGCCATCTGCCATGCGAAGGCGGCTGCATTCATATTGCTGCTCGCAAAGCCGATGCTGCGAACAGCGACCTCCGTCTGCGCGATGCAGGCCTTCACCTCATCCGCAATGGCCTGCACCTCCGGTACGATCAGCGCAGCGGCCGCCCGGTTGTACTCCTCCGTGAAGATGACGATGTTGGTGCGATAGCGTCCTGCGCCGTCCCGCGTGAGCAGGTTCACTTCGTGCAGCTTGTCCAGATCCTCCTCCATGTAGGGCAGGCTTACGCCCACTGCCAGGGCGATCTGCTCCGCCGTAAGCGCGTCATTATAGCAGGCAAAGAGGATATTCTGCCGTAGCAGCGTTCCCGCCATGCCGTAATAGTGGTTGGGGCCCATGCCCCAGTAGCGCAGATCCAGCCTGCGCGGATGATAGCTCTGTTCGCCGTAAGTCCGTTCCATTTCCATGCCCTCCCTGATGGTGTTTCGTGCCTTGAACAGCAGGTATTTGACCATGCTCTGGCTGACGTGCATCTCCTCAGCCGCCTGCGCGACCTTCAGGCCGCGGACGTAGTAGAGAACCGCCGCCTGCCTGCACTGGCGATTCAGCAGCGTCAGCTCCCGGCGCAGGAGGCGGACGTCCTCCGACGCCTCCACCTCCGCAAAGGCGTCGCGGGGATCTGCCGCCGTCTCCGGCAGCTCCGCGTCGGGTGCGCGCCGCTTGCGCAGCCAGCCCCGGTACACATTGCCCGCCACCGACCACATGAAGCCATAGAAAGCCCGCTCGTCCCGCAAATTGGGCGCAGCGTGCAGCATCGCCAGCAGCACCTCCTGGGAGAGATCCTCCGCGTCGGCAGCGGTGGCAGTGCGAGCCGCACACCAGGCGTACACCGTGCGGCTCATGGCTGCAATACGGTCGTTGTGGGTGGTCATCCTGCTTCCTTTCTGCCCGCGCGTCCGCAGGCACAACAGCTGTTTTCACCTGTATAGTAGCATGAAAAGGGATATGGTTAGCCTCATTCTGAAAAAACATACAGATCCTTCAGCCTTCCATCGCCCTCACCCGGGGGCATTTTTCATGCCCTCCCCGATTGCATTTCCCCGGCATCTCTGCTATACTGTTCTCAGGTATACAGGCCGTACAATTTCACAAGGAGGTCTCTTTATGAAGCTGACCGATATCAATATCCGCGATCCCTTTGTGCTGCTGCACGGGGATAAGTACTACCTCTACGGCACCCGCGGCGCCACCTGCTGGGGCGAGGCGGACGGCTTTGACGCATATGTGAGCGACGATCTGGAGAACTGGTCGGAGCCCATCGAGATCTTCCACAACGACGGCTCCTTCTGGGCAACGAAGAATTACTGGGCCCCCGAGGTGCACCAGTGGAAGGGAAGCTTCTACATGTTTGCCTCCTTCAAGAAGGACGACATGTGTCGCGGCACCGCCATCCTCAAGGCAGATAACCCCCTGGGCCCCTTCAAGCCCCACTCGGAGGGCCCCGTCACGCCCCATCACTGGGAGTGCCTGGACGGCACCTTCTATGTCGACCGCGAGGGCAAGCCGTGGATCGTGTTCTGCCACGAGTGGGTGCAGGCCATCGACGGCGAGATCTGGGCGATGCAGCTCAGCGAGGATCTGAAGACCCCCGCCGGCCCGCCGCGCCTGCTCTTCACCGCCTCCGAGGCGAAGTGGATCGTTCCCGGCCGGCCCGTGATGGGTATGCCCTCCTTCGTTACCGACGGCCCCTTCATGTGGCGCACCGGCGACGGCAATTTGCTGATGCTGTGGGCCGCCTTCTCCGCCGAAGGCTACACCCAGGGCCTGGCGGTGAGCAAGAACGGCGAGATCTACGGCGAGTTCAAGCAGGTAGAGCCCCTGTTCATGAAGGACGGCGGCCACGGCATGGTCTTCCGCACGAAGGAAGGCAAGCTGATGATGACCCTGCACAGCCCCAACACCCACCTGGAGGAGCGCCCCTACTTCTTCGAGGTCGTGGAGGAGGACGGGCTGCTGCGCCGCAAGTAAGCAACACCGGCGGGCGAGCAATGCTCGCCCCTACGGGACATCTGGAGGAACTGTATGAACGTAAAGGCGATCGTTTACACATCCAACACGGGCTACACCGCCCGCTATGCAGCCATCCTTTCGGAGAAGCTGGGAATTCCGGCCCACACGCTGAGCGACGCGCAAAAGACATTGCCCGCCGGCACATCCATCATTTACATGGGCTGGCTGATGGCCGGCTCGGTGAAGGGCTGCCGAAAGGCCTCCAAGCGCTTTGGGATCCAGGCCGTGATCGGCGTGGGTCTGGGCGACACCGGCGCGCAGGACGAGGCAGCCCGCAAATCTTGCGCCCTCCCGGCGGAGGTACCCGTCTTCACCGTGCAGGGCGGCATGGATATCAATAAGCTCAAGGGGCCTTATAAGCTGGTCATCAAAATGCTGACCAAGGCCATGGCAAGCAAGAAGGACGCTGCCCCCGGCGAGGCCCGCATGGCGGAGCTGCTGCAAAGCGGCGGCGATTTCGTCAGCGAAAAGGAGCTGGCAGCCGTGCTGGCCTGGGCCGCGAAGTAAACCACACCCCTTCCGGTGCGGCCCCGCAAGGCCGGTCACCGGGTACACAAAGCGGAGACGCAGCCTTTGCCGCGCCTCCGCTTTCATTATGCTTTGATCTTGACGTCTGCCAGGGGATTCCACGTCCCCCGCACATAGCAGAACAGGAACAGGCCAAACAGCAGCAGGTTGTGGGCGATCATACAGGCCCAGGCCGCCACCAGCCCCATGCCCAGCTTTCGCGTGCAGAGCCAGGTACCCAGGATGCGCACCGCCCACATGCCGATCACATTGAAGATGAAAGGCTGCTTCGTGCGGCCCACGCCCTGCATCATCCCCTCGACGATGATGGAGAAGCCGTAGAAGGGCTCGGACAGCGCCACCATCTGCAGCACCGTTACGCCCAGCCGGATGACCTCATCGTCGCTGGAGAAGAGCCCGACCAGCGGCCCTGCAAGGCAGAACAGCAGCCCGCCGGAAAGCACCATCAGCCCCACCTCGATGGGGATGAACATCCGGGCCAGGCGCTTCATGCCGCTGCGATCCCCTGCGCCGTAGGCATTGCCCGCCAGGGTGGCCGCCGCCGTCTGCATACCGTAACCGGGAATGTAGAAGGCGCTCTCCACCGTGTTGGCGATGGTATGGGCCGCCGTTGATATCTCGCCCAGGTCATTGATCATGGCTGCAAAGGCCACATAGCCCAGGGAAGTGCCAAAGCGCTGGAACATGTTGGGGATCGCCACACGGAAGGTGGGCCGGAGGATCTGCCAGTCCGGGCGGAAGCGCTGCCCACGCGGGGAGATCATCGGGTGCCGCCAGAGTACCAGGGTGATATACAATCCGCCCACCGCAACCGCAATGGCGCTGGCGATGGCCGCACCCTCCACCCCCAGGTCTGCGCCGGGCATGGTGAAGGTCCAGTCCAGCAGCGTCAGGGAACGGGTGGGATAGATGAGCAGGAAGTTGAGCACGACGTTGATCAGGTTGACCACCACGCCGACCTTCATGGGCGTTTTGGTATCCCCGGCAGCCCGCAGAACGGTGCCGAAGATGATCGTCGCGGCCCTGGGCAGCATGGGCAGATACAGGATGAAGAAATAGCGCGACGCCAGGGGCTGAATAGCTTCGTCCACCTGCATCCACACGGGCACAAGGCCGCTCAGGCCCAGGGTGATCGCCGTGAAGAGAAGGCCCGCCGTAAGGGTGACGAGCACCGCCTGCGCCGAGGCACGGGAGGCAGCCTGCCGATCCCTGGCGCCGCAGGCCTTGGCAATGAAGGACAGAAAGCCTACGCCGAAGGCTGACACCATGCCGCCCACCAGCCAGCCGACGGTCGTGGTGGCGCCCACGGCTGCTGTGGCCTCCGTCCCCAGGGCGCCGACCATCGCCGTGTCGATATACTGCACGGCGGTCTGCATCAGCTGCTCCAGCATGGTGGGCCACGCCAGCGTCATGATGACCCGAGCCATATTCCTGTCATACTTTTCAAAAAAGGTACGCATCCATAACCTCATATGCTTTGTTGGAATATACAAACCTTCCTATTGATAGCATTTTTTCGCCTCCTTGTCAACCATCCCCGCAGGGCGATTCGTCTTTGTTTTAACATTTTCTTAAAACTTCCCGGAAAAGGGTTGATTCCAGCGCGCTTTTATGGCATTATGTAGTATTGGATGGACGTATTGTTCCTCCTGCATCCGCGTCTGCTTCAGCGCGCAGAACCCCCCCTCATCCAAGAAAGCGAGGCATTTCCTTTTATGGTCAAGATCATTTCCGACAGCACCTGCGACCTCTCCCCGGAGCTGATCGCACGCTACGATATCGACGTACTGCCGCTGCATATTATTCTGGGCGAGCAGGACTTTGAGGATGGGCGCGGCGTGACCCCGGACGAAATTTATCAGTGGTCCGATCAGCACCGCAGCAGCCCCAAGACGGCTGCCTGCTCCCTGAACGAAGCCATTTCCGTCTTCGAGCCCTACGTCCGCGAGGGCCGCGAGGTCATCTGCTTCACCATTTCCGGCTCCATGTCCTCCACCTACAATGTGATGTGCATGGCTGCCGAGCAGCTGAACGCCAAGCATCTGGTGACAGTGATCGACTCCAAGAATCTCTCCACCGGCGTGGGCCTGCAGGTCATCACTGCCGCGGAAATGGCGCAGACCGGTATGAATGCCGCGGAGATCACCGCGAAGATCAAGATGATCCGCCCGCTGGTGCGCGCCAGCTTCGTGGTGGATACGCTGACCTATCTGCACCGCGGCGGCCGCTGCAGCGGTCTGGCTGCCATGATGGGCGGCGCGCTGAAGCTGCATCCCCGCATCGGCGTGACCGACGGCAAGATGGCCCCGGGCAAGAAGTACCGCGGCAAGATGGATCGCGTGATCCTCTCCTACGCCACCGAAATGGAGGAGGAGCTCCTCAAGGCCGACAAGAAGCATGTGTTCATCACCCATTCCGGCTGCACGGAGGAGACCATCGCGCCCGTCCGCAGCTGGCTGGAGGGCCTGAACCGCTTTGACGAGATCCACGTGACCCGCGCGGGCGGCGTGATCTCCAGCCATTGCGGCCCCGGCACCCTGGGCGTGCTGTTCATCGCCGGCGAATAAAGTGCATATACGCATGGCCTCCGGAGCAAACGCTCCGGAGGCCGCTTGTTTCCCTTGCGGGCAAGGCCGCGCTTTGGTATAATACTGGCAGAGAAAACTGCAAGGGAGCGCTTAACATGGATTACGGGCAGATCGCCGACAAGGTGCTGGGTATGCTGCAAAGGGCTGACGGCAATGACCCCTCCCGCGGGCACCTGACGATGAACAACTGGGAGTGGCCCACGGGCGTGGCGCTCTATGGCATTTACAAGACCTATCAGCAAAGCGGTGACGCCGGCATCCTCCGCTACCTGACCGGCTGGTATAACGATATGCTCAACCGCCCTGAGCAGCCCCACCGCAACGTCAACACCGTTGCGCCCGTGCTGACGCTGACCTGCCTGTATCAGGAGACCCGCAACCCCGCGTATCTGCCCCATATCGAGAGCTGGGCCAAATGGGTGATGGAGGAGATGCCCCGCACCGAATACGGCGGCCTCCAGCACTGCACGGTGTGGAACAAGCACTACCAGCAGCTCTGGTGCGATACGCTGTTCATGGTCTGCCTCTTCCTGGCCAAGGCCGGTATGGTGCTGAACCGCCCCGAGTGGATCGACGAGGCGGAGTACCAGTTTCTGATCCACATCCGCTATCTGCAGGACAAGGTCAGCGGCCTGTTCTACCACGGCTGGACCTTCGACCGCCGCCACAACTATGCCAACGCCCTCTGGGCCCGGGGCAACGCGTGGTTCACCGCCGCCGCCATCGAGCTGAAGGACATCACCGGCCGCGACAACGCCGCCATGCGCATGATCCTCTCCGCCTGGCAGGATCAGGTGCTGGCCCTGTGGAAGTACCAGCACGTCAACGGCCTGTTCAACACCCTGATCGACGTGGAGGGCGTGTACTGCGAGACCAGCGCCACCGCCGCCATCGCCTACGGTGTACTCAAGGGCATACGCATGGGCCTGCTGACGGAGGAGAAGTACATCGAAATGGGCAACCTGGCCGCGAAGGCCGTGCTGGGGCAGATCGACGAATCCGGCGCGGTGCAGGGCGTATCCGGCGGCACCGGCATGGGTAGCGACCTGCAGCACTACAAGGACATTATCGTCACCCCCACCGCCTACGGGCAGGGGCTGACCTTCCTGATGCTCACCGAGCTGATGCGCAGTGATGCCCGGCTGTAAAGAAATCGCCGGAAACGCCCCGCAAGTATCTGATGGAGTGAAATGCTATGCACGTTTATCTTGCCATTGACGTCGGAACCGCCGGCGGGCGGCACGTCGCTGCCTGGCTGGAGGATGGCCGCATCATGACCCGGGAGATCTACCGCTTCCCAAACGGCGCAAAAATGAAAAACGGCCGTCTCTGCTGGGATATCGCAGCCCTGGAAGCACATGTGGTCGCAGGCCTGAAGGCCGCCCACACCCAGGGCTTCACGCCCGTGAGCATCGGTATCGACGCCTGGGCCTCGGACTTTGTGCTGCTGGATGCAGCCGGTCAGCTGCTTGGCGACACCGTGGCTTGCCGGGATGACTACACCCACGGCATGGACGCCCTGCTGGAGGAATCCCTCCCCCTGGTATTCCATTATGGCCTGTGCGGCGTCGCCCAAAGGCCCTCCAACACCGTGTATCAGATGATGGCGCTGCTGCGGGAGCACCCCGAATACGCCGAGACGGCCGAGGACTTCCTGCTCATCCCGGAATACCTGGCCTATGCCCTGACCGGAGTGAAAGCCCACGAGTGGACGGGCATCTCCGCCTCCGCGCTGTGCAACGCCGCCACCGGCACCTGGTCGGAGACCATCCTGACCGCAGCAGGGCTGCCGGAAAAGTGGTTCCGCACGCCCATCCGCCAGCCCGGACGCTTGCTGGGCCGTTTTCGCCCGGAAATCGCGGCTGAGACGGGCTTTGACGCCCTCGTGCTGCTGGTGTCCACCCATGATGCCGGAAGCGCCAGCATGGCTATTCCGGCCCCAAAAAGGGGATGCTGCTTTCCTCTTCACTGGCACCCCGCACCATTTGGGCACAGAGCTTCCCATGCCGGTGCTGTCCTCCGCCGCGCTGGCGGGCGGCTTCAGCAACGAGGGCGGCTACGGGCATTCCATCCGCTTCCTCAAGCCCATTGCAGAACCGGCGTGCTGCCCCGATGCCCTCCGGGAGATGAGCACCCTGACCGGCAAAAGCTTCACAGGCATCCACCTCCTTGGCGACGACACCGGGGACGCAACGCTGAGCCAGCAGGTCGCCAATGCGACCGGCCTGCCCTTATACGCCGGCCCTGCCCCAAGCGCCGCCCTGGGCAACCTCGCCGCACAGATGATCGCAGACGGCGCATTTGGCGATCTGGCCGCCTTCCGTGCAGCGCTGCCGGAGAGCTTTGCGATCCAAACGTATTGGCCGAAAGGATAATGCTCTCCCGTCTGTGAGTCCACCCCAAAAGCCCCTGCCACCGGCACTCATCCGGTTCGCAGGGGTCTTTTCATATGATTGGATCACTTGCGATCAGAGACGAGTTCTCCCTTCACTGTTTACATCCGTTATCCTCCAAGGGCAAAAGAAAAAGCTGACCGCACATGCGATCAGCCTTGCGCTCCCCAGGTAGGGCTCGAACCTACAACAACCCGGTTAACAGCCGGGTGCTCTGCCATTGAGCTACTGAGGAATATGAAGGTCGGGCAAAACCCGACAAAAGGGATCCGGCAGCGACCTATCCTCCCGGGCCGTGTCCAGCCAAGTACTTTCGGCACTGAAGAGCTTAACTGCTGTGTTCGGTATGGGAACAGGTGGAACCTCTTCGTCATTACCACCGGAAACGGTACTTGTTTATTTTAGCACCATCCGCCTGCGGTGTCAACATATTTTTTATGCTGATGTTCAGTTTGTCCCAGAAATAGATTTATATGCACGAAAAAACCAGCCGCTGATGCGACTGGCTTTGCGCTCCCCAGGTAGGGCTCGAACCTACAACAACCCGGTTAACAGCCGGGTGCTCTGCCATTGAGCTACTGAGGAATATGAAGGTCGGGCAAATGCCCGACAAAGGGGGAACCGGCAGCGACCTATCCTCCCGGGCCGTGTCCAGCCAAGTACTTTCGGCACTGGAGAGCTTAACTGCTGTGTTCGGTATGGGAACAGGTGGGACCTCTCCGTCATTACCACCGGT